>CBDUBU010000224.1:0-6817 GCA_965365465.1 uncultured Rhodothermaceae bacterium
GCCGGAATCCGAAGGGTTGTCGTCGTCTGTGAAGATGCCGTCGGCGCCGGTATCGTTGAACTCGGCGAGCCAGTCCATATCCTCATCGCCGGTCCACCACACGCCCGCGACGTAAGCCGGGCGCTCCTCGACGGGGCCGTATTCGCGCTCGAACGCGGCGAGGTCGTAGTTGGCCTGCACGTAGGACCGGATGGCATCCTGACCGGTGATTTTCTGACCGGGGCCGCTGTCGCGGCGTTCGTCGCGGATGCCATCCTGGTCGTTGTCCTCGCCGTCGAAGGGATTGCCCGGCGTTTCGAGGTAGGCATACCCCAGGTAGCCGGTCGGTTCGCACACAGAACTGAGGCTCACGCCGCGCCCGCCCTTGTCCCAGGTGTAGACCAGGTTCAGGCCGAAGTCCCGGTTGTAAAACGCATTGTCGTCGTCGGATTCCGCCACGCCGTCGCAGGAGCGGGCCGAGCCGCCCACGCCGGAGTCCATGTAGAGGCCGAAAACGATGTCATCGTAGGTGGTCGTGCCCTCATTCACGATGTCGTAGTGCCAGAAGATCACGTTCTGGGCCTGGGGATTGGCCCACTGGAAACCGCGCACTTCCACGCGCAGCCCCAGGCCCCGGCGTGTGCGGTCCCGGCCGTCCGGGTAGAAGTTCCAGGCATCGTAGAGGTTGTCATCCATCACAAAGAACGATTCCTGGTCGGCATTCGGGCGTTTGCCGAAAAAGCCGTTCCACGAGCCGCACCAGCCGGGGTCGTCCGGGTCATCGACCTTATCGATCCAGCAATTTTCGGGGTTGGAAGCCGGGTTGATCTGTCCGGAGGCGTCGGCGGCGCCCGGCCAGGTGCGCGGGTCGTTGCTGATGGCAATGGAGCGGCCCTTGTTGATGCCGGGGTCCGGCTCGGCGTATCCGGGGCGCGGCTCGAACCGCATGACGCGGTTGGAAAACGGGCTTGTCGCCTGCCGCTCGCGGAAGCCGGTGAGCATGATTTCGGCCTGCCGCCCATTCTCCTGGGTGACGCGGGCCAGCACGAACGGGGTGATGCCATCCGAATAGTTAAGCCCTGTCCCCTTCGGCACCTCGACGGAGTGAAACACGCTCAGGTCGGGGTCCACCTGGAAGTCGCCCACCATGCCGTAGTTGTAAAACAGCGTACGGATTCGGTTGGCGTCGTGAATGCCGGATCGTTCCGCGTCGATCCGCCCGCGCAAGGCAGGCGGCGTCACCGGCTCCAGCTGCTGCGCCTGACCTGAGAGGGGAAAGGCCAGGAGACCGCAGCAAAGAAAACGAAAAAACAGGCGCTTCATAATTGTCGATTAACACATGCTTGACGGAGGATCGGAAGCAGCGACGACGGGCGCCCGACCCTTCAAAACCATCCGGCTAATTCCTCCGGATCATCCCACGCAGCGAAACCCCGATTTCCACGCGCCGCGGCGGGTTAAGCCGGGCCGGATTCGGATTGCGTTGCTGCACCGGGTCCAGGGTGTAGTACGGGCTGCCGGTATCCGCGTAGACGAACCCGTTGGTGTAATGCTGATCGAACAGGTTAAAGACACGCGCAAACGCCGTCCAGTTGATCCCCGCGACGTTGAAGAACTTTTCGGCGCGCAGGTCCACCGTGACGAAACTGGGTTTGCGTCCGGAGTTGGTCTCCAGATTCGCTCCGAAGCCGGTGCTGATGGAGGGGGTGTAGGGCTGCCCGCTGGCAAAGCGCACGATGCCCGTGATGGAAAAGTTGTCCGGTTCGTACCAGACCACCGTACCGTTGAGCGTGTGGCGCTGGTCCCAGTTGAACGGCGCCTGGCGCGGGCGCGGGTCCTCTCCGGCCTCCGCCCGGTTGGCGGTTTCGCGCGGATCGCTGGCGTTGCCGACGGCGTTCTGCAGCGTATAGTCCAGCGACGTGCTGAGCGGGCCGGGGCCGCGCTGGTCGAGGGCGAGCGTAAAGCCACGCACGCCTCCAAAGTCGATGTTGGTCAGCCGCGCGTATTCGGCGGCCGTGTAGGTCTGGACGAACTCCACGCCCAGCAGATCGCGGATGTCTTTGTAGAACAGGCTGAGATCCAGCCCGAAGAAGTCTGTGATTTCCGATTTGAAGCCAAACTCGTACTGCGCCGTGAATTCCGGCTTGAGATCCGGGTTGCCGAGCACGCCATAGCTGACGGCCCCGGCCTGCAAGTCTTCGAGGATGGCATAGTTCGAGTTTCTGAACATCTCTCCGAGTCCGGGCATCTGGTAGAAGTGGCCGTAGGAGAAGAACATCGATGCCTGGTTCAGAATGGGGAACGAGATGCCGATGCGGGGCGCTACCCGAAGTTTCGGGGCCGTATCCACAGGCCTCGATTCCGGCGCGCCTTCGATGGAATTGGCCGGGTTTGCCAGGTTGCTCGGCACGGTGGCCCGCGCGTCGAAGTATTCGAGCCGGACGCCGGCCCGCACGCGCAGGTCGCGCCACTCGATGCGATCCTGCACGAAAGCTGCTGCCTGGATCGGGTTGTAGGTATTCACCTGCGCCTCCAGCGTATCCCGGAGCACGCCGAGCACCTGCACGCCGTTGATGACCGTGGGGACGATCTGGCCCGGTGAACCGAACTCCAGATCCGAGATCTGCGCCTCCAGGCCAGCCTTCAGCAGGTGGACTTTCGTGGCCTGGCCGGTAAGGGCAGCCTTGCCGACCCATGAATTCGTACGCTGGACGAACCGGCCCAGGTCTACGCCCTGAACGACGGCTCCTTCCTGGAAATTAGCGTCGCCGCGCGGCTGTCCGGGGATGAAGTACGGCGAGTCTTCGGGCAATGCATAGCGCGTGCCCGCGCCCGGCGGCGGCGTGCCCAGGCTTTCGTACTTCATGTCTTTGTAGTCGAAGTAATTCTGGCGCAGGCTCACTTCGTAGAACAGGCGGTCTGACAGGGTATGCGTAAGATCCAGGCCATGCACGAAGGAAACCTGCTGCGCCGTTTTGCTGCCCTCCGGGTTGAACCGGAAGCCGTGGTTGTACCCCTGCCGCTCGATGTCGTCGGCGATGAACTGGTAGCCGACCTGCATATTTTTGATCGAACGGTTCGTCAGTTTGCCGAGCCACGACCACTGCCGGGTGAAGTTCATCGGCACGAGCGCGTTGTCGCCGGTGGGATTGAAGATGCGCTGCTCGAAATCGTTTCTGTCGGTGGGAAGGAACGTCCGCTCGCCCATCAGGTGCCCCTCGTCCACGAAACGCTGGCCGTTGACCAGAAAGGTGGTTTTCGGCAGCACCGGGACCGGCCCGCTGAGGCTGAACTGATAGTTCTGGCGGGTAAGGGGGTCGAGGTCGTTGATATGAGGGTAAAACGCCACCTCGCGCTCGCCCTCGAAACGCGACCGAACGAGGGTCGAGTCATTCCCCGGACTGAGGAAATCGCCCATGAAGACCTCGGCTGCGAACTCGTAACGGTCCTCGTCGCCGCTGCGCAGGACCGCATTGACGACCCCGCTCATGGCCTGCCCGTACTCGGCGTCGAACGTGCCCTGGATCACCTGGACCTCCTGCAACACCGAGCGGTCGAGCTTGAGCGTGGACTGGTTGTCGTAGGGGTTGTTCACGGACATACCGTCCACCTGGTACTGCACTTCGCCGGTGCGTCCGCCCCGGAAGTGACCGTCCACGACGCCTGCTTGCAGGTTAACGATGTCGTCGAGCGCCTGCACCGGCAGCACCGCGATGTCCTGCCGGGAAAGCGTGGACATGGAACTGGTCAGCGAAACATCGACGATAGGGCGTTCCGCCGTGACGACCACCTCTTCGCCCTGAATCACTTCCTCGCCGAGGGTAACGTCGAGGGTGGTGGTCTGGTTGGTGCTGACGAGGACGCCCTCGACCACTTTCGTCTGGTAGCCGATGCTGCTGAAGCGAACGCTATACGTGCCGGGAGGAACCTGAATGACGGCATACTGCCCGTTCACGTCCGCCGCCGCGCCGAGCGTCGTGCCTACGATCAGGGCAGTCGCGCCGATGACCGGCTCGCCGTTCTGGTCCACGATCTGTCCTGCGAGTTTGCCTGTCTGCGCCCATGCCGTGAGGGCCGGCAGCAGCAAGAACGCACAGGCTAACCACCACCTGCGCCGGTTCCCCGTTCTGAATACCGAAGTCATGTTCCGTAGCGCGTATGAGTGCGCTTTTTTATCCTGTTTCCCCCTTCCGCGCCGCCTGCCCTGTGTCAGACATAGCCTCTTCGCCGGAGGCTCCGGATGACGCTTTGGGGAAGCGACGCCACTTACTGGTGTGTCGCGCCTGCGTGAACATCCTTTCCCGAAAGAAAGCCGGGACGCCTGACCCAGGTTTGCAAGGCGGACGGCCCGGCGATGCCAATTTTCAGGAGGGGTCGTCGTTCAGGCATACCGGGAAATCAGAGAACCCATCGAGATGACAGGCGCGGGGGGGTGCTCATGTTTTTTTGCCCGACGTTAACCTACAGTTCAGGACGCCGCCGCAGTGAGGCAACATACTGCCCCTGCGGCGGCGCCCTGGTCTGCAAAGAAAACAAGCCAGGCTCACTTCACCAGAATCATCCGTCCGACATCGCTGGCTTGCAGCGCTCCGGTGGCCTGGTTGGTCACTTCGAGGCGGTAGAGGTACACGCCGGAAGCCAGGCTCGATGCGTCGAAACGCATCTCGTTACGACCGGCAACCTGCGCGCCAAGCTGAAGCTCCGTCACCTGACGACCAAGCACGTCAAACACCTGCACCGTCACGTCGCCTGCCTGCGGCAGGTCGAAGCGCAGCGTCGTGGCAGGGTTGAACGGATTCGGGTAGTTGCCCAGCAGCGCGATCCGCTCCGGCAGGTCGCTTTCCCGCTCGTTCGCCACGCCGCCGGAAGGACTCAGGAAGCCGTAAACGGAAGCGCCATCGCCGCGTTCGCCGCCAATAAAGATGCGGGTGGCATAGTCGCTGCCGGCATCTTCAAAGGAATCCCCGTCAAAGAAATTGACCGACATCCAGAAGCGCCCGTCGCCCAGCCCTTCCGGATAGCCGAAGGTCTTGGTCAGGTCGATGGCAATCTCCATCGTATAGCCTTCATCCACGTCTGTCGGGTCCGCAACCGTCGAGGCGCCCTTCAGCGCAACGGCAGCTTCCACGGACATCGGGTCGGCTTCGCGCATGGCGACGGCCTCGGCGCCGTAGCGGACGGCTCCTGTCGAGTCGATGCTGAACTCGATCTGCCGGGAGGACAGCGTGCCCCGCGTGGTCAGGCTGTCCAGCGTGCGAATGGCGAAGCGGATGCCGTCCATGCCGCTCTCCCCGCCCATGCCGCTGATGGCCTGATCCTCGACATCGACGCCGATATACAGCGTATTGTCGTCCACCAGCATCTTCACTTTTGCCAGAGAGGGGTCCAGCACAGGCGGATTGGGGTCGTCTCCGTTCAGATCAGGGCGGAAGAAGCTGAACATATAAGCGGTATTGCCCGGAAGCATATCCAGCACGTCCTGCGGCGGCTGGTACTGGAGCGCAAAGATCGGGTCGGCCTCCATCCAGGCTTCCTCATCCAGCATCCCATCCACGGTCGGAGCGCCCTGCCCGACGGTAAACACGGCATCCGTCACCTCCGGCGCAGCGCCCGAACTGACGGTCACTTCCGGCGCCCCGTAGATGTAGGCGACCCCCTCGTTGAAGTTGTTGGCCCACTGGTTCTGGAACCAGACGCGGGACGTAAAGCCCTTTTCTTCGACGTACGGCCAGCGGTAGTCGGCATCCTGGAGGGCGATGTTGAACGTTACCTGATCGCCGCCCGCCTGCGTCATGTCATAGCCGAGCGCAGCCAGGTCGATCCACATTTCCATCACATACCCGACGTCGTCGCCGTCGCTGTCATCGTTGGTCGTGCCTTCGACGGTGGTTGCATGATTCCACACCGCCAGATCTTCCTCCGTCAGCGTGTTCATGGAATCCGCGAAGCCCACGCCGAAGTTGCCGAAGGCGCGCGGCATAATGCCTGGGACAGGGCCTCCGGTCTCGGTCGTATCTGCTGGATGAAACCACCCGTAGATGAACTCGGCGTTGGTGGAACCGAACATGAAGAAGTTATCTCCGTACATCTCCGGCAGGGCATTGCGATTCGTCATCGACATGATGATGCCGTCGAAGTCCCAGTTTCCTGCAAGCAGGGCGCGCCCGCCGCCGATGGACTTGTCGCGCACTTGCAGACCGAGCCACAGGGTGTTGCCGTCGCGGAGCACGTAAAGCGTGCCGTCGTTCGGGTCCAGCGGTTCGGCAGGCACCGAATTGCCTTCGATCTTCTGCCCGCTGCCCGGCAGGCCGGACATTTCGTTCCAGCGCAGGTCGATCCGTTCGGCCTGTTCCCAAACCGCTTCATCGAGCATCCCGTCGAGCGTAAGCTCGGCGCCCTGCACGTCGCGCGCCCAGATCAGGTCGACGCCGTTGCGCACCGGTTGCGCCTGCGCCGCGAGGCCGGCGAACAGACAGAACATCAGCGCCATCGTAATTTTTCGTTGCATAAACATTGACCTCTTGAAATGGTTTGAATGGGTTGTGTTTGTACAGTTAGTGAACGTCTCCTACGCCTGTACGGCGCACCCGCACGACCTCCGCACGACCAGATTGGCCGGCAAGAGGTCCTGCCTCCTTTCCTCCGGTTTTTCGCGCACGGCCCGCAACAACTGCCGCATGGCGCGCGCGCCCAGTTCATAAATCGGCACATGCACCGATGTAAGCGGCGGGTTCATGTACCGTGAAATCGGAATGTCATCGAAGCCTCCGAGCGCCATGTCCTCCGGGATGCGTATACCTGCCTCGTGCAGCGCTCCTTCAGCTCGGCGACCACCATG
>CBDUBU010000225.1:0-6740 GCA_965365465.1 uncultured Rhodothermaceae bacterium
CCCGCCGCTTTGAAGTCGAAATCCTGTCGCCCCAGTCTGTCCGCACGCTGCGCCTGGATGGTCCATACAAACACCTTACGTTGCAGGACGGCAGCGAGATTGCCTGCCACGCGCTGATGCTGTCCATGGGTGTTTCCTGGACCAGGTTGCCGGCTGAAGATGCGGATCGGTTCGCCGGGCGCGGCGTGTACTATGGCGCTACGCTGACAGAGGCGCTGAATTGCAGGGATGAAGAGGTCTGTATCGTGGGCGCCGGCAACTCCGCCGGGCAGGCGTGCCTTTTTTTCGCCCAGTATGCACGCAAGGTTACGCTGCTCGTGCGCGGCGGCCGGCTCGATGCGAAGATGAGTCATTACCTCGTTCACCGAATCCGAGAGACCAAACAGATCGAGGTGTGTCTGAATACGGAAGTAGAAGCCTGTCACGGCGCGGAACGGCTGGAGGGGCTTACGCTTGTCGATAACCAGACAGGCGCACGCAAGCAGGTAGAAACGGGCATCCTGTTCGTGTTTATCGGGGCAGCCCCCCACACGGAATGGCTCGGCGACACGGTAGCACGCGACAGGCAGGGTTTTATCCTGACCGGCCCCGACCTCGACCCGGAAAGACACCTGAAGACATGGCCCCTGGAGCGGCCTCCCTTTCTGCTCGAAACGAACGTTCCCGGCCTTTTCGCCGCAGGAGATGTGCGCAGCGGTTCCGTCAAGCGCGTAGCTTCCGCCGTGGGCGAGGGTTCCGTGGCTGTTTATTTCATGCACCGGTTTCTGGCATCGCTGTGAGGCGGCTTCTCCCCCGCCCGTTGTAACAATCGGCGTACGGCTGCACCCTTTCCTGCCGCTTGCTGTACAAAAGCACGCCGGATTTCGGCAGGTGGAAATGCAGGAGATCGCTGCGCAACAAGGGTTTTTGCCTTCGGCCCATAACAATCCTCTTTACAAATCATGCGTCCCATAACCGTTCGGAACATTTTCTTCTTCACCCTGCTGGCGCTGACGACCCTGCTCTTTTTCGACATGATCCGGGACTTTCTGCTGCCGGTGTTCTGGGCCGTCGTGCTGGCTGTGCTTTTCCGCCCGCTTCAGGAGCGCTGGCTGCGGGTGATGAAGGAGCGCAAGTCGCTCGCCTCGCTGCTGACGCTGCTCACGATTGTTCTGATCGCCATTCTGCCGCTGTTTCTCATCGGGCTGGCGGTTGCGCGGGAATCCATTGCGCTCTATGACCGCATTGCCTCCGGGGAGATCGACGTAACGGAACCCATCGAACTCATTCGGGGGGCGTTGCCGCAGGTGACGGGTTATCTGGACAGGCTGGGCGTCGAAACGGAGCGTATCACGCAGAACCTCTCGCAGAGCGCCGTGGCAATCAGCCAGTTCATCGCCTCAAAGGCGCTGGACCTGGGGCAGAACGCGCTCCGGTTTACCGCGCTCTTTTTCATCATGCTCTACATCCTCTTTTTCTTCCTCCGCGACGGCAACCGGATGCTCGACGGCCTGATTCGCGCCCTTCCGCTGGGAGACGACCGGGAGCGTCGTTTGTTTGCCAAGTTTGTCGAGGTTTCCCGCGCTACGATCAAAGGCACATTGGTCGTGGGGGCCGTGCAGGGCGCCATCGGAGGGCTGCTCTTCTGGGTCCTCGGCATAGGCGCTCCCATTTTCTGGGGTGTCCTGATGACGCTGCTGTCGTTCCTGCCTGCCATCGGCGCAGCGATCATCTGGTTGCCCGCCGCCATCATTCTGATCGTTACGGGGCAGGTCATCAAGGGCCTCATCCTGATCGCCGCCGGGACGCTCATCATCGGGCTGGTCGATAACCTCCTGCGCCCGATTCTGGTGGGACGGGATACCCAGATGCCGGACTTTTTGATTCTGCTCGCCACCCTGGGCGGCATCACCCTGTTCGGCATCTCCGGCTTCGTCATCGGCCCGATCATCGCCGCATTCTTCCTGGTGGTGTGGGAAATGTTTGCGGATGAGTACGCCGATCAGGATGAGAACGTGGATCTGGTAAAAGATGCCGCCCTGCATCCCGAAGCGGCCCCCGGAACGCCCGATCTGACCGAACAAGCCGACAGGGCCGTCTCCGGTGAGCATTCCGTATCCGTCTCCGACACCCCCAGACCGTCTCGCTGACTTTTTCTTTTCCCTGAAACGGGGATGACCCCTGCTGCGTGAGTGTCTACCCGTGCGCCTGTCATCCCGGCGACCCTTTCGCTGCGCTCAGGGAAGGCTTCGGGAGGGATCACTCAGGTCCGTCGGCTGCGCCTCGCGCTCTGCCTGCAAGGTTTTCTGAACGACAGGGAGGTCAGGGCGCGCATCAGCGGTAAACCATACAGCAATGTCTTCGAGCGGCTTGCGTTGCAGGTCCGGCACGACGGCGTTTTCCGCCGGATACCCGATCGGGAAAAGAATGTATGGCTTCTCATTGGCGGGGCGTTCGAGGATGCCGTTCAGGAAACGCATGGGGCTGGGGGTGTGCGTGAGGGTAGCCAGGCCCATATAATGCAGCGCCGCTATGAAAAGACCGCACGCGATGCCGCAGCTTTCCTGGACGTAGTAGTTTTTCACCTTGCTCCCGTCGGGCGTAAGGCCGTACTGCTCGGCAAAGCACACGACAATCCAGGGCGCCGTTTCCAGGAAAGGCTTGCGCCAATCCGTGCCGAGAGGGGCCAGCGCCTCCAGCCATTCCTCAGACATGCGACGTTTGTAGCTCTCTCGCTCCTCCTCTTCTGCTGCGAGGCGGATGCGCTGTTTTACCGCCGGGTCGCTTACCGCCACGAAGCGCCACGGCTGCCGGTGCGCCCCGCTGGGAGCCGTGCCTGCCGTTCGTATGGCCTGTTCGATCAGCGCCTGCGGAACCGGGCGGCTGCTGAAGGCGCGCACCGAGCGCCGCTTGTGCATCAGATCGAAAAATGCCTGTGCCCGTTCTTGCATTTCTTTTTCCTCCCGGTGCAAAAACGGTAGCGGGACAGGGTGGTATGTATCCATTTCGGTCTTCTCCTACATTCCGGCGAACAGAGACATCGGCGCTGCCGCCCGTGGAATCTCCTTGCCGAAGCGACTTCCCGGCCCTACCTTGCGCCGGACTTCTACTTGACAACCGGCTCCAACTTTCAAAAAAGGATAGCCCGATGCCCCCTTGTGAGGCAACAACTTCGGACTTCAAAAGATACAACAAAGAGGTGTTTTTGATTTCGGCGCCCTTCCGGGGAGCCGGCTGCCTGAAGAAGCTCACACGCTGATGTCAACTGCTGCTTTCACTCCTGCGCTGCCCCGGCATCAGGGCACGTTCACGACGCCCGACGGTCTGCAGCTTTTCGAGCAAAGCTGGTTGCCCGAAGACGAACGCCGGTCTACGGTGGTCATCGTACACGGCATTGCCGAGCACAGCGGCCGCTACGCGCACGTGGCCTCCTATCTGACCCAGCGCGGTCACGCCGTACACACGTTCGACCTGCGAGGGCATGGCCGATCCGAAGGCCCGCGCGTCTTCGTCCGTTCCTTCGACGAATATCTGGACGATTTACACCTGTTCCTCCAGCGCGTCCGGAAAGAGGCGCCGGAGCAGCCGTTGTTCCTGCTCGGCCACAGCATGGGCGGGACCATTGCAGCGCTCTACGCACTGGAGCGCAGTCAAAACCTGAGCGGCCTGATCCTGAGCAGCCCGATGATCCGCTTCGGCGGCGAGGTTCCGAAGGCGTTGCAATGGGTCTCCGGCATCATCTCGGCGCTGTTTCCCCGGCTCCCGACGATGGCCGTAGACCGGGCGCTGATCTCCCATGATGCCGCCATCGTAGCGGAAGCCGAAAAGGACCCGCTTAACTACCACGGGCGCATCCGGGCGCGGCCCGGCATGGAACTGCTGCGAGCCGGGCGCCGCGTCGAGCAGCAGATGGGGCAGATCAAGCTTCCGGTGCTCGTGATCCACGGCACCGACGACCACCTGACCGAAGCAGGCGCCAGCGCCGACCTCTACCGGCAGGCCGCCTCGACCGACAAGACACTTTCCTTTTACGAGGGGCTGTACCACGAAACGCTGAACGAGCCGGAGAAAGAAGAGATCCTCTCCGGCATTGCCAACTGGCTCGATGAGCACCTGGCGGCTCAGCACTGAGCGCCGACGCTTTCCCTTGCTCCTGTTATTCCGAAGACCACCCCATGCGCTCAGCCAGGGCGGTGATGTGGGTCAGGTGGTGGCGTCCGTGCCAGGCGTACATCCCGACGACCCGCCGCAACGGCGTCGGCCCCGAGTCCGGGTGTACGTACACGCGGGACAGGTCCTCCGGCGTCAGGGCGCCCAGCAGCGCAACCCAGCGTGCATGGAGCGCGTCGAGCAGATCCAGGGTTGCCACCGGAGTCAGTTTGGCATCCGGCAACTGCACCCACTGGTCCTGCTTGTACGACATGATCGTAGGGGCATCTTCCGTCAGCGCCCATTTGAAGCGGGCCAGCGCGTTCAGATGGCTGTCGCCGAGGTGGTGAACTACCTGCCGGACGGTCCACCCATCGGGCCGGTACGGCGTATCGAGTTGGCTTTCGGTCATCTCTTCCACGGCGGCGCGGAGACGGGCCGGCAAGTCGGCGATCTCGCTGATCCATTGCGCAACGTCGGCGTCGGAGATCGGGTCGGGTGGTGTGTAACGACCGATGGGATAGCGAAGGTCTTCCATGAGGGGCGCAAGGGGTTAGTGGAATGTTACACTGCTTTTGCGGCAGCCCATAAGGTCGCCGCCGCTGCGACGACGTGCATCAGGTTGAGCAGAAGCACCATGAGCAGCGGCGCTCCCGGAATGGTAAAAGGCAGGTAAAACGAGAGCAGCCCCACCACAACCGCCAGGGGGATAAAAATGCGCAGGGGCTTGCGGCTGAACCGGCGGATCAGCGCGAACAGCAGCAGCCCCATCGTTACGCCGATCAACGAGGCGGTAAGAATCGGAAAAATCGTAAACGGCTGGTTGGCGTTGGGAACGAGCACGTCGCGCGGGAAAGCGCCTGCCGGGAGACCGGCATAATAAATGGCAATGTTCACGACGGCTGCCGCAGCGGCAGCGATCAGGCCCGCTTTCCAGAGCGGAAGCCTCCGGTAGGAAACGGGTGCATAGGTGGTTCGGGCAGCCATGTTGGGAGGTTACTTAAGGGAGAAAAAGGGGGATCAGTAGCTTATCATAGGCGCTTCACGTTCGTAGCCGCCTTCCACGGCGAGACGAAGCATGAAGTCGGCCAGGTCGGCGCGGGAAATGGTTTCCATAGGCCCCAGATTCAGGTAGCCCGTCCGGTAGGAGCCGGTGCGCGGCCCGTCGATGAGACGGGGCGGGCGCACGATTGTCCAGTCAAGGCTGCTCGCACGGACCTGGTCGGCGTGGCTGTCGGCATCCTCCAGCATATCGCGCACCGTCAGTTTCATCACCCCGCGCATGAGCGACCGCCCGAACGAGGCGCTGTCGCGGGAGTCCGGGACGCCGGCTCCGAGCAGGCTTACCAGCCGCCGAACGTCGTGTTGCTCCATGGCGCTGAGGAGGTTGCGGGCCGCCGCTGCCAGTACATCCTTGCCCGAAGTTCTTGTCCTCCCGACCGCGCTGAGGACCGCCTCCTGTCCCTCCACGGCAGCGGAAACCTGCTTCGCGTTGTGGACATCGCCCTGCACGATTTTCAGCCGTTCATGTGTGGCCGGAATCCCCGCCTCTTGCAGCTTGGAGGAGGTGCGAAGGAAAGCAGTCACCTCATGACCCTTTTCGAGGGCCTGGTACACGATCAGGCTTCCAACTTTTCCTGAAGCGCCGAATACGGCAAGTCGCATAAGGGTATCGTTCTAGTGAAAAAGCGGGTTGATACGGGTGTTCTGTCCAGAGTATATTGGAGAAGGCAACAATTCTCCAAGTACTTGCCGTTTTTTTCAGACGCGAGCGTTGTTGCAAAAGCCAGAGGGTGTCTGGCAAATTGATTTTCGTGGAATGAAACAATCCATCCTGGTCACCGGCGCTACCGGAAATGTGGGCGCGGAAGTGGCGCGCCTGCTGCACGAACGGGGCCTGCCGGTCAGGGCCGCCGTCCGCGATGTAGAGAAGGCCCACACCGAGCTGGAAGAGATCCCTCGGGTCGCCTTTGACTTCGAGCGACCGGAAACCCATGTTGCGGCCTTTGAGGGGGTCAGGCGGTTGTTCCTGATGCGGCCTCCGGCGGTTTCGAGGGCTTCCATCCTGGCCGCCACGGTCGAAGCAGCGCGAAAGGCCGGCATAGAACAAATCGTATTGCTCTCCCTGCTCGGCGTGGAGAAAAACCGGTTTGTTCCACACCGAAAAATCGAGGGTTACGTGCGGGCCTCCGGCATTCCGTACACCTTTCTGCGGGCAGGTTTCTTCATGCAGAACCTGAGCACGACCCACCGGGCCGATCTCATCGCCTTCGACGAGGTGTTTGTCCCTGCGGGGCAGGGCAAAACGGCTTTTATCGACGTGCGGGACATTGCCGCCGTGGCTGTGAACGCCTTTACCAGTGCGGCGCACTACAACAGGGCATACGACCTGACCGGCAGCGAGGCGCTGTCCTACGCCGAGGCATCTCGCATTCTTACGGAGGTGCTGGGTCGGAAGATCACCTATGCCGATCCCTCGCCGCTTCGGTTCGTGCGCCGTATGCGCCACCGGGGGTATAGCTGGGGGTTCATCGCGGTCATGCTGGGGATCTACACGACCACCCGATTCGGCTTGGCTGCCCGCGTCACCGACGACGTGAGCCGTTTGCTGG
>CBDUBU010000226.1:0-6736 GCA_965365465.1 uncultured Rhodothermaceae bacterium
TGATCTGGCGGACATGACTGCCGCCGCGCTGAAGCAGTTTCACACGGCCCCGCCGCAGCCCTGCAATACGGAACTGAAACGTCTGGCTATGGTGGCCGCCCGCACGGTGAACGGGGTAGTCATCACCGACCAGGACAGCCGAATCGAGTGGGTAAATGAGGGCTTTACACGCATTACGGGCTATACGAGGGAGGAAGCCACAGGACGCACGCCCTTCGAGTTGTTTCCGAGCCGCGCCTTTGACCCGCAGGTTGCCGCGTCCATCGAAGCGCAAATGAGGGAGAAGGGAGGTTTTTCCATTGAGACCTGCAACCAGCGCAAAACCGGCGAGACGTACTGGGTTCGCATGGAAGTGCAGCCGCTGCTGGATGAGACGGGCCGCCCCACCGGTTTCATGAGCATCGAGACGGACATCACAGAGCAGAAAGAGGCTGAATCCGCTTTAAGGGCCAGCGAAGCCCGCTTCCGCACGCTGGTCAACTCGATGGATGATCTCGTCTTCACGCTCGATCCTGAAAAACGGCATACCGGCGTCTTCGGAAGCCGGATGGCCGGGGAGGATTTCCGAAAGACCAGATTCCTCGGAAGAACGCAAGTTGAAGTTTTCGGCCCCGAGGCAGCCGCCATCCACGAAACGGCGGCTGACCGGGCGCTTGCAGGCGAAACCGTGCGCTACAACTGGTCCCAGGAATTCAAAGAAGGGACGCGCTACATCCAGGCCGTCATGTCGCCGCTGCGGGAGCCTGACGGCGCCGTTACCGGCGTTGTGGGCATCGGGCGAGAAATCACCGAGGTCGTGAGAGCGCAGAAAGAGCTTGAACACGAGCGCACGCGCCTGCGCTCACTGTTTAGCCAGTCTCCCATGTTCATCGCTGTCCAGAGCGGCCTGGATCATGTCTATGAGATGGCGAATCCGAGCTACTACGAACTGGTGGGCGGTAGAGACCTTCTGGGGAAACCGGTGCGGAAAGTGTTTCCGGAGGTGGAAGGGCAGGGCTTCTTTGAGTTGCTCGACCGGGTTTACCACCAGGGCGAACCCTTTTCGGGAAACGAAATGCCGGTGCAGCTTTACCGGAACGGCAGGCTCGAACAGCGCTTCATCAACCTGAACTACCAGCCCTGGCGCGAGGCCGACGGCCACACGAAGGGCATCTTCGTGCAGGGCGTAGACGTCACGGAGCAGGTGCTGGCGCGGCAAAAACTGGAAGAAACGCTGCGCAGCAACCGGCTCATCATGGATCACTCTCTGGATGTGATCTGCGCCGTCGATGGGAGAGGGCGCATCGTTCAGGTCAGCGCTGCGGCTGAACGGCTCTGGGGTCGCCGTCCCGAGGAGATCGTCGGATGGTTCTACCTCCGCCTCGTCCACCCGGAAGCGCGCGAAGAAACCCAACGCGCCATTCGGGCGATCATCAACGGAGGAGCGGCAAACCATTTCGAGAGCGTGTCCATCCGCAAGGATGGAGGCCATGTTCCGATGATGTGGACGGCTACCTGGTCGGAGCAGGACGGGTTGATGTTCTGCGTGGGCCGAGACATCACAGCGCAACACGAAGCGGAAGCGGCGCTCCGGGCCAGCGAGGAACGCTTCCGCAAGCTCATTCATAATTCGTCCGACGTGGTTTCGATCATCAGCCCGGACGGCACGCTTCTGTACCAGAGTCCTTCCATGACGCGACTGTCCGGCTTTGAGAATGAAAACCTGGTCGGAGCCTGCGCCTTTGATTTCCTGCATCCTGACGAAGTGGGACAGATCCTTCCGAGGTATGCCGCCCTGGCGCAGAACCCTGGCGGCGTGGACCGCATGATGATGCGCTTCCGAAAAACGGATGGCGGGTGGATCGACTTCGATGTGGTAGCCACGAACCTGTTGCACGACCCTGCCATCGGCGGCATTGTTACCAATGCCCGCGATGTGACCCTGCAAAGGCAGGCCGAACGGGCGATGCGAGCCTCAGAGCTACAGTACCGGATGCTCATGGAACGCGCCTCCGATGCCATCTTCATCGCCGACGCCGAGACGGGCCTCCTCGTCGACGCGAATGAAAAGGCGCAGCAGCTCATTGGGCGCTCCCTGGAAGAGATAAAGGGAATGCACCAGTCACAGCTGCACCCGGCTGAAAGCGACAGCGAATCGAGAGAGGGCTTTCGCCGGCACGTAGAAGAAAATATGAGTCATGTTCCCAAAACATACGTGCAGCATCGGGATGGCCGGCAAATCCCGACCGAGATCAACGCGAGCGTGATCGAGATTGAAGGGCGCCGGTTGATTCAGGGCATCTTCCGGGACATCACGGATCGCATCCGGTACGAGACCGAGCTTATCGGAGCGAAGGAACAGGCCGAGGAGATGAACCGGCTCAAGACGGCTTTTCTGGCAAACATGAGCCATGAAATCCGCACGCCGCTTACGGCCATCATCGGCTTTGCCGATCTGCTGGCCGAAGAAGCGGGCGAGGAAGGACGCGAGTTTGCAGGTCTCATCCGCATGAGCGGCGAGCGGCTGCTGCATACGCTCAATTCGGTGCTGGACCTGGCGCAGCTCGAAGGCCGCAAGTTCGAACTCAATCTGGAGCCGCTGGATGTTGTCGAGCAGACGCGCGAAACGTTCGGCACGCTTCTGAGCCAGGCCCTGCGCCGCAACCTCTGGCTCCGCCTGGAAGCGGACGAACAAACAGCCATTCGATCCCCGCTGGATCGCGGCGCTTTCGGCAGGGTGCTGACCAACCTGATCTCCAATGCCATCAAATTCACCCATGAGGGCGGCGTAACTGTTTCGGTAGCCGCCGCATCGGACAACGTCCGGGTCAGGGTTCAAGACACCGGCATCGGAATCAAACCTGACTTCCTGCCCTACATTTTCGATGAGTTCAAGCAGGAATCCAGCGGTCTCTCACGCGATTACGAAGGCAGCGGGCTGGGGCTTACCATCACCCGGCGACTCGTCGAGATGATGCAGGGCCGCGTCGAGGTAGAAAGCACGCCGGGCAGCGGCACGACCTTCACCGTCACCTTCCCCTGCGTTGCTCTGCCGGAAACAGAGACTTGCACCGATGCCCCTGCGCCTGTCCAGGGTTCCGGCGATGGAAGCGTTGTCCCCCATGTGCTCGTGGTCGAAGACGACCACAGCACCCGCAGGCTGGTCCAGCATATGCTGAGCGAAACCTGCACGCTACAGACGGCCTCGTGCGGCAAGGAAGCGCTCGACGCAGCGGAAGCCGCTCGCTTCGACATGGTGCTGCTCGACATCAACCTGGGCAACGGCATCAGCGGCGAAGAAGTGCTGGAGCGCCTCCGGCTCAACGCGCGCCACGCTGCAACGCCGGTGATCGCCATGACGGCCTATGCGCTCCCCGGAGATGCCGAACGGTTCCTGGCGGAAGGCTTCGACGGGTATATCAGCAAGCCGTTCACCCAGGCGCAGCTCGTCGCCAGCATCGATGGCGCCATCACGCAGCGGCGAAACGGGCCATGACGGGGCGCCTCCGCAAAAGCAGCCTTTCCGGGACTCCGTAAGGATCTTGTCTCCTCTTTGAACTCTTGGATGTTTATTCCGTATCATGGTATACAGACTTTTTTTTAAATCTCATCGGCATGGGTCGGCTTTTGAAGGAGCCTATGGCTCCAGAGGCAGCCGCAGCCGGTGAAGCAAACTCATGTTACACAGTATGGCACGCGGAAAGGTAAAGTGGTTTAATGTCGAGAAGGGCTTCGGATTTATCCAGCCTGATGACGGCAGCAAGGACGTTTTCGTCCACCGGAACAACGTCGATGGACTTGGCTGGGAAGAAGGGCTACGGGATGGAGAGGAAGTCGAGTATGATGTCGAAAAGACTCCGAAAGGCTTGAGCGCTCAGAATGTCGAGCGCGTGGAGAGCAGTATGTTCTAGCCTTCACGAAAAAGCATCTGAAAGCCCGGCTGTTTACCACAGCCGGGCTTTTCCATTTTCCGGAGGCGCCGCCGCTATGATGAAACCTGGAAGCAACAGGCAAAAGCGAGAGATAGGGTGCAAAAGTTTCCGGAAAGGAATAAGCAGCGTGGAACGCCGGCAGGCCCGCATCCATTCAAAAAGGACGTTACACTTGTCAGCATAACGCCTTATGGCCCTCAATCTAAAACAGCTTGCCGGTTACGCTCCTTCCCGACTGCGCCGGGCCTTTCTCACGGATCAGAGTGACGGCATGAAACGCCGCCGCCAGGTTATCGGCCTTTCGCTTGCAGGAATGGCAAGCATGACAGCCGTCACCCTCCTGCAAACCGGCATCGTGCGCCACCTGCCTGATCCACCGATCAAGGGCTTTGACTCGGACAAGGTCAATCTTTCCGAAGCTGCCTTTCAATTTGGCGTTCCGGACGGAACGCTCTCGCTTGCCAGCCTGGCAGCGAATCTACCCCTTGCCGCCTTCGGGCCGCCGGACAGGGCGGTTGCCATGCCCTGGGTTCCGATAGCTGCCGCAGCAAAGTCGGTGGTGGACGCGGCGACGGGAGCCTGGTATTTTTACCAGATGCCGACCCGTGAAAAGGCATGGTGCGCCTACTGCATTGCCGGAGCCGTCATCAATTTCGGAATCCTGGCCTGCACCCTGCCCGAAGCGCTCAAGGCTGCACGATCTCTCTGACGATACCTTCCAGGGACGGGTCGGGGATGGATTCCGGGTTCAAACCGAGGTATCAGCGCCACTTTTACCTGCCGGCCAGAGAAAAAAACGTTTATTCACCAATTTGAATGAATAAAAGCGACTCCGTCACAACATTTCAACAATTTAGATGCGGCTAACTGAGATATATTGCTCAGGCAAAACGGAAAAGCCCGGCCCCCACCACGAAGCCAGGCTTTCCTGCCGAGTTCTGCTCGGCTTTCCCCACCCCATTGCCCGAGAGGATACGGGCAAAGAGTAGCTGTATTATACGAACCTGGAGGCTCATAATCCGAGCATTTTCTTACTGTTCGTAAAATATATAACGCCCCTGTTACAAGTTGGTAACAGGGGCGTTGTGCTTTTTTGCATCGGCGCTTACCTTCCTCAATCTCTCTAAGCAAGCGCATCTACAGGCATAGCGTATGTCTGGAAGCACTTCCCTTTTCCTCCTCGTGCTTCTGCTAGCCGGGGCCGCTTCTCCGGCGCGCGCGCAGGAATCCGTTCTGGTTGAACTATGGCGTTTTCAGCCGGAGGAAGTCCGTTCGTCCGCGTTCGTGCGGAGGCCGAGCAGGATCTCCTGATCGAGGCGGTGGGGCCGAAACGCGCCTCCGGGCAAGAGGGATTGAGCAATGCATGGATTCTGGACGCCCGCACCCGCAGCGTCGTGTGGGAATTTGAACGGGCGCCTGTTGAAGAACCCTCCCGCCATGTCCGGCAGACAAACGAGCGCGTGCGATTGGCCGCCGGACTGTACGAAGTGTGCTATGCCGCTTTTCCACCCCGGTTCGACGCAGGAAAAAAGCAGTGGTGGGAGGATGCATCGGGGCTGGGCGAGCTGGTGCAATCCGTCGTGGCCGCCCTCATGGGCCATGAGCAAGAGCGGGACTGGCGCACCCTGTATCAGGGCCGGGAGCGGACTTTCGGGATCACGGTTCGGGGCGAGCGAGGCCGTCCCGAACCAGACCTGAACCTTGCCTCCGAACCCTTCCTTCAGCGCGCTTTCCTGACCCTGACCGGCCTGGGCAACGATGTTTACGCCCGGCAAGGCTTCATGCTCGACCGGTTGACGGAGATCGAGGTTTACGCGCTGGGGGAGCAAGGGCGTACAGACGAGCATGATTACGGCTGGATTCTTGATGTGCAGACGGGAGAGCGGGTATGGTCGCTGCGCCGGAAGAATATGCGTCCTGCCGGAGGAGCCGAAAAGAACGGCAAGGCGCAGGAAGTCCTCCGTCTTCCCGCAGGCCGTTATGCCGCTTTCACGGTAACCGACGGCGAGCACGCTTACGGCGCCTGGAATGCAGCCCCTCCCTACGATCCGGCTTTCTGGGGCCTGACGCTCCGGGCAACCGACCCTGAAGCCTTATCTTCCATAACGCTTTTCCCCTACGACCCCTTGCCCGAACAGGAGGCGCTCTTTTCGCTGCGCGGGCTGGGCGACGATGAATACCGTTCGGCAGACTTCACGCTCGAAGCGCCCGCAGACCTGCGTATCTATGCGCTCGGAGAAGGCGACTGGGAGGAAATGTATGATTACGGCTGGATTGTCGATGCGCGCACCGGAGCCTACGTCTGGACGATGCAGTATGACCGCACGACCCATGCGGGAGGCGCAGAAAAGAACCGGCTTTTCAACAACACGATCCGCCTGCCTGCCGGCAGCTACACCGCGTATTTCATGACCGACGATTCCCATTCCTACGACGGCTGGAACGCAGGCCCCCCCTACGACCCGGCTGCCTGGGGGATGGCAGCCGCTCTGTGGCAGCAGGAAGAAGCATCTCCGTAAGTTCAGACCTCGGGGGCGGGCTGTCCTTCCTGCGCGGCCTCGGTGATGAGCGCTGCTGCCGCCTCCTGACCGAGATACAGATCCATCCCCCAGTGCGCCAGGTAGATGACGGGCGTTATGACCACGGCGATGACGAATTTGTATGCGTAATTGAACAGTGTAATCGCGGCGATCTCCTGGAACGTAAGCCGCCCGGCGAAAGCGATGGTGAGCACGATGAACGTGCCGGCGAGGATCAGGCCGCGGAGGCCGGTCGGGATCAGGCGCTTCAGCTTCTGCATCTGCGCGGCGATCGCCGCCTCGTCC
>CBDUBU010000227.1:0-6641 GCA_965365465.1 uncultured Rhodothermaceae bacterium
CGCTCGATCATGCTCGTCAGGTCGCTGAAGCAGTGCTTGTGCCGCATCATGGAATTAGTACCAGTTCGTCTCAACAAGTTCTCAAAGGATCATTGCACTGGCTGCGCCTGGCTCAGCAGCGCCTCGCGGGCGGCATCGACCGAGGCGAACTGCCGGAAGACCTTGTAGGTGCGCGTCAGTTGCACGACGACCTGCACCGGGCGCGAGACGGAGGCGAAGACGACCTGACCGCTCAGGGGCGAGACCTGCCGGTAGAGCGAGAAGATCGAGCCGAGGCCGGTCGAGTCGAGGATGCCGGTGTCGGAGAAGTCGAGGATGAAGTTGCGTGCGCCGGAGCGGACCTGCTCCTGGCACGTCGTCTTGAACTCCGCTGCATTCCGGAAATCCAGCGCTTTGCCAACGGAAATAATGGACGAGTCCTGCTCGTATGGCTCAACTGCAAAGCTCATTTTCTACTTAACCAGATAGGTAGGGTGGCGGTGAATACGTTTCAGTTCATGGTATCGGCTGTACGTCCGAAAAATAAAGGGTATGCTGCATACTTTTTCAGAATCTCTTAATAAATCCAGGATGCTGCTTCAAATGTGCTTCCGCGCTCGGGCATCCAGCGCTCCGGCAAGCAACGGCTTTTATGTGCTAAACAAGTTTTTACCGCTAACTGAGGAGCTTTCTTAACCTCAGCAGCTATTCCGCCGATACTAACGGACACAATCAACCAGTTAATACATGACCGATGCCGGAATTACTATCCTCAGAAAACAGCGCTGTTCTCAGCGCTGAACAGGTTACCCTCCTTCGAGATGAACTTGACAGCCACAAGCATCTCTCCACTATGGCTGTCTTGATGAACGCGGCCGGCAGCGATACCCGGATGCAAATACTGTACCTGCTCTGGCGTAATGGCGAGGTGCGTGTAAACGACCTTGCTTCCATACTGGAACTGACTACCCCTGCTATCTCGCAGCAACTCAAAAAGCTTCGGCAATGCGAGGTCGTGCATAATCGCAGGGACGCCCAGACTGTGTTCTACCGGCTTAATAGAGAATGCAGTCTGGTGAAATGTGTCATCGCTTATTTCGAGGAGGATCCGATAGATTCTTCCTCCTTGCATCGTTAGGTTCTGCTGATCAAAAAGATAGTTGTAGCCGAAGGAAAGATTTGCCGGGCCGGCATTGCCTGGCTAAAAGATGTTCGTTCTGTAATTCTGATTCATCGCTTTGAAGTTCGGACAATCGTTTATGAGACGAAGGATCGTCTTGTCGTTACAAAACCTGTGACGCGCTAGAACGTTTAAGCGAAGGTTTTTGCAAAACAGAATCAATGCAAAGAAAGCAATGGCCTTTGAAATAAACGATTTTCAGAAGGATGTTATCGAGGTGAGCCGTCACACCCCGGTTCTCGTTGATTTTTGGGCTCCGTGGTGCGGACCCTGCCGGGTGCTAGGTCCTGTCCTGGAGAAACTTGCTGCCGGTTCCGAAGACAAGTGGAAGCTGGCCAAAGTGAACACGGACGCAAACCCGGACCTGTCGGTGCAATACGGCATCCGAGGTATTCCTGCGGTCAAGTTATTCGTCAATGGCGAGGTCGTCGATGAGTTCACAGGCGCCCTTCCTGAATATGCTGTGAAGCAGTGGCTTGAGAAAGCACTCCCCAACGAGAACAAGCGAAGAATTGAACAGGCAGAGGTGCTGCTCAATGAGGGGGACGCGGCGCAGGCCGAACAGGTGCTGCGTGAAGTTCTGGCAGATGAACCGGAGAACCCGAAAGCCAGGATCATGCTCGCACAGATTGTTGTGTTCCGGGATCCGCAGGAAGCGGAGAGTCTGGCAACAAGCGCTGCCTTTGCAGGACCAGGTTTTCTGCAAGTAGAGGAAGCGGTAAAGACGGTAGTGCGGTTAATGTGGCTCCGCGAGGCGCCGGAGGCTCTGCCGGATGAACCGGGACGGGAGACGTATGTGAGAGCCATTGATGCACTTGCGGCGCGTAATTTCGATGCAGCCGTGCGGTTGTTTATCAGTGTTCTTCAGGAGAACCGGTATTATGATGCTGATGGAGCCAGAAAAGCGTGTATCGCTATTTTTGTATTGCTTGGTGACCAGCACCCTGTGACATTAAAACATCGCCGTATGTTCGACATGGTGCTTTATTGAAATGGTGATGCAAGGACACATGGAATTAACTGCGCCTCAATTGCGAAGGAAACGCCCCTCTACGAGGCGTCTTGAACAGGCAGGGCCACAGCGATTGAGCGGAAGCTGACGAACCATGCAAGCCGCCGCCGGTTTTAGCGTCAGGTAGTGGCGCCTCCGCACGAACTGCCTGCTCCTGCGGTGCAGCCGTAACAGTGCCGCTCAGTGCGGATCGTATGCTCTTGCCAGGCGCGGAGGCTAAAGTTGCTTACATGGGGAAGCGCTGAGGGCAATGCCATCTCCATCTCCAGTTGCTGGTTGAAGTCGCAGTCATAAAGGCGTCCGTCCCAGGAAACGGACAGGGTGTTGCGGCACATCAGACCGGCAATGCTAGCCGGGTTGAACGCGTGGAGGAGACGTTCCATGTAAGCTTCGAGCATCCCTTGCGCCAACAGCCATTCAAGGAAACGAGAAATCGGCATATTGTTCATTGCAAACAGGCGGTCGAAGGTGACCTGGTGATTTTTCCACAGGGCGGTCTTCCATTCCGCCGCCAGCGATGCCTGATTGCCTGCCAGAAAGGCTCCAACAGGATTGGTTACCAGAGTAAGTACAAGACCGGGCCTGCCCTGCCCATATCCTGCTTCATTCAGCTTTCGCAACGCCCCTATCGACCTCTCATAGGTTCCCTCGCCGCGCTGCGAATCGGTGCCGAGCTTTCGATAGTGGGGGAGAGAGCAGACCACTTCCACCCGGCGCTCTGCGAAAAAGGCCGGGAGGTGCTCAAAGCGGCGCGATGTTAAAATCGTCAGGTTGCAGCGGTCTATGACGTGCTTACCTCGTTTCACGCATTCGTCTACGAGATAGTGGAAGTGTGGATTTAGCTCCGGCGCACCGCCGGTTAGATCTACCGTGTGCGCTTCTGTGAGGTCTAGCGCCAGCAAGCAGGCATCCACCGTCTCACGGTCCATGTTTTCTTCTGTCCTGTCCGGCCCTGCATCGACGTGGCAGTGGCGGCACGTCATATTACAGAGCTTGCCGAGGTTGATCTGGAAAATGTCCAGTCGGGCAGGGCGCAAGCCGGACCAACCAGCGTGAGCAAGATCCTCTTCGAACCTGCCCGTGCCGGAAGGCCCTGATTGCAAACGGAGGGCATTCAGTGCGTGCAATTGTTCGTCCGAGCCGGCAAGTGGTGAATGTCGGTAGTGCAGGCTCGTTGTGGGTCGTGGGCCGTCGACGTTAACAATCGCTCCGCCTCCTGTGGGCGCAACTTCCAGTGGCACAAATTCCTTGTCGGTAGTCATGGAGAGGCTATAAATGATCAGAGGCGCAAAGCTTGTTTATCGCAGGATTACATAACGAGCTTCCGCACATGCTCCAGCATTTGCGTGCCGTGAACGAGGGAAGCGCCGCCCCGTATGGCGGTTGCCACATGTACAGCTTCCGTCATTTGTTCGAGGTCGGCTCCTTTCTGCAGGCTCTCGGAAGTGTAGGCATCTATGCAGTACGGACACTGAACGGTATGCGCAACCGCAAGGGCAATGAGGGCCTTCTCTCGCGCTGTTAGCGCTCCGTCCTGAAAGACCTTACCGTAGGAGGAGAAAAAGGCATCCGCCAGTTCCTTATTGCCTTCTGCAATGCTGGTAAACTGAGGCAGGTGTTCCGGTTTGTAATAGGTATCCATTTTTTAAACAGGTTAAGCAAAAATGCTCGGGGTCGGTCTTCTTGGTCGCATGATAAGGGCAGGCGTTACCAGAAATCAGGCGGCAGCCTTTCGGCGCGTCCCGAAATGGGAAAGGAGGCAGGAGAAAAAGTTCAGGCAGCGCTGGCACGTTCCTGTTCGCGGTACTGAAGCTCATACAACTTGCGGTACAGTCCGCCGAGGGCTAGCAGTTCCTGATGGGTGCCGCTCTCCCGCAAGTGGCCCTTATGCAGCACCAGGATCTGGTCGGCGTGCTGAATGGTCGAGAGGCGATGCGCAATGACCAGCGAAGTGCGGCCTTCCATCAGTCGTTGCAGGGCATCCTGGATGAGATGCTCGGTTTCCGTATCCACACTGGACGTAGCTTCATCCAGAACAAGGATTTCTGGATCGTACACGAGGGCGCGCACAAAGGAAAGGAGTTGGCGCTGTCCATGCGAAAGAGAAGCGCCGCGCTCGCGCACGTCCTGCTGGTACCCTTCCGGAAGTCGTTCGATGAACCGGTTGGCGCCTACCATTGTGGCTGCTTTTTTGACCTGCTCAAGGTCTACTTCCGGATCGTTGAGGGTCAGGTTGCGCTCAATAGAGCCTGAGAAAAGAAAAACATCCTGAAGCACGAGTCCAATGTGACGGCGCAATGCCTGGAGGGAGAGATTGCGCACATCGATGCCATCAACGAGAATACGCCCCCGCTGAACATCGTAGAAGCGAAGAAGCAGGTTTATGATCGTCGTTTTACCTGCGCCTGTCGCCCCGACAATGGCTACAGACTGACCCGGCTTTACGGTAAATGATACATCCCGGAGGATCCAGTCAGGCTCGCTATGCTCGTCGACTTTTTCCTGATACGTGAACCAGACATTCTGAAACTCGATTTTGCCGCGAATCTGTTCGAGCGTGATTGGTGATTCGGCCTCCTTGATGGAGGAGTCCTGATCCAACAGGTCGAAAATGCGTTCCGCGCCGGCCATTGCGCTTTGAAGCGTGTTGAACTGGTCGGAAAGATTTCTGATCGGCTCAAAAAACTGGCGCACATACTGGATGAATGCGATGAGCACGCCCAGTGTAAGCGTGCCGCTTATCGCGCGGAGGCCGCCGAACCAGATCACCAGTCCCAGGGCAACGGAGGCGATGATTTCGACGGCGGGCCAGAACAGGGCAAAATAAAAGATCGTTTTGATCTGGGCCGCCCGGTGATCGTTGTTGATTTCTGTGAAACGGCGCGCCTCTTCAAGCTCACGGTTGAACAATTGCACGATGCTCATTCCCGTGACATGCTCTTGCAGGAAAGAGTTCAGGCGGGCTACCTGCTTTCGGGTCTCACGGTACTGATCGCGCACCTTCCGCCGGAAGACAGCGGTAGCGTAGATCATGAGCGGCATGACGGCCAGCGTTACCAGCGCCAGGTAAACGTTGAGCGAGAGCATGAAATAGGAGATGAAAGCAAGCCGGAAAAGGTCGCCCAGAATGGTGACGATTCCCGCCGAAAGCACGTCGCTGAGCGACTCGACATCACTCGTTGTTCGGGTGATGAGACGTCCTATGGGAGTGCGATCAAAGAACCGGAGGGACTGGCGCTGGATGTGGCGGTATACCCTGGTTCTGAGGTCGAATATGGCGCGTTGCCCGATCCATTGGGTGAGGTAGCTGTTGACGAAAGAGAGGATGCCTTCTCCAAGAAGGGCTGCCAGAAGAAGAATGACAATCCAGCGAAGCCCCGGCAGGTCGCCGGGCACGATGTGCTGGTCAATTGCCTTCTGTATCAGCGCGGGGCGCAGCGGGCCGAGATAGGCGGCAGCCATCACTGTAATGAAGGCCACAGCAACCCATCTTCGGTAAGGCATCAGATACGCAAAGATGCGTCTCAACAGACGCCGGTCAAAGCCGGGCTGTTGCTCCTGTTTCTTTTCGGTATGTTGATTTGCTGCCAAAAGCTTTGCTTTCCTAAAGGCTGTCTATGACGTGTAACGAGAAACTGCCAAAGAGGTCAGATGCTTTCCGGAGTCAGGTTTTTTTGCCGGGCTGTTGCCGGGCGGAGAATGTACCGCTTTAATTCTTCAGCCGCCTCTGTGTTCTTAAAGATCTGCCTCGCTTCTTCGACGAGTGGGGCGGGATCTTTATATCGTGCGCTGAAGTGGCCGAGAAGCAGGCGGGCGGCTCCGGCATCTTTCGCAATCTGCGCAGCCTCACTTGCCGTCGAGTGACCTGTTTCTATCGCGCGTTCCGCTAAATCCCGGCCAAACGTTGCTTCGTGATAGAGCAGGTCGGCTTCGCGCGCCAGCAGCCTTCCACCCGGACACGGACGTGTATCGGTGACGTAGGCAAACGAGGCGCCGGGTACAGGTGGATCGACTACTTCCTCCGGTAAGATGGTGCGTCCGTCCGGCGCAGCGACCGGTGTTCCTGCTTTCAGAAGCCGGAACTGTTCATAATCAACGATGCCCAGCGACCGTGCCCGGTCTACATGGAGGCGACCGGAACGAGGTTTTTCCTGAAAGCGAAACCCGGCGGTAAAGGTTCTGTGCTCTACGGGTCTTGCTTCTACGTAATAGTCGGAGGTTTCAAAAACGATCTGGTGCTCGAAATCTTCGGCCAGCTCGACGTACGTGATGGGGAAGGGCAGCCAGTCCTTCTGAAGGCCGGGTACATGATGCACCGTCTCGCGAATACTTTGCGGCCCGACTACCGTTATCGGTTCCCGCCGTTTGAGCAGGGCAAGGGTCGAGAGAAGGCCCATTAGTCCATAAAAGTGGGCGCCGTGCAGATGGGTAATGAAAACCGCGGCGATGCGCGAGCGCTTGACACCGGCA
>CBDUBU010000228.1:0-6632 GCA_965365465.1 uncultured Rhodothermaceae bacterium
ACAGTATTCCTGACGCGATCTTTTGTCCGGGTTCAGCCTGATTATCAATTACTAGAGGCAGATCTTGCGATTCATTATCGTTGCAAACCGGGGACCTGTACGGAAGACGAAGGACGGTTGGGCGCCTGCTGTCGGCGGACTCTCTACGGCGCTGCTGCCGGTGCTGGAGCGTCATACAGGAGTGTGGGTGTCTATGCCGGAAGAAGAAGACATGCCTGAACGCTGCCAGTATCCGGAAGATAACCCTCGTTTTCTGCTCCGAAGTATTCCTCTGAGCGAGGAGGAGATGGCGAATTATTACTTCGGCATGGCAAACAAGGTGCTATGGCCGGTGGCGCACTACATGATCCAGCATCTCGATTTGCGCCGATGCTTCTACGATACTTACTGCCAGGTAAACAAGCGATTTGCGAGTGCGGTTGTCGAAGAATACCAGGAGGGCGACGTGGTCTGGGTTCACGATTACCACTTGATGCTTGCGCCGCAGTTGATTCGGCGCAAGCATCCTTCCGTACCCATTGGCTTCTTCTGGCATATTCCCTGGCCCGCTACAGAAGTTTTTCGGATTCTCCCCTGGTCTCGTGACTTGTTGCGGGGGTTGCTGGCTTCTGACCTCATCGGTTTTCACGTAGAAGAATACGTGGAAAACTTTCTCCATGCCGTTCGGATGCTGCTGGGCGCAAAAGTGGAAGGAAACCTTGTGCATTGGGAGGGACGGCGCGTACGTGTAGAAGCGCACCCGATCGGAATCGATGTGAAGCTCTTCCAGGAAATGTCGGATTCCGAAGAGGTGAAGCATGAAGTGGAAGCGTTGCGAAAGGAAGTGGGAGCCGAGTATCTGGTCGTTGGCGTAGACCGATTGGACTATACAAAAGGCATATTCGCTCGTTTGCTTGCCTTTGAGCAACTGCTCAAGGAATGCCCCTGGTACCACCGGCGCATCACACTGTATCAGGTTGCGACTCCCAGTCGCACGGAGGTAGCGTCGTACCAGCAACTCAAGCGAGAGATAGATGAGGTCGTCGGGCGCATAAACGGCGCGTTCGGGCAGGATACGTGGGTCCCTGTCCGGTATCGGTATCGCAGTTACGCTCAACAGGAACTGGTCGTCCTCTATCGGGCTGCCGATGCCGCCCTGGTAACGCCGCTTCGGGACGGAATGAATCTGGTGTCCCATGAATTCATTGCTGCTAATCATCATGGAACGCTTATTCTATCTGAGCTTACCGGCGCGGCTTATCTGATGCCGGAAGCCCTCCACGTGAATCCCTATGACCAGTACGGGCTTACGCAGGCTATTCGTACTGCTCTCGAAATGCCTGTTGATGAGAAGCGGGAACGTATGACGAGGCTCAAGCAGACCGTCGCCGGACTGGATGTGCATCGCTGGTCTGATCGCTTCCTTGCTTCTCTGATCGAACAAGCATAAGCGTGTGTTTGCCGGTACTGCTGGCCACAGTGATGATCCTTATAGTTTCCAAACCTCCTCTCCCATGATTCAGGAGCCGATTCCTGTTGTACCCACTCCCATTTTTTTTATAGACTATGACGGAACGATTGCCCCCATCGTGGACGATCCCATGTTGGCCTTTCCACATCCGGAAGCGCTGTATTTGCTGAAGCAACTTGATGCGCGATATCCGCTCTGGATCATTACGGGCAGGCATTTGAGAGATGTGGGACTACTGTTGAATTTGCCGCTGAAAGCTGTGGGATTGCATGGAGCGCAGCAAGGCAGGCTAGGCAAGCAGGCAGAAAGCCTGATGGATAAGGAGACTGTAAACACGCTTTCGGAAATGCAACGTTCGGCGCCGATCTGGCCGGGTGTCAGGGTAGAAGACAAGGAACATACCTTTGCCGTACACTACCGGGAAGCTGCCGATGAAGACGGCGCTGTAAATGCATTGAAAAAGTGGGCGGCTGGCATCCCCGCGAACCTTAATGTGATCTGGGGAAAAAAAGTAGTTGAATTACGTCCCGCAGGATTGAGCAAAGGTGTAGCCGTGCGCCGGCTGGCCGAAGCATATCCTCATTGCACGCCTGTCTGCCTGGGAGACGATGTTACAGATGAGGATGCTTTCGAAGCGTTGGGTCCGGAAGCTGTTACAATAAAAGTAGGCGAGGGCGATACGAAAGCCCGTTTCCGGCTTCCGGATGTGGAGGCTGTGATTCAGTACCTGGGGCGGTATACCGCCCCTTCGTAAGCGCGTTGTACTACATTTTGTATTTGTTTGCGATCTTCCTTTTGATCTCAAAATGAATCGCAGTAAAAACCCGGAGGGTTCATGTTGGCAACTGGTTGTCGTATCACGCTGGTGTTTGTTTGGATCGCTATGCTGGGGGCGGGTTGCTCTGCAGAAAAGCGCGAAACTGCTTCCGAGACCCTGGAAGCAAGCCCGCCCAATATCATCTTCATACTTGCTGATGACCTGGGGTATGGCGATCTCGGAGTATATGGGCAGTCCCAGATCCAGACTCCGGAGATTGATCGTCTGGCTGCCGAGGGAATGCGTTTTACACAGTTTTATGCAGGATCAACCGTGTGTGCTCCCTCGCGCAGTGTGCTTATGACGGGCCTCCATACCGGGCGCACGCCTATCCGAGGCAATAGGGAAGTGGCGCCAATGGGACAACAGCCGCTTCCGGCGCATACCGTAACCGTAGCAGAGATGCTGAAGGATGCAGGCTATACAACAGGTCTCATTGGAAAATGGGGGCTGGGAGGGCCAGGCACAGAGGGAACGCCTGGCAACCAGGGATTCGATTATTTCTTCGGATATCTGGGCCAGCGTCACGCGCACAACTACTATCCGGAGTTTCTTTTCCGGAACGATGAGCGCATACCGCTGGCAGGAAACAGAATTGAGAACCCGCGCCCTGATGGCGCCGGACACGCTGTCGAACGTGTACAGTACAGTCACGACCTGCTGGCTGCGGAGGCGCTTGAGTTCATCGAGCGCAACCAGAGCGAGCCTTTTTTTCTTTACCTTGCGCTAACCATCCCGCACGCCAACAACGAAGCCGGGGATCAGGGGATGGAGGCGCCTGACTATGGGATTTACGCTGAAAAAGACTGGCCGGACTCCGAGAAGGGCTTTGCCGCCATGATATCGAGAATGGACGGGGATGTGGGACGCATCGTGCAGAAACTGAAGGATCTGGGAATCGATGATCAGACGGTCGTTTTCTTTACATCAGACAACGGCCCTCACAAGGAGGGAGGACACGATCCTGCGTTTTTTGACTCGAACGGCCCGTTGCGCGGCATCAAGCGTGATTTGTATGAAGGCGGTATTCGCGTTCCCATGATCGTGCGGTGGCCGGATCGCATCCCTGAAGCCGCAGTTTCCGATCACGTCGGCTATTTTGGTGATTTTATGGCAACTGCCGCTGAACTGGCCGGCATCATGCCCCCAGACAGCCTTGATGGGACCAGCTTTTTGCCGGCGCTGCTGGGGCAGGCTGAGGCGCAGAGAGCGTCACCCTATCTTTACTGGGAGTTCTACGAAGGAGGTTCTGCGCAGGCAGCTCGTCTTGGCCGATGGAAAGGAATCCGAAAACCTATGTTTACAGGCGAAATGGAGCTATATGATCTGCTCGATGATCCTGGTGAGGAACACAACCTTGCCGACCGTCAGACAGAACTGGTATCGCAGATTCAATCCGTAATGGAAAAAGCACACGTTCCAGATTCGCTATGGCAAATCAAATGAGTAATGTCTGGTATCCGCGCCGGGGGAATATCGTATGAGGAGCCATGTATCTATCCTCCTCCTTATTCTCGTTCTGATAGGGGAGAGCCGGCTCTTTGCTCAGCCGATCACACCGGAACGTCCAAACATCGTACTCATCATGGCCGATGACATGGGTTACTCTGACATCGGAGCGTATGGGGGCGAGATCCACACGCCAAACCTCGACAGGCTTGCGAACGAAGGGCTTCGATTTACCCATTTCTACAACACGGCCCGCTGTTGTCCTACACGTGCGTCGCTGCTAACCGGGCTTTATCCTCATCAGGCTGGAATGGGGGCGATGGTTTCTTCCGTTGACAGCAGCCCGCAGCCGGGGCCGTACCAGGGCTATCTGAGCAGCCAGAGTGTAACTATCGCAGAGGCGCTGAAGGAGGCGGGGTACCATACATATATGTCTGGAAAGTGGCATGTTGGAGAGAAGCCTGAGTATTGGCCCCGAAAGAGAGGCTTCGACCGGTATTTCGGCCTCATCAGCGGCGCGAGCAGTTATTATGATTTGATTACGGAGCAGCCTCGAAAGAGGCAGATGGCGCTCGACGATCAGCACTGGATGCCTCCCCCAGAGGGGTTTTACATGACAGATGCCATCTCCGACTATGCTGTTCAGTTTTTGCAGTCTCACGCCGAAGCCGCATATGCGGACGATCCTTTCTTTCTGTACATCGCTTACACGGCTCCCCACTGGCCGCTTCACGCGCTCCCGGAGGATATCGCCCGTTATGAAAAATCGTACGGAATCGGGTGGGATTCTTTGAGAGCCGAACGCTACCAGCGGATGTTGAATCTTGGGATCATAGACGGCGCCTATCGCCTGTCGGAGCGCACATCGACGATTCCGCCCTGGATAGAGGCTCAGAACAAGGCAGAGTGGGAGCGGCGAATGGCTGTCTATGCTGCAATGGTGGATCGAATGGACCAGGGTATCGGGCGCGTCGTTGAGGCATTGCAGCAATCGAGTAAACTGGATAATACGCTGATTCTGTTTTTGTCGGATAATGGAGGTTGTGCGGAGGAAATCGAAGGACGAGGGCTCAACGATCCGGCTGTTCCTATCGGAGAACCGGGTTCTTACACCGCATATAACGAACCCTGGGCCAACGCTTCCAACACGCCGTTTCGTTTGTACAAGCAGAGGGTTCATGAGGGAGGCATCGCAACGCCATTGATTGCATACTGGCCTGGCGTGATCCAGGATACAGGTCGCATCGTGCGAGACGTAGGGCATGTCATGGATATCATGCCTACGAGTCTGGAGATAGCAGGGACATCTTATCCTGATTCGTTCAATGGTAATCCAATTATACCGCTACAGGGCAAAAGCCTGCTTCCCATATTGCAGGGCGGCTCTCGCGGCGGGCATGATGCTTTATTCTGGGAGCATATCGGTAACAGGGCTGTGAGAAAGGGAAAATGGAAACTGGTGTATGAGCATAATCTGGGAGCTTGGGAGCTGTATGACATGGAAGCCGATCCGACGGAGACCATAAATCTCGCCAGTCAGTTTCCGGAGAAAGCGCTGGAATTGAAGCTCCAATGGGAACAGTGGGCGGACGACGTGGGCGTGTTTGCGGCGCGTTGAAATTCCGCCGTGCAAGAGCAGGCTTGCTCCGGAAGCGCACAGTTATAGATCCTGGGGATGCATTTCATGGCGGAAAGCTACTCCATAATTACTGGCCTACCTTGCTCAAGGATTACGGTGTCTTACTATGTCAGTAATATTTTGGTAATCGCTGTTCAATCTCATATTTAGTACAAAACCCCACCACAGTATGCAGTACATGAGCCTGAATGCAGTTCGGAGGCTTTCCATTGAGCGGTTGGCTCGACTGGCTTTCGACTATCACCTTGTTACCCACTACAACATGTCGCCGCGGGTCTTCCAGATCTATCAGAGCAATGGCGTCGTTGTGGAATGCGATCCTGAAGAAGCCCGATTCTTCCTGCATGGACTTATCGGCGGCTACCTGCACGCCGTTGTCCGGGATAAAAGCGCTACCGCTGCAATCGCCCGGACGGATTCGTGATCCGGACTGAGTTGGAAGCGCTTCTGAGAAAACGCTCTGTCCGGCAAGCTTGGATCGTCATGCATCGATTGTTGCAGTCGTCTAATCTGGATGCTCCTCTTTAACTATTGACCCTTACAACCGATATTCCCTGTGGAATCGGATCGTGGAGAGGTCTTTATAACCAGGTATAGTCTACCAGAGGGGTAAGTATGGCTATTGCATGGAACGAAGCCACAATGGCGACAGGCGTAAAGGAAATAGATGATCAGCACAAGGAGCTCATCAGCAAATTAGGGGCGCTCATGGATGCTATGTCGCAAGGGAAAGGACGCACCGAGCTGGAACCTTTGCTCGACTATCTCGGCAAATATGCACAGCGTCACTTCGGATTTGAGGAAGAATGTATGCACCGGACCCGCTGCCCGGTGGCAGATGCCAACAAGAAAGCGCACGCCCACTTCATAGATGTTTTCTCACGCACGAGCGATCAGATTCGTCGCGGGGGAAGCAGCGTATCGCTCGTTATATCTGTACAAAAAGAACTGGCGGATTGGATCACGCAGCATATCGTTCGCATTGACACGCATCTGCGCAAATGCGTAAACGAGGCGTAAGCGACTACGCTAGTAAACGAGCGAAGCAACTAACGCTGGTAAATGAAACGGATTGTACAAATTGCGCTCTGCGTGGATAAGTCGGAGCCAGGGTAAGGATCGATCCGGTAATGGCATCGGTAGACGATAATCGGCGCTCATGCTTAATGCGGAGCGCCGATTATCTTTATTATCGCAGGCGCAGCGCTGATGGCAGACGGCCTGCTGCAACCGAATGACCAATGAAAAAAACCATTGCTGCATCAACCATCTTCCTT
>CBDUBU010000229.1:0-6621 GCA_965365465.1 uncultured Rhodothermaceae bacterium
CGCCGTTTGAGCAGGGCAAGGGTCGAGAGAAGGCCCATTAGTCCATAAAAGTGGTCGCCGTGCAGATGGGTAATGAAAACCGCGTCGATGCGCGAGCGCTTGACAACAGCATGGAGAAGCCGAAGCTGCGTTCCTTCTCCGCAGTCGAACAAAAGCATACTCCCTCCCCGAACGAGTGCTGTGGCAGAGAGGTGCCGGTCGCGGGTCGGGATGGCTGATGCGGCGCCGAGGGGAATAATTTCAGTAATCATAGGTGGAGCTAACCCTCTTTATGCAGGCTTGAGCTTTGTGGGCGATGTGGAAAAGAGGGTCAGTTCAAGGCTTCAATTTCTTGCTCCAGCAGTTGCTTTCTGTAGAGGCTGGCATACAGACCCTCTTCAAGCACCAACTCGTCGTGCGTTCCACGTTCTACGATGCGCCCTTCATCCAGAACGAGAATAAGGTCGGCGCCCTGAACGGCGGAGATGCGATGACTGACAATTACGATGGTGCGCCGGCCATAGTGCTTTCGAAGATGGTCGAGGATGTTGCGCTCGGTGTTGGTATCGACGGCCGAAAGCGCGTCGTCAAGGATCAAAATGCGAGGATCGCGGATCATCGCACGCGCAATAGAGGTGCGCTGTTTCTGGCCGCCTGAAAGGGTGATCCCGCGTTCGCCAACGAAGGTTTCGAAGCCTTCGGGGAAATCGTTTATGTTGTCCAGCAATTCGGCTTCCGCAGCGGCCTGCTCGACAGCCTGGCGTTCGGCATCGAGCTTTCCGAAAGCGATGTTGTTGGCTACCGTGTCGCTGAAAAGAAAGACCTCTTGCGGCACATAGCCGATGGAGGAGCGCAGTACCTCAAGCGGAATGTCGCGCAAGTCGCGTCCGTCCATCATCACCTTGCCCTCGGTGGGATCCAGCAATCTCGGAATCATTTCGACGAGCGTACTTTTTCCTGATCCCGTTCGGCCCACCACGGCCAGGGTTGCGCCTGACGGAACTTCAATTGAAATGTCACGCAGCACAAAAGGCCCTTCATCGCTGTATCGATAGCTCACCGCGTGGAACGCGATATGCCCGCTGATAGAACGGATGGAAGGGTCTGTACTCGCCGTATCCTTAATGGAAGGATTGGTGCGCAAGATCTGGTCGAGTCGAATCATTGAGGCCGAAGCTCGCTGGATCATCGTGATGACAAATCCAATGGAGGCCACAGGCCATGTCATCAGAGCTACATAAATAATGTATTCAGCAATATTTCCGATCGAGATAGCGCCTTCCATTACGAGTCGTCCTCCGACCCAGACGACAATGATCGTGGACAGACCTACCAGAAGCAGAAAAACGGGTCGCCATGCTGCATCTACCAGAGCCAGATCCAACATTCGATCTTTGTAAGTCGCGCTTTCCTGTTCAAACGCCTGTGCTTCTGCTTCTTCCCGTGTGTACGCTTTCAGAACGCGGATTCCGGACAGCGCTTCCTGAACGCGGGTGGTAAGCACGGAGTACTGCTTCTGTATGGCATCGCTGCGGCTGAACTCCATGCGGGCTACGAAAAAAACCGATAGCGCCAGAAAAGGCATGGGAATGATTGCATACAGCGTGAGCCGGGGGGAGATGATGAACATAACCGCTATGGCGGTTATCACAACCACGGCGGCTCGGGCTGCATACATGATTGCCGGCCCGACATAACGCCGGATCTGTTCAATATCGCTGGTGGCGCGGGTAATCACGTCTCCGGTGGGGTATTGATGATAGAAACCAGGCGAAAGCCGTTGCAAATGATCGTAGAGCATATTGCGCAGGTCGAATTCGATATGCCGGGATGCCACCACGAGCGTCTGCCGCATCAGAAAAGAGAACGCGCCGCTGAGCAGACTGAGCGCAATGATGACAAGTCCGAAGACGGCCAGGCCGGTAAAGAAATACCAGTAAAGAGAGGATTGGACTTCGGCGCCGTAAAACAGGTTGTAAATGCTCACGAAGCGCGGAATGCTATCGACGGCCTGCCGGACCACAATGGGAACCCCAATGGAAAAGCCTGCTGATACAACCGCGCTTAAGAGACCGGGCAGAAAAAGACGCTTGTACTTCCAGAAATAACGGTTCAACCAGCCGAGTGGACCCATGCAGAGCAATGTCTAAAAACGAGAAAATGTAATTATTGACAGCGCGGCTAATCCATCCGCTTCTGCTGCAAACGCCTGCCGCCGCGTCCGAGATCCGGGTCGAGCCTTCTCTGATGGCCACAGGAGAAGAAGGCCGAAAGTCATACGAGCCGGTATGGAATGGGGTCCAGTCCGCCGAACACAGCCATGACAGCCTCAGCACACATCTTCGCCATTTCCGTTCTGGTTTCGATGGTTGCGCTTCCGAGGTGAGGCGCGAGCACAACGCGGTCGTGTTTGAGCAGACCGGAATGCACCTCCGGTTCGCGCTCGAAGACATCGAGGCCAGATCCGGCAATCAACCGTTCATCAAGGGCCTGCACCAGGGCTTCTTCATCTACTACAGGTCCGCGCGCCGTATTAATAAGGATGGATGTAGGCTTCATCTTCCGGAAAGCATCCAGGTCAAACAGGCCCCGGCTGGCTGCATTCAACGGGCAGTGAATGGAGACGACGTCACTTTCCTCAAGCAGCTTCTCAAAGGAAACCAGATGTGCGGAAGCAAGTCGCTCCAGGGTCAGGTTCGCGCGGGAACGGTTGTAGTAGAGGATACGCATCCCGAATCCCAGGGCGCGCCGGGCCATGGCTGCGCCGATGCGCCCCATGCCGACGATGCCGAGGGTTTTGCCGCGCAGATCCGTACCCAGTAAAAGCATGGTTTCCCATCGCACGAACCGGCCTTCCCGTACGAAACGGTCTGCTTCACACAAACGCCGTGATACGCCCAGCAAAAGGGCAAAGGCAAAATCAGCGGTTGCATCCGTCAGGACGCCGGGCGTATTTGTGACCACAATGCCTCTTGCCTGGGCAGCATTCAGGTCGATGTTGTCATAGCCTACTGCGAATTGGGCGATGGCCCTGAGTTTCGGGCAGGCATCAATCACACGAGCGGTAACCGGATCGGAGAGCACAGAGATGATCGCTTCAGCGTCACGGGCGAGAGAGATCAGCCGGTCTTCATCCATCCGCACCTCCGGGCCTGGATCTTCTATCCGAACTTCATGTGCTGCATAAAGCTGCTCAAGACCTTCCGCCGGAAGGGCGCGTGTAACGAGTACTTTTGCCATGAAATCGAAATGATGGTTGGACGCATACGTCCGGCCGGAGAGGGGTGCGCAGACGCAACGTAAGGTTATTTCAGGGTAACGTGGGTAACCCCGGGACCACCCTGGTTCCATGGGGCATCCTCATAGCCTGCCACATCCCGGCGGCCTGCCAGGTATTCATGGATGGCTGTGCGAAGCGCCCCCGTGCCTTTGCCATGCAGGATTTCAACCTCCGCAAGATTGGCCGCAATGGCTTCATCCAGCAAGCGCATAACTTCCTGAAGCGCCTCCTCAACCCGACGGCCTCGTAAATCCAGCGAATGCTGGGCGCGCAGCGACGACAGGTCGGCGGCGCCATGCTGGACCTGGCGCACCGTGACTTGCTGTTTTCGCGGCCCGCCTACCTTTTGCAGCCGGTCCAAACGGGCGCGCATCCGCATGGATCCGAAAGCAATCAACGCTTCTCCATCCTGGATCTCAAGTACTTCGGCTGCGGTCGAGCCGCCGTCGAGCACAACCTGATCACCGACCTGTATGGGCTTTGGCGTGCGTGCGCCCGACTCCTGCCGGGAGGGTGTTGGCACGCGCCGCGCCCGTTCCCTGCGGTGCTCTGCCTTCTGCTTCCGGTTTTGCAGCGTCTGCCCCAGTCTTTCCAGTTGCTCGCGAGCCGCGCGCGTTGTTTCACGGTCTGCCTGTGCTTCGCGGATTTCGCGGATAGTCCGTTCGACGGCGGCATTGGCCTGCCTGACGATCTGCTCGGCCTCGTCCAGCGCTTTCCGTCGAATCTCGTCTCTGTCCTCACGGAGCACACGCGCGCGCTCCTCGTACCGGTTGCGTTCTTCCTCAAGCTGCTTTCCGATTTGCGTCGCCTCTGAAAGCCGCTGCTCCAGTTCCTGATTGCGCGCTTCAAAGGAGGCAATCAGTTCTTCCAGCGAAGTCTTTTGCCGCCCCACGAGGTTTCTGGCGCGTTCGAGAACCTGGGGCTGCAATCCAATACGCTGGGAAATCTCGAACGCATAGGAGGAGCCAGGCACTCGTTCCTGAAAACGGTAGGTAGGGCTGAGGGTAGCCTGGTCGAACTGCATGGAACCGTTTTCCACGCCTTCCGATTCGTGCGCAAACACCTTGAGTGTTCCGTGATGGGTGGTTGCAATGGTGCGTGCGCCTGCCCGTGTAAGCTGTTCGAGTACGGCCTGCGCCAGTGCGCCTCCCTCGGCAGGGTCGGTTCCAGTGCCTGCTTCATCAATCAGGATGAGCGTCTTTTCTCCCGCCTGCTTGAGCATGTATTTCAAGTTCGCCACGTGCGAGCTAAACGTAGAGAGGTCTTCTTCTATGGACTGCTCGTCTCCAATATCCACGATGATATGCTCAAAGAAGCAGAAGCTGGAAAGCGGATCAACAGGGATAGGAAGGCCGTAGGCGATCATCAAGGCGAAAAGGCCAACTGTTTTCATGGCAACCGTCTTGCCGCCTGCATTGGGGCCTGTGATGATGAGGGTTCGATAAGTGTCTCCCAGCGTTAGCTGGAGCGGGACTACTTCGCGTGCTTCGTTCTCCTCCTTCTGGAAACGGAGCAGCAACACAGGGTTGCGTCCTTTACGGATATCGATGATTCCCTGACTATTCAGCTTCGGGACGACGGCGTTGAGTTCGTTACTGAGCCGCGCTTTTGCCTGGAGCAAATCGAACTGCGCGAGCGCACGGAGGTTTTCCCGAATCGGTTCGATATGCGCCTGAAGCCGGGCTGTTGCCTCACGAAGGATGCGCTCGACCTCACGGTGCTCTTCTGCAATCAGTTCACGCACCTCATTGTTGAGGTCCAGACAGGCAGCCGGTTCTATGTACACCGTCTGTCCGGTGGCCGATACATCTTGCACGAACCCCTGGACGCGGCGCTTGGCTTCCGCACGAACCGGAATCACCATGCGCCCGTTGCGGATCGTAGGCTGTTCTTCCGTGGCGTGGCCTTGTCCTATGGCCTTTCGCAGTTCTTCCTGAAGCGTATCGCGCAGTCTCGCCTGTCGCCGAAGGATAAGCTGCCGCAGGCGGCGCAGCTCAGGAGAAGCATCGTCGCGCAACCGTCCATCCTGATCGACGACGCGCTCTATGTGTTTCTCTACATCCGGCAAGGGCCTGATTCTTCCGGCAGCCTCGGCAAGCCGGGGGTACTTATGGGAGCGTGCTTCCAGATAATTTTTGACGCGCCGGAGCGTAACCAGAACCAGAAGGACCGCGAGCAGGTCATCGGGTTCTACGAAAGCGTTCTCCGGAGATGCCCTTCGGATAACCTCCCGGACATCAAGCACATGATCGAGCGGCAAGGGATCATCAAAGCGGAAGGCTTCCTGCAATTCAGCTACACGCTCCAATTCGGCGCGGAGCCATTCGGGGTTATCAGCGGGGCGCATCTGCGCCAGCCGCTCCTTCCCCATAGAACTGCGCGCGTACATTTCCAATCGTTCCCGCAGCGCGTCAAATCCCAGTTTCTGATCAGCCGAGGAGGGGTACAGCTTCATAACGATGCGTGAGATTGCAGAAGGCCCTATGATCCTTTCTCTACGACTGAATGATCGCCAATGTTGATAGACTGCGCTTGGCCCTTTACGGAAGCGTGCTGTCCTATAAGGGAATTTTTTAGTACAGACTGTTCAACCCGGCCATGAGAGAATACGATGGTATCGCGGACGACGGATCGGGAAACGAAAGCGCCGGCCTCGATGGAAACGTGCGGTCCCACTACGGAATCAACGATGCTGGCGCCGGGACCTATATAAACGGGATCAATGACGATGCTGTTTCGGACTTCTCCCTGATGCAGGTCATCGCGCTCCTTGTCAAGGATATACTTTGTAGTATCCACAAGGGCAGGGATGGTGCCACAATCCAGCCACTCGGTCACGGTGGCTGTCTTGAAAACAGATCCCTCTTTAAGCATACGGTCGAAAGCGTCAGTCAGGAAATACTCTCCTCCGGGTCCGCGCAGATCATTGTCCATAAGGTAGTCGATGGATTTATGGAGCGCAGCCAGATCCTTGACATAATAGATGCCGATAAGCGCCTCGTTTGATGCCGGGTGCTCCGGTTTTTCTTCAAACGCCACTACACGGTCACCCTCGCGGATGGCAATTCCGAAACGGCGAGGATCTTCAACCTCCTTGACCCACGCGATCACGTCAGCGCCTTCGAGGTCTACCCCCGGTTCCATGTCGAACAGCGTATCCGCATAGACCACGATTCCTTCTCCGGTAAGATAATCGCCCGCGCAGGCGACGGCGTGGGCGGTTCCGTGGGCCGCCTCCTGCACAACAAAGTGGGGCTTGATGCCGCGCGCCTCGCAAACTGCCGCGAGTTGGTCCCGAATCTCCTTGCCGAAATCGGGGCCGATGATAAAGACGGCATCTTCCAGCTCGCGTGGCAACACTT
>CBDUBU010000230.1:0-6597 GCA_965365465.1 uncultured Rhodothermaceae bacterium
CGGCCCGGCTTCGGAGTACGGGCTGGTTTACGTCTTTCCGGTCGGCGGGCGTCAGGTGATCGTAAGCGCAGGGCTTCCCTGGTGGCAGGCGGCGGAGGGCGCAAACGGGGAGTCGAGGCGACAGGTTTCTCCGTTCGTGCAGCAGGTGCGAGCCTTTGAACTGATGGGCCTCAAGGATTACCTGCTGTTCAAGGGATCGCCCGACAACGTAGTGGCAGAAGGCCATTTCGATCAGAACTGGCGTATGCCCGCAGCCGACGCGGAAAAGATGGAAACGACGGGAGCCGTTTCCGTCGCAGCTTTCGCAACAGCCGGAGCAGGAAACCCTTCCCGGTGATTATCCCGGACGCTGCGCAGGAACAACTTCGCCGCCGTCCGGTTCGCGCCGGGTTGCCTCGTTTTTCCAAGCCTTTTTTCTCGATTCCCATGCAGTTCAAATACCTTGCCCCCATTGCCTGTGCAGGGATGCTCATTGCCATAAACGCCATCGCCGGTTATACCACCGAACCAGACGTTACCGCTGTAAACATGAAGTCTCCTGCCTCCGAGTCTGCGCCCGCACCTATCGCCGCAACGGCTGACAACCCGCTCCTGAACGAATGGACCGGCCCTTATGGCGGCGTGCCTCCGTTCGATGAGGTCGAGGTCGAGGATTTCGAACCCGCCCTCCAGTCAGCAATGGCTGAAAAGCTGGCCCAGATCGAGCAGATTGCCAACGACCCGGCTCCGCCGGACTTCGAGAACACGATTGCGGCCCTGGAGCGGGCGGGCCGGACGCTGGACCGCGTGCTCACGGTCTATGGCATCTGGGGCTCCAACAGGAGCACGCCGGAGTTTCAGGCCGTCGAGCGCGAAATGGAACCCCGGTTGGCGGCGTTTTCTGACAGGATCACGCAGAACGAGGCGCTTTTCCGGCGGATCGAGGCGGTTTACAACGCCCCTGAGAAAGCCGAATGGAACTCGGAGCAGCAGCGCCTGACGTGGCTCTACTACACGAACTTCGTTCGTTCCGGCGCCCGGCTCGATGAGGCCGACAAAGCCCGCCTGGCCGAGATCAACCAGCAACTGGCCGGTCTGTTTACCCGCTTTAGCCAGAACGTGCTGGCCGACGAGACCAACCATTACCTCGAACTCGACAGCGAAGAGGATCTGTCGGGACTCCCGGAATCGGTGCGCAGGGCTGCTGCGGCTGAGGCCGGAGAAAAGGAGATGCCGGGCAAATGGGTCATCACCAACACCCGCTCCTCCATGGAGCCGTTTCTCACCTACGCCGACCGCCGCGACCTGCGTGAGCGGGCCTGGCGTATGTGGACCAGCCGGGGCGACGCAGGCGACGCGCACGATAACAACGAGATCATTTCTGAGATCCTCCAACTTCGCGCCGAACGCGCCGAACTGCTCGGCTACCCGACCCACGCCCACTGGCGTCTCGAACACACCATGGCTAAAACGCCCGAGCGCGCCCTGGAACTGATGGAGGCAGTCTGGAAACCTGCGGTTGCACGGGTGCAGGAAGAGGTAGCCGACATGGAGGCAATCGCACGGGCCGAAGGACAGAACATTGAAATCGAGCCGTGGGACTACCGCTATTACGCGGAGAAAGTCCGCAAAGACCGGTACGACCTCGACGAGAACGAGGTAAAGCCCTACTTGCAGCTTGAGAAGCTGCGCGAGGGAATGTTCTGGGTCGCCGGAGAGCTTTTCGGCTTCGCGTTTACCCCGGTTGACGACGTGCCCGTTTACCATCCCGACGTGCGCGTGTGGGAAGTGACGGACAGGGAAACCGGCTCCCACCGGGGCCTCTGGTACTTCGATCCGTACGCCCGTCCGGGCAAGCGCTCCGGCGCCTGGATGAATGCCTACCGCACCCAGGAACGCTTCGACGACGAGGTGACGACCATCGTCTCCAACAACGCCAACTTCGTGAAAACCCGTCCCGGTGAACCGGTCCTGATCTCATGGGAAGACGCCTCGACCCTGTTTCACGAATTCGGCCACGCGCTGCACGGCCTGTCCTCTGATGTGAATTATCCCTCGCTGGCGGGTACGGCGGTTGCGCGTGATTACGTGGAGTTTCCTTCGCAGTTGCTGGAGCACTGGCTTTCCACGCCCGAAGTGCTCCGGCGCTTCGCCGTGCATTACCAGACCGGAGAGCCTGTCCCGCAGGAACTCGTGGACAAGATCGAACGGGCCGCTACGTTCAACCAGGGTTTCGCCACGACCGAGTTTCTTGCCAGCGCGCTCGTGGACATGAAGCTGCACCTCGCCGGGGATCGCAAGATCGACCCGAAAACCTTTGAACGGGAGACGCTGGCCGAACTCGGAATGCCGGATGCCATCGTTATGCGCCACCGGATGCCCCACTTCCAGCACATATTTGCCGGCGACAGCTATTCAGCAGGGTATTACAGCTACCTGTGGTCCGATGTGCTGACCGCCGATGCTTACAACGCCTTCACCGAGGCCGGAGGCCCCTACGATCCGGAAGTCGCCCGGCGCCTGCGGGAATACGTCTTTTCGGTCGGCAACACCATCGATCCGGCAGAAGGGTACCGGAGTTTCCGGGGACGCGATGCGGCAATCGACGCGCTGATGCAGAAACGCGGCTTCACTGATGAAGAGCCGGCCAGCGGCTCCTGACGGAAGCCGCTATTCTACCGAAACCACCTCGCTCAACGGAGAAACGCCGTTTTCGTTGAAGGCTTCGATGGCGAAATGGTAGGAAACGCCCCGGTTCAGGGCGCGGATTTCGAGTTCGGGCGGATGATCCGAGAAGACCTGGTAGGTCTGGTAAAGCTTGTCGGGATGAATGCCCCAGCGGATGTTGTAGCCGACGGCTCCGGGTACGGGCTGCCAGGAAACAAAAGCATTGCGCGGGTCGGCGTCGCGGCGGGCCGTAAAGCCGCCGGGCGCAACCGGAGGCCCTCCGTCTCCGTTGCCGAAAATCCGCAGGTCGCTGATGGCAAGATGCGCAGCGCCGACATAGACGTGCTCGTACCGCACGTACCGCGCCCGAACCGGTTCAGGGAGTTCGAGGTAAGCATTCGGACGGTCCCGCTTCTCGCCCGTCAAGTCGGCAACCGGACTCCACGTCTGCCCATCCTCTGACGCAGAGAGCCGGAACTGTGTGTAGACGGTGGAGTCGCTCGCGTACAGGCCGGACTGATAGTCTGTGTAGTTCACCTGTACGGCGCGCACGTCATAAGGACGTTCCAGGTCTACCGTGAGCCACTCACCCGGACGGTTGGCCTCTGCCGTCCAGAACGTACGCGGGTTCTCGTCGCTAACGTTGCCCGCAGCAAACGTGTCGAGAACGGAGGAGGCCAGCGCCGGTTTGCGGTAGGAAAGCAGCATCCACCCGGTGAACAGTTCGTCGGGAGCCGACCACTTGCCGGTGGAGACGAAATGCGGAAAATCGCCGAAGCGGGTGGAGGCAAACATATCACCGTCCGCATCGAAGCCCGCCGGGAACATGGCAATGCGCCTTTCAAAGTTCCAGTTGACGGCGATCCAGGGTGTGCCGGTGTTCCAGAAATTGCCGAACCGGTCCTCGAAGGTATTGCCGTGGCCTGCGCCGGTCACAAACCCACCCGGTTTGTACGAAATGGGGTTATAGGGCGCATAGGCAAACGGGCCGAGCGGATCGTCGCCCACGTACGTGCCGTTGGCGTATACATTGTACTCGGTGCCGGGCGCGGCATACTGGAGGTAGTACCGGCCCCGGTGCTTCGTCATCCAGGCCCCTTCGATGAAAGGCCGGAGGGTGTCTCGGTGGTCGCGCCCGAAACGTTCCCAGCCATGTTCTTCAGGATGCAAGTAAATCAGGGGAACCGGATCGCCGGTGTGGGCCAGCCTGCGCGACGGGTCGAGTTCGACGCCGAAAATCGGGTACACGTTCGAGGAACCCCAGTAGTTGAACCACCGGCCCGTATCCCCGTCGTAAAACAGCGCCGGGTCCCACGCGCCGGTATTGTAGGGCACGACCGGCGGCAGATCCGGCAGAAGCCGGTTATAGAATTCGAGGCGGCCTGTCTCCGGGGTTGTCGTGTACAGAAGCGCCCGCTGCCGGTCCCAGGAAGGGAGCAGAAAAAGGGTGTCGCGGGCGGAAATCGCAGCCGGCGCCACGATGTCTTCGAACGGCCAGCGACTCGGCTCGATGAAATCCCACTGCGCCAGATCCGTCGAACGCCAGTACCCCCCGGCAATGGTGCCAAAGAGATAGTAGGCGTCTTTATGCCGGATGATGACCGGATCTGCCCCCGATCTGTACGAAATCTGCCTGTTCTGCTGCTCGAAGTTGTATTTGTAGTCGATGTCCAGCGGGTTGCAGTACGTGCTGCCGCCGCCGGGCTGCGCCAGGGCAGGAGCGCCCGCAAGGGCGATGAGGAGGAGTAGAAGAAAAGGCTTCATCTGCTGAAAAGGGCGGACTCTTCGTTTGGGGATAAACGCGGTGTCAGGGCCGGGCGGGCGCCCCTGTGATGAAAAGTGTTTTGACAATGTGGCCTCTCCTGCTATATCCTCACAGGAAAGTTGTTTCTCCGGGGCCTCACCATGGGCAAACACAGCGAGGCCCCCATACGATGGTGCAAAGTAACAATCTACAGCAAAAGATCATGAATGCTACGCACCGGCTCCAGCAATGCACGCCGGGCATTTTTTATGTCCTTCTGGCAACCCTCAGCCTGAATCTGGCAACGAATGCACGCGCGCAGACGGCCCCGGCGCCCCGCAATGTGGTTTTCGTCCTGAGCGACGACCACCGCTTTGACTTCATGAGCTTTCACGAAGGGGCGCCGCCCTTTCTGGAGACGCCCAACATGGACCGCATGGCCCGTGAGGGCGCGCACCTCGCCAACGCCTTTGTCTCGACTTCGCTTTGCTCGCCGAGCCGCGCCTCGATCCTGACCGGGCAGTACGCCCATCGCCACGGCGTCGTGGACAACATGGCTGATGTGCCGCCGGGCACACGCTATTTCCCGCAGGATTTGCAGGAGGCGGGTTATGTTACCGGCTTTTTCGGCAAATGGCACATGGGGGGAGACTCCGATGAGCCGCGCGCCGGCTTCAACCGCTGGGTTTCCTTTCGCGGCCAGGGCGTTTACTACGACCCGCTGCTCAATGTCGATGGCGAACAGGTGCAGCGCGAAGGCTATACGACCGACATCCTGACCGACTATGCGATCCAGTGGCTCGACGAGGTGCAGGCGGATGAGCCGGAGAAGCCTTTCTTCCTCTACCTCTCGCACAAAAACGTTCATGCCGAATTTGAACCCGCCGAGCGTCACGCAGGCCGCTACGCGGACGTTCCGCCTGCGTACCCCGAAACCATGTACCGCGAGGCCGAAGGCATAGAAACGTGGCCCGAATGGGTAAAAGAGCAGCGCTCTTCCTGGCATGGCGTGGATTATATGTACCACGGACGGATCAATTTCAACGACTTCTACCGGCGTTACAACGAAACGCTCCTGTCGCTGGACGAAAGCCTCGGGCGCGTGCTGGATTACCTGGAGCAGCATGGGCTGTCTGAGAACACACTGATCATTTATATGGGAGACAACGGATTCTCGTTCGGCGAGCACGGGCTGATCGACAAGCGCCACGCCTTCGAGGAGTCCATGCGCGTGCCGATGCTGGCCTGGGCGCCGGGCTTCGTTGCGCCCGGCACGCGGATCGACAGGATGGTGATGAACATTGACGTAGCTCCGACTTTGCTTGATCTGGCCGGCGCCTCCATGCCGGAAGCGCACGTGATCGACGGCGCCTCGTTTCTGCCGCTGCTCCAGGGCAGAGACATACCAGACTGGCGCACCGACATCATGTACGAATATTACTGGGAATACACCTTTCCCCAGACGCCGACGCAGTTCGCCCTTCGGACGGATGATTACAAGTTTGTCTTCTTCTACGGGCTATGGGGCGAGAACGCGCTGTTCGACTTGAAGAAGGACCCGCAGGAGCGGTACAACCTGATCAATGATGAAGCCTACCGCGAAACCGCACGGGATCTGCAAGACCGGCTGTTTGATAAGCTCGAAAGCACGGGAGGAATGCAGATTCCGTTCCGGCGTCCGCGCGGCGGCCAGCAGGCGCTAACCCGCCCTGCCGACGAGCCGAGCACCAGCCCCCTCCCGTAACCACCGTTCTGCCGGCAACGATGCGGCGCCAACCGTTTTCCATACCTGAAAACCTCTCCCGGCGCGGCTTCATACGCAATGCGTCGGCGCTGGCCGCCGGCCTGGCGCTGCGGCCCTGCCGCCTCAGCCCCGCAGGAGCCGCCTCCCTGACCAGCCCGCCCGTCTCTCCGGAACAGACCGACCTGTTCGAGGCCGGGACCGGCGGCTATGCCGTCTATCGCATTCCGGGCCTCGTGGCTACACCGAAGGGCACGCTTTTAGCCTACTGCGAGGCCCGCAAGGAGGGCGGCGGCGACTGGGGCAAGACCGACATCCTGCTGCGCCGCTCCAGCGACGGCGGAAATACCTGGACCGAGCCGCAGATGCTGGTTGATACCACAGGGCTTACCTTGCGCAATCCTGCCGCTGCGGCGCAGCAGCTAGGCTCGGAGCAGAGCGTGGCTGCCCACAACCCGACGGCCAT
>CBDUBU010000231.1:0-6591 GCA_965365465.1 uncultured Rhodothermaceae bacterium
TTACTTTATGGAAAAGGCCTCTCGCATCCGGTATGGTCATGAGTGAATGCACCGACACGCCTCCTGCCGAGAAACCGAAAATAGTAACGTTGCCCGGATCGCCTCCGAATGCCTCTATGTTCTCCTGTATCCACTTCAGGGCAGCAATCTGATCCATAAAAGCATAACTTCCCTTAGGCTCCTCGGAATGTTCTTTACTCAGCGCAGGGAATGCAAAATGACCCAGGCGCCCGAGGCGATAGTTGAGGGTGATCAGCATGACGCCTTTGCTGGCAAACGGATACCCATCCTCTTGCGGAATCGAACCGGATCCCCCGGTGAAGCCGCCTCCGTGGATCCAAACCATCACCGGCAACGCTGCTCCGGGTTCGGCCCCGGAAGGCATCCAGACATTAAGGTAAAGGCAATCTTCTGATGAGCCTTCGCGAATCGTGCCGGGAGCAGCTCCCCAACCGCCCGCCGCACAACCTGGCCCAAATTCACCGGCATCGCGTACTCCGTCCCAGGAAGCTACAGGTTGTGGCGGCCTCCAGCGATAATCTCCAACAGGTGGAGCTGCATAGGGTATTCCTTTGAAAACGGAAACATCTCCTTCCGTAATACCTCGTACAAGTCCTGATTCGGTGCGAACCGTCTGCGCCTCGGCCGGGGCAGACATCAGCAGAGAGGCCGCCATCAGCACAGCCAGGAGGAGAGATTTACGATACATTGCGTTCATAGTAGTTGCTCCGGTGACCCTGGAATTCAGTGATTTCGGGTTGTTCTTTCCAGATTCCTGCTTTTGCGTCATGTTTTATCCCTAGTTGACAAAGTCAAACGAATAGACCAAGCTCACATTCCAGAGGAAGTCCGGACTCCCGGTGATGCTCGTCTGGAGGGGCATGTTGACGATTGAGATGATTGCGAGCGGAAGGTCTCTCTTCGAGAGCATCGTGTTCAGCGTGGTGTAGATTCCGTCGCTCCCGTCGAGGTTGAGGTAGTACAGCTGCGGTCGGAAGCTCAACAAGTACCCACCCGTGATCTCGATGCCTGGAAGGGCGAGGCCGACGCTCAGGTAGTTCGTGTTGTCTGGCGCCGATGCTTCGAAGCCGTACGAGTACAGGTGGTATACACCGACACTTATGCCTTGCGCGATTCGGTAGCTCGCCGTGATCTCGCTGGCGAGAAAACGCCGGGCCTCGTTGACCTCTCGGCCGGCGTCCTCCTCAGTGACGTAGAACGGCTTGAAGGAGACCGAGGGTCCCGCTCCGACGTTCAGGCGAAACCGTTCGTTCTGCACCAAGTCATACCGCCACCGGAAGAGGAATGCCCAGGGCTGCCCTTCAAGCGAGACCCGGAACTCGGGCTCGAAGCTCACTCCGTTCTTCTCGGCCACCATGGAAAAGACGGCCGCAGGCCTGCCGAGCGTCAGGTTGGGGATCGTCGAGATGCCCTTGTTCGTCACGCTCACGAAGCCGCTGAAGTCATCGAGGCCCCCTCGCATCGCCGGCATCTTGCGCCCGTACACTCGGCGGAGCAAGAAAAATCGGCATGAAGAGCGAGCCAACGAGTAATAGGACGAGCCGCGTGACAACGCGGCGATGTGTCTTGTGTTTAGGTTCCGGTAGCAAGACATTTGATCTCATGTTAATGCTACTAATGTTCAATGCTGTGGGTGTCCCGCACACTGCTGAACGTCAGGTCAAGCAACTTCCAGTCGTCGTCCACCTGTTGATAGACCTCGGTGACGGTGAACTCATTCGAAACTTCATCGCCGCGCACCTCGGCCAGCAGCGTGATGCGGTTCCAGAGGATGACCGTGTCGCCGAAAACTTCGACCACCACATCGTGGACATCCGCTTGCTTGTAGTGAATGCTGCCGCTCCGGATGATCTCGATCTCCCGGTCCTTGCCCCAGGAGCCGCTCATGTGGACGAATCTCGATCGGTCATGAAAAAGTGCAGCAAGTTCGTCCACGTTTTTGTCCGCCATCCACTGCCATTTTGCCCTGGAGAGATCCGCAATTTCATCTTCAACGGCATCATGCTGCGCGAAGGCCCCTTGCGCACTCACGATAAGGAGCAACAGCCCGACAATGGACGTTTTCATGATTGCTTTCATGTTCGCTTTCAGGTTTATGTCTCGTTTGAGGGTTGTCCTTCGTATTTCACCGCTGCTCGAAAACCTCTCTGGCCATGCCGACAGCGGTGACGGCATTCGGCCAGCCGGAGTAGAAGGCGAGATGGGTGATCGCCCCGATCAGTTCGTCCTCCGTTACTCCATTGCGCAGCGCCAGGCCGAGGTGGGACCGGAGTTGGTCGGGGCGATTCATCGCAACGAGCGCGCTCACGGTCACCAGGCTCCGGTCGCGCGGCGAGAGCGTTGGGTCCGACCACACCTGGCCGAAGAGGACCTCGTCGGTGAGGTCGGCCAGTCGGGGCGCGATGTCGCCCATGAGTTGCTGCGCCCGTGACGGCTCGCCGGTGTCGGCAGCAGGCGGCGGCGATCCCGCGGCATACTGCTCGTCCGTGACTGCCTCCATCCACTCGGTAGACGACCCATCGTCGGGGCGCTCCACAAGAGCTACGTGCGTCATGGGGGCCTCCGGGGAAGCGCCGTGCCAGTGCTTGACGCCGGGTGGGATCTGGACCACGTCGCCCGGCCGCACGTCCTGGACCGAGCCGCCCCAGCGTTGCACGCGCCCGATGCCGTCCGTGACGATGAGCGTTTGGCCGAGGGGGTGCGTATGCCAGTAAGTCCGGGCGCCGGGCTCAAAGGCGACAGTGGCGCCGTAGATGCGGGCAGGAGCCTCTGCCTGAAACCGACCTCCCACCCGAACGGCGCCGGTGAAGTTCTCGGCCGGCGCCGGATTGGACGGCGCCGCTACCCGGATGACGGTCAGGCTATCCTGGGCAAGAACAATCGCCGGGGCTGCAAGGGTAACGATCAGGGCTGTCACGATGGCTCGTGTCATAGCATCTCGAATATGGGAATCAGTATGTGGGTTCCGGGAGCGCGTTGCAGACGAGGCCAGAGGTGCATCGGGAGGCTGCGGGCGGCGCGGTGTCTTTCATCGGTCGATCATTCGCTGCGAGCTCTCGGAGTAGCGGTGGCCCTGCGGCTCGATCTGCGCGGCGCCCTCCTCGATTCGGCGGAGGTCGTCGGCGGTCAGGGTTACCTCAGATGCAGCCACGTTCTCTTCGAGCCGGTGCTTCTTCGTAGTGCCGGGGATAGGAACGACCCAGGGCTTCCGCGTGAGGAGCCAGGCCAGCGCGATCTGCGCCGGCGTCGCATTCTTCTCAGTCGCAATCCGATCCAGGAGGTCGGCGAAGGCCCGGTTGGCCTCCCGGTTCTCCTTCGACAGGCGGGGGACGGTAGTGCGGAAGTCGCCGTTCTCGAACTCGGTCTCCGCGTTTATCTTGCCCGTGAGGAACCCCTTTCCAAGCGGGCTGAACGGGACAAACCCGATGCCGAGTTCTTCGAGCACCGGCAAGATCTCCGCTTCCGGCTCCCGCCACCACAGCGAGTACTCGCTCTGAAGCGCCGTCACCGGCTGCACGGCGTGCGCCCGGCGAATTGTCCGAACGCCGGCCTCGGAGAGGCCGAAGTGGAGCACTTTGCCTTCGTCGATGAGACGCTTGACCGCCCCGGCCGTCTCCTCGATAGGGACATCGGGATCGACCCGATGCTGATAGAGCAGGTCGATCCGATCTGTCCGGAGACGCTGGAGCATCCCCTCGACGGCTCGGTTGATATGCTCCGGACGGCTGTTCAGGCCGCCCCGGTTCTCGCCCGTCTCCGGGTCGATGTCGAACCCGAACTTGGTGGCGATCACGACCTGATCACGGACAGGCTTGAGCGCCTCGCCAACGACGCGCTCATTAATAAAAGGTCCATAGACCTCCGCCGTGTCAAAAAAGGTGACGCCGAGATCTACGGCGTGGCGGATGAGGGCGGCGGCCTCTGCAGTATCAGTCTGCGTCCCATAGCCGAAGCTGAGGCCCATCGCGCCGTAGCCGATAGCCGAGACCTCCAGATCGTCTCCGAGTGTACGTTTCTGCATTTCGTTTCTCTTTTGATTTTACTGGCTGACAGGGGCCGCATCGTTTCAGTCATCCCCTGTAAGCGATCACTGTCCCAGGAGCCTCGTGAACGACATCGAGCCTAACTTCCAGTCACCGTTTTGCTTCACGTACACTTCCGTCACCACAAAGGGATTGGTGACCTGGTTGCCGCCCACGACGGCATCCAGACGAATCCTGTTCAAAAGGATGGCCGTGTCGTCGATGATCTGCACTGACACTTCTTGGATCTCCGCGTGCTTGTAATGAATCCCTCCGCTCTGGATGACATCGAGTTCCCGGTCCCTGGTCATGGTTCCCCCCATGTGGACGAAAACAGCCTTTTCATGGAAAAGCGCGGCCAGGGTGTCCACGTTGCGCTCCGACATCCAGCGCCATTTCTCCCTGGAAAGATCGATGAGTTCTTGTTCCTCCTCCGTGCTGCTCGCAGCAAGGGGATTTCCTTCGTTTTGTTGTGCGTAGGACCATTGCACACTCAGCATCAAGATGCCCAGTCCGAGAAAGAATGCTTTCATCCGAATCCCTCTTCACGGTTTTACAGGTCTGGTTTGAAGAAAAGTGGCCGGGGTATGAGCCCATCCTTACGTTGCGGCGTCATGGTCTCCTGAACCGGGCGACCCTCAGTTCTTCGGCGGCGCCTCCACGCCTGAGAAAGCCAGCACCGCATCCGGGAGGCGTTGCCCGCGAATCTCGATTGCCCGGACAGCCGCGTTCAGATCCGAGAGTTCGGAAGGGGTGAATCGAACCGCGTCCGCCCCGATGTTCTGGAGCATATGAGCCATCTGGGTCGTGCCGGGAATGGGAACGATCCAGGGCTTCTGGGCCATCAGCCACGCCAGCGCGATCTGAGCGGGGGCGGCCTGTTTCCGTTCGGCCCAACGCTTCACAAGGTCTACGAGCGTCAGGTTGTGCGGCAGGTTTTCCGGCGAGAATCGGGGTTCGATGCCACGGATGTCACCGGGGGCGAAGCGCGTTCTCGCGTCGATCCAACCGGTCAGGAACTGCACACCGAGCGGGCTCCACGGCACGAAGCCGATGCCAAGCTCCTCACACGTCGGGATCACCGCCTCCTCAGGTCCGCGCCACAGCATCGAATACTCGTTCTGGACGGCGGTGACCGGCAGTTCGGCGTGCGCCCGGCGCAGCGTGCCCAGTCCCATCTCCGAGAGGCCCCAGTGCAGGACCTTGCCTTCAGCCATCAGGTCTCTGACCGCTCCGGCCACGTCCTCGATAGGGACATCTGGGTCAACCCGGTGCTGGTAGAGCAGGTCGATGCGGTCGGTGCGCAGACGCCCTAGCATCCCCTCAACCACCCGTTTGATTTGCTCCGGGCGGCTGTTGAGGCCCGGACGCCGCTCGCCCGTCTCCTGATCGATGTTCCAGCCGAACTTGGTGGCAATCACGACCTCGTTGCGGAAGGGCGCCACCCCTTCGCCGAGAATACGCTCGACCTCGTGAGGGCCGTACGCCTCGGCTGCGTCGAAGAAGGTGACGCCCCGGTCGAAGGCCGTGCGGATGATGTCGATCATATCCGGGCGGTATGGAACGGTCGTTTCATACTTGCGGCTCATGTTCTGGACGCCGATCCCGACGCTGGAAACCTCCAGCGAACCCAGCTTTCGCCGCGTGATCGCCTCGGCTGCAGGTATCCTGCCGGACGCTGCCTCCTGCGCGGCAATGCCGCCTGCAAACGGCGTGGCGGCCAGGCCTCCGACCGATAGCAAGAAGGACCGTCGTCCGAACGTGTGTCTGCGTTCCGTTTTCATGTCTGTATGTTCTCTATCTTCCAGGGAGGTGTATCCGGGGTTTCCTGCCGTTTTGAGCATGGCATCCGGGCGCGTGGCTCGGAAGGGATCTGGCAACCAGGCTTGCTGCGACACCTGACATAAGGTACGCACGGGTTGGAGCATCCCGATGACGGGATCCTGCACGATTCTTGCACTATTCTCTAATAATAGAGGGAAATAACCCCGGAGTGTTGTATCATTCTGCACATCCCCTCACGAAGCAGCATACTCCAATCAGCACGGAGGAGAAATCTATGAGCTTCCAGAAATCAGAGCATGAGGCGCTCCGGATGCGTGTTGCCAGCGTGGAACTGGTCGAGCGGATCGGCCGGGCCATCCTTCAGGACGGACGCGCCGAGCCGCTGGAGGGCCTGCACCTCTACCGCGCCTCGGCGCCGACGGAGCGCCGCCATGTCTTCCTAGGGCCGTCCTTCTGCCTGATCGCTCAGGGCGCCAAAGAGATTCTTGTGGGCGAGGGCCGCTACCGGTACGACCCCTATCACTACCTGCTCGGCACGGTCGCGTTGCCTGCCGTTGGGCAGGTGCTGGAGGCATCCCAGGAGCACCCCTACCTCAGCCTGCGCCTGGCGCTCGACCCCGTCCTGGTGAGTTCGGTCCTGGTGGAGGCGGGACACGTCGCGCCGCGAAGCCGCGCCAACGTATCGGCAGTCAACGTAAGCCCTGTTGGCCTGGACCTGCTCGACGCTGTAGTGCGTCTCGTGCGCCTCCTGGACGCTCCCGCC
>CBDUBU010000232.1:0-6590 GCA_965365465.1 uncultured Rhodothermaceae bacterium
TTCTCGTGGTGGTGGGCCACGCCGGGCAGCAGGTGGTTCAGCTTCCCCCGGGGCGCCTTCTTCATGGGCGGGGAGGGGGAAGTCTTTCTGCGCATCTACCGGATTTTTCGGCGGCAGCGTCTGGTCAGCATTTGGTATGTGTGTGTCTGGAGCACCGGGAGAGGGAGCGTCGGGTTGTTCCATGGTTTCAGGCAGCTATGGGCTTTGTCGGTGTGGTGGTCACGCCGTGAGAGCGGTATTCTGTGAGAGAGATGCGAACGAGGGCTCTGACATCGTTGACCGCTGCCTCTACATCATCGAAGTGGGGCCTTCTTTGCACGCTGGCCGCGTGTGCGGCGCTGTTACGGTGTCGCCGGAGGATGTGAAACCGCTTGAGCCCATCCGGACATGTGGCTGCGAAGGCTCGCAGGGGGTGCTGTTCGTGCTCGGCGGCAGCCAGCAGGTTGAGGACGAGAAGATTGGCCAGTTCGATCCGTTTCGGTGGCCTGGGGACCCGTCCCGCAAGTTTGCTAACGTACTCCACGAAGAACGCGAGTTTATCTGGTTCGGTGCGAAATCCCAGCGACTCGGTCAATCTGATTGCGCTTGATCTGTTATCCTGCTCAATCTTCTGTCGTTCAGCGTCGGTACAGTCGTTCTCGATGCGCTTCCCCTGCACGCGCTGCGTGCAGGGGAAGCGCAGGAGCAACACGGCCAGAAGCTCTTCGAGCGCTCGGGCAGCGTTGACGACGGCGGGCTCGAGCAGCGCCTGCATGGCCCAGGCCGAGTTGATACCTGCCGGGATGTTGGACTCGATCTGCCGGGCAAAGGAGAGCTGGGCGAGCGCGCTGAGCAGGGTGCGGTGTAGTTCGGGATGATCCCCGATCCGGCTCCCGAGGTCGCGGGCCAGCTCGCTTTCAGCATCGAAGAATGGCCTGGCGAGCGGATTCATGGATTTCGGTGAAGTCTGAAATTTGCTGGAGAAGTGCTTGATGATCTGTCGTATCGCGCTGTCCGAACTGTCTACGGCCGCCTGGCGGAGCCGGAGGTCCTGTGCCCGGCACAGAGGCATGGCGACCGCCCAGTCCTTCGCGGAACTCGCGCCGCGTGGGAGGTAGACGAAGGTCTCGATGAGCAATGGCTGCGCCCGCCCGCCGAGGAGCACGGACATCTCAGGCGCTGGATCGCCGTAAGCGCCACAGAGCTGTGCTCCGGAGCTGCCCATCAGGCGCACGCGCCGGGCCAGTTCACGCAGTTCGGGCGTGGTGGGTGGAGAGGAGGGCACGCCTCTCGAACCCAGCACACAACCCTGGTGACGCGGCTCGCTGAGGTGCCTCATGTGCTGATGGTCCGTCAGCAGGGCGGGGATCAGCTCCCCCGTCAGATCCATCCGGTACACCCAGACAGGTAGTGCCCGGGCTTCCTGCTCGGTGCGCCCGGTGAGCATGGCAGTGCCCTCGGGAAGCAGCGACCCTTCCTGAGTGATCCATCCTGACTTGAGTGCCTTTTGCAGGATCTGGCGGGACACCAGGGGCTCGATGCCGAGCATGTCCTTGATAGCTTCCGGCGTGCGGATTCCGGCCGCCACGGCTTCCAGCACGGTTTGCTCGAACAGGTTGAGCGCCCACGGGCTGATGATCGAGATCTGATATGCCCGGGCGGGTACCCAGATGCTGCGCGGGTCGGGAAGCCGGGGGGTGCCGTCCCCCGGCTCGAACTGGAACGCCGTAGGCCGCAGCTTTGAGCTCAACCGCTGGGGGGGGGAGGCATCACGCATGGGCAACAAGAGAACTGACGGTGTCCGTCTTGCGGCAGAGACCCACAAAGCGGTGGAAGGCAGGGACATGAATCGCTGCTGCCTCCGTCTCGAAAAAACCTGCATCCCCTGTCAACACGAGGAGCCTCCGCTGTCGGCTCATAGCCACGCAGGCCCGGTTGGGAAGGGCGAGAAAGCCGAAGTTTCGCCTGCACGCTGCTATGTCGGCTGGCAGGCGGGACGTCCTCACGCAGGAGAGAAATACGATATCGAATTCCTTTCCCTGAAACGCATCAACGGTCCCGATCTGGAAGCGGCGGTGTGGGGCATCACCGAAATCGCCAAGGCAATCGCCCGACACCCGCAGCTCTTTACCTACGCTTTCGAGCACTGAAAGCTTCTCCAGTTCGGCTTTGATGAGCTCTATCTGGGCGCGATAGAAGGAAATCACCCCGAACGTGAGGGCGGCACCCTCTGGTGCCCGCATGATACGGGCCACCTCCCGGGCTACAGCCATGGCCTCCGCGTCACGTGCCCACTTGCGGCCCGTCCTCTCTCCTCCAGCACGCCGGGGCACGTCAATCCAGGCGCAACAATGGCGTTCGTATCCCGGCAGGGTGTGCCGGAACGCCTCCGGCGGGAGCGCGGATTTGAGAGGCTCCCCGCCCTGCACGGCATAGAACGACTCTGCCACGAAAGCCCCAAGCGTTGGATGCATGCGGTACTGCTCCTTCAGGGTGACGACGCGGTTGAACCCGTCCTCTCTGTACCGCCCCTTGGCATAGTCGAAGAGCCGTTCGAAAAGGGAAACCTGCCGATGGGCGGAATGCTCGGCGTGGGCTTCGCCTTCAACCGCCTTGGTCTCCTCCTCCACGTCATCCTCAAGCATCTGGGGAAGTTGCCGCTGGTCGCCAACCAGAATCAGGCGGGCCCGTGCCTGTGTGGCGGGGATCAGCAGGTCGAGAGGGTTCGCGCGCGCGGCTTCGTCGACGATTACCGTCTCGAATGCGTACGGGTCGGCGTGCAGCAGGCGCACGTCACCGATCTGATGGCTGGCCGCCTGCGAACACGTCGCGGCGAGCGAGGTCGCATAGGCTGTGACGGCTTCCTCGAAACGCTCCGGATGATCGTGCAGGGACTGCAGGAATTTCCGCTGGAGCCGCTCGGTGGCCGTCTCTGCCGTTTCGGCCATCGATATGATCTCCTCGCGGAGCAGCCTCAGCACGTCGAGCCCCATCTCGTAGGCCCCTCGCAGCGCGAATGAGGTAGAACTTGCGTAAGCGCGAACGTCGTAGATCAGTCGCTGGTGGGTGCTCTCCAGAATGTCTGCGCGTATGGCGTCACGCAGCTCGTCCCTTTCCCCTGGACTCACGAGGGAAGAGGGAGCAACGCGAAGAAACGCCTGAAGGTAGCCAAGAGCGACAGGGGTAGGATTGGCCCACGGGTGATCAAGCAGGGCAACGAGTGGAGCGACAGCTTTCTTTGAGCGCTCCAGCGCATCAGGGGCGAGGCGCGAGGAGAATCGCCTGAACGCATCGGCCACGTCAGCGCTCACAAAGTCCTGTGCCTCTTCGAGGAGTTGTTCGAGTTGATCGTGTAGAGATTCGACGGAGAGAGGGGGGCGGACCGCCTCTTCACGCTCCATATCCGCGATGAGCGTGAGTAGCTGGACACGTTCGGCTAGCTCTTCGGCACGGGATCGCTCTGAGACGCCTTTTTCCTGTAGTTGCTGAATCAGGTGCAGCCGAGCTTCCTTGAGGTGGTTCATGAACGTCTCCTCCTGACCCTGGCGCGTGCCGACTTTTACGGCCACGATGCCTCTGTTTGCCGATGTGATGGCCAGGTTCTCGACCGCATCGTGCTGGTATCCCGTCAGCAGGATCTGCGTCGAAGCTTCCCCTAGCTCGGCCAGTTCTGCGAGACGTGCCTGAATCGCGGCGATAACCTGGGTCTTGCCGGTGCCGGGCGGGCCCTGAATGATGGCGATGTCCGGCGTACGGAGGGCAACCTCGATGGCTTCTTGCTGACTGGGGTTGGGGCGAGCGCCCCGGAAAACAGCTCGGATACCCGGTGAATCGCTGACGTGTCCCTGCAGGGGTCGTTGCGCGGCGAGGCCCGGCCAGGGACTCGGGGGCGTGGAGTCAATGTCGGCAAGGAAGAACTGTAGCCCCGGCATGGCGCGCTCCGAGAGGTTCCTGAGCGCCTCTCTCTGCCGGTCAAGGCGGGCACCGTCCCCGCGCAGGGACAGAAAGAGCATACCTGTTTGGGACACCCGCTCTAGTGCGTCCGCATCCCCCTGCAGGTCCAGCTGTAACCTGGCCCAGTTCATCCGGCCGCGATTTGCATGGAAGCGCCCGGTCCACCCCTTCACCTTCAGATCTCGCGGAGTAAGCGCCAGCAACTCCGTACTGTTGAGTTAGGTGGGGGGCTCGGACGAAGCGATGAGCTCGATGCCGCCTTCTCCGTCTTCAATCAGGTCCATCAGGAGATCCCACCGCTCCTGCATATCCTCTTCCTCCGGCCCAAGGGTGAATCGGGCGAGGTCGCCTTCAATCTTCTCCCATTTCCGGTAGGGAAACCATCCGATGCGGCGCGCGAGAACCACCATCCGGCGAAGGTCGGCCTCGTGGTAACGTTGCCAGAGTGCGAGGTAGCGATGCTCATTCACGCCCATTGAGCGCTCGCGCATGGCACCCGCGATCGTTCGCGGGACAAAGCGCATGGCCGGCGCCCTCAGCAATGCGAGAGGCAGCGCCTCCATCTCGCGGTCGCTCGACTGCTGTCTGCGCCGCTTGACCCTGCTCAGGAGGCGGCGGCCCGTCTCGTCCGTTTCTACCTGGGCCTCATATAACCCGCCAAGCACCCGGAATTTAAGTGGGTCCGGGTCGGAATCGTAGGGTTGTACCACGAGGTAGTCCGGACACGGAGCGTGTACCGGGGCGCGCAGCACGAATGTACGCTCCAGCCACTCGAGCATCTCTTCCTCGGTGGCTTCCTCATAGACTCCGTCTCGCCGCAACTGCCGTTTCAGGGGGTCAAAGGTGGCATCGGGGATCCCGAGTTCATATGCGTCTCCACGTGGAGGCAACCGATGGGAGACAAAAGAGGCCACACGCAGGTCAACACGGCGCGCCCGTGGAGTAAACGATTCAGCATAGCAGAGGTGAGCCCCTTCGTCAATCAACCCATTTAGATATCCCCGTGGCACTCCGTTCGCCCGGCCCGTCCACATTCGCCCGTTCGCCCGCATCGTAAGCCCATCCCGGCTCAGCGCGATGACTTCGCCAACGATCTCTTCGGCGATGCCATCGCTGTCGTCGAGGGTGAAGAGCACGGGTCTCAGGGACGGTGCCAGCTGAGCGAGTTCGAGCGGGCTCATGCAATGTTGTGAAACTGCCTGATAGGCTTCTCTAAATGATGCTCCCTGGACGCTGGCAACCGGATATCACGGAGGTTCGGGGAACCAGGGTCATAGCGGAGCGCACCGCTGAAGGGGGCGTACTCGAAAAAAACAACCTGTAACCCGATGGCATATATCGGGCTGACCTGCACTTCTATGGGTGCCATAATGATCGATGGTATCGCAGGCAGGGTTGGTCAATACGGGGTCAGGAGCCGCACCGCCCGGAGCGCATTGCTGCCCGGGGCAGACGCCAGGCGGTCGGCAAGGGCCACCAGCTCCCCGTGACCCTCTTCTCCCTCTCTCACACGCGCATGGGTGCCGGGTAATCGGTTGTGTCCCCGCATGGCGTCCCGGTAGACCTCGCAAACCAGCTGGAGCCAGCGCTTCAGGGGGGCGTCACCGGGCAGGTTTCCTGTTCGGGTCAGGGCCTCTCCGAGCGACTGTTCCGCCTGCTTACGCTCTCCAAGGAGATAGGAGAGCAGCGCGCGCTCCCGCCAGGCCAGCTGCAGCGGGTTGAAGGCGGGGGCGAAAACGGACTCATGGGCCGTGCAGGCCTCCAGCACGGACGCCGCAGGGGCGCGGTACCGGCGCCGGTCCTGAAGCAGGGCTTCCGAGGCGGCCCGGCAGGCGTAGTAGAGGTCAAAGGCAGTGGGAGCGGCGGACTCCCCTCCCGTAACGGCCTGCAACGCCAGCTCGAGGGCGGCCTCCGGCCGGTTCAGCCGCATCAATACCAGCATCCGGTCGTTCTGCAGACGGGACCGGTCGTCGGCCGAGGCGGGCTCGGGGAGTTCGGCCAGCAGGGCGTCGGCCTCGGCAGCCCACACCCCGCCGCCTTCCGGGTTGAGCGCGGCGGCAAACGCGAGCTGGCGCGCGAGCGTCTGCACAGCCCGCAGGTAGGCCCGCCCCTTCCGGAAGGCGGAGCCGCCGCCGCGCTCGTCAAACAGCTGCCAGACGGCTTCGTAGGCGAGCACAAGGTCGCTGTAGGCGCGGGCCGCGTCGAGGGCGGGAAGGAGGTCGAGGGTCTGTACGAAGATGTTGACGGCCCGTACGTCGTCGTCGAGCACCAGCGGAAAGCCTTCCGGATCCTGAATCAGATGCCCCCTTGCGGCCTGCTGCAGGCGGTCGAGGCGGGTCAGTTCGGCCAGATCGGCACGTTGCTGGGCGATGGAGCGCATGTACGAACGCAGCCGGAAGAGCAGGCGCAGGCCTTCGGGCGTCTCGCCCGCAGCGTCCAGCGTTCCAGCAAGGGCGCGTTCGGTGGCGGCCAGTGCCTGTCCCAGCAAGTGGGGGGAAGCACCACTCAGGCGTAACCGCTCGATGGTGGCTTCCAGAAGCGAGGTGTCGAAACCCATCTGTTCGGGGCTGCGGTCACGGGCGCGGAGGTAGAGATCGTAGGCGCCGGGGTCGATCGGCCCCAGGTCGGGAGAGGGGGCGAAGCGCGCCTTCAAGGCG
>CBDUBU010000233.1:0-6585 GCA_965365465.1 uncultured Rhodothermaceae bacterium
GAGCAATTCGGCAAAAAGATGGTGATATCGCCGCCACTCCCGGCGGTCATCCAGCGGTACGAGAAACAGATTAGCCCGTTCAACTTCGGCCAGAATTCGAGGGGCAGCCTCCATGCCGATCACCGCCCGGCAGAGATCCTCGTTAAAGCGGGAGAGAATCGAAGTTCTGAGCAGGAACTGCTGCACTGCCGGGGTCTGGCGGTGAATGATTTCTTCGAGCAAGTAATCGACGATATATACATTGCTTCCGGTGAAGCTCCGTACGAAAGCCGGGACGTCCTTCTCATGCTGGAGCGAAATGGCAGCCATTTGCAGTCCGGCGATCCAGCCCTCCGTACGCGCTTCCAGCGTGCGTGCGTCCTCCGGATCCACTTTCAGATGCAGTGTTTGCTCGAAAAAGGATCGGGTTTCGTCAACGGTAAAGCGAAGGTCGCGTTCGCGGACCTCAAGGAACTCACCGCTCAGGCGGAGGCGTGTCAGCGGGAAAGGGGGATCGACGCGGCTGAGTATGACCAGATGCACCCGTGGCGGAAGGTGATCCAGCAAGATCTGCATTGCCTGATGAATTTCAGGGGTTGTGATGTTCTGGTAATCGTCAAAGACCAGAAAGAGATCCTCTTTTACCAGGGACAGATCCTCCAGAAGCCGCGCGATCACAGCCTGCACGGGCGCGTTTACCTGCGCCTCGAAGATGGTTCGTAACTGGACGGCATAAGAAGGGTTCACTGCTTCCAGGGCATGGGCAACGTGGCGCAATAGAACTTTCGGATCGTTGGAGGGCTGCTCAAGTTCGATCCATGCATAGGAAACAGGCGTATGTTTCAACCAGTCCAGTACAAGCGTGGTTTTTCCGAAGCCGGCGGGCGCTGCTACGAGAACCAGCCTGTAGGTTCTGTCGGCCAGCTTTTGCAGCAGCCGAGGTCGCTGCACCACATCAGAACGGAGGCGGGGCGCCAGCAGGCGGGCATCGAGAAACGCCGATGCCGTGATCGACTCGAAGTCTGGTCTGGCTGTGACGGTGTCAGGTCCGATGCTTGCGGTATCCATGAGCCTTGTAACGATGCATCAGTGAAGAAAAGAGAAAGGCATTAACTTTACTCCAACGAAGGGGACCGCGAACAAGCTAGAAAGGGATGCTTTGCCTGTCTATCGGGGAAACCAGATAAATCGTGTGGGGGCGCTCCTGACGCATCGGAGAAGCGTCAGGAGCGCGCACGAGCTATGTGCAGGCAGAAAGAACCCGGCAAAGGGGGGGATGGATCATAGCCTCTGCCGTTGCCATATCAATCAGGGAGACCGTTTGCTGTTGGTCCAGATTGGCTTTCGCTGAGCGGCCAGATGCGTAGCGGATTCCGGCTCATCCGAACCGCGGCAGGCTTTCTTGCCGGTAGGTGCGGCTCACAGGTAGAGTCCGGCTGCCTACCTGCACTTCCTTTGACGTAAAGGCATCTATGTGACGAACGGCAACCAGAAACGAACGGTGTATCCGAACGAAGCCATGCGGTTTTAGCTGTTCTTCCAGATCGGTAATGCGGAGTCTGGTTGTATAGGTTTGCGCTGCCGTATGAATCAACACATAATCGCTCAAGCTCTCTATGTACTGAATGTCGGGCAGATCGACGAGCACCGTGCGGCGGTCTACGCGAATGTGAAGCGCCTGTTGTTCCTCGGGTTTCTCCTCATGCGCTATGCTGCGAATCCGGCGGTATTTCTCAACTGCCCGCAGGAGCCGGGGAAGGCTGATCGGCTTCAGCAGGTAGTCTACGGCATCGAGTTCAAAGCCCCGCAGGGCGTAATCCCGGTGGGCTGTCGTGAAGACGAAGCGAGGCGGCCGTTCGAGGGCCTCCACGAAACCGATCCCGGTAAGTTGGGGCATCTCGATGTCGAGGAAGACGAGGTCTACTGCTTCGCCGCGAACCAGCCGGAGGGCCTCCAGCGCATTCGTACACTGCCCGATTATCTCCACGTCCTGTATTTTTCTCAGATGAGCCTGTAGGACCCGGATAGCAATCGGCTCATCATCGATGATCAGGCATCGAATCATTGCATTCTCGAAAGGGTAGTTGCAGATACACGGAAAACTGTTCCGCCTCGTTGCGGATGTCGATAACGTGCGCTCCGGGATAAAGCAAGGCAAGACGCCGCCGGACATTCTCTATTCCGATCCCGGAAGCTTTTCCCACCTCGCTTTCACACGTTTCCATCGGTTTGCTGTTCTCGATGGTGAAGCAGAGGTTCCTGCCGGTCGCTTGCAGGCGAATGCGGATCCAGGAGGCTCCTGCAGCCCGGCTCGCGCCATGTTTGAAGCTGTTTTCAACAAGCGGCACAAACAACAGGGGCGCAATGCAGACCTCAGGAAGCCCCCTGTCTACATCAAAGCTCACCTGTACCCGTTCGTCGTAACGGAGCCGTTCGAGTTCGAGATACGTGCGCAGGTGCTCTACCTCTCCGGCGAGAGGCACGAAGGGTCGTTCGCAGCGGTAGAGTATGTAGTCCAGCAGTTCGGCGATACGCAAGACCACGTCCGGGGCGGCCTCGGAGCCTTCGAGGGTCAGGCCGTAGAGGTTATTGAGTGTGTTGAAAAGGAAGTGCGGATGCATCTGGGATTTCAGCCGCGCCAGTTCGGTTTCCCGGAGCCTGAGTTCCGCCTCCAGACGCGCCTTCTCCGCCTCGGCGCGTGCGGCCTGGAGCCGCCGCCCCCGCGCAGCCAGATTGGCGGTCATCGCAAGAAAGACCACCACATAAAGTCCCACCACCAACCCGAACACGTCGAGGGTGGCCGGATTCATAGCCCGGATCTCGTAGCCGGCCAGAAAAATGAACGACAACACCAGGACGACAAGCTCCAGGTAGACCGACGCGACGAGGGTATAGAAGGCGTACAGCCCGAAGCGGGCATACTGTCCGGGCAGCAGGTAACGCGGCACGAGGATGCCTGTAAGAAAGTAGGTCGTCGCCAGGGCGACCGGCAGCAACAGGGTTACAAAGAGCAGGCTCTGCCTGTAGCTTTCGGCTTCCCTTCCAAAGTAGAGCACGAAGAAGACGAGCACGGCCATCCAGAAGAAGGCGTGCGCAGCCGGCGACTGCCACCCTGACTTGATCCGGAACCGATTTCTGGTTGCAAACACGCCTGTTTTCGCCTTATGGAGAGGACCGCCGGTTTTTTGCCGTCGGACAGGATGGCTTTCGCGCCGCAAGGCCGCACGGGTTCTGGAAACCCTGAACAACATAACGATGCATAGCCTCTCTTGCCGCAACCTGTTTCTCTCAGAAGGTGGTTTGCAGGTTTCCGTTGGCAGACGAACTTCCAGGAATGCCGTTCGATCATGGGCCGCCCGCGAGTGACATTCGCCGCCGGAACGAAGCCTTTCGCCGCCGCCGGGGTCGTATCGGTCAGTCAGGAAGCCTTCCGTCGAAAAACCACCCGGTACGTTTTTGCTACACATTACCTTGATCCTGGTTCGACGACTATCTCTGCAAATAGGAAAATGTATATGTTAGACTTACTGAAACAAGGCGGTCTCACCTTTACGGCGCCGCTCACGGTTATTGCGTTCGCGGTGGTTGCCGCTGCCGCAGGAGCGAGCCTCTTGCAGCTAACAGGGCGAGGACGCGCCGTATTCTGGAAACGGAGCGTTTTTCATCTGGGGCTTTTCGGACTGGTTTTCGGGGTTTTCAGCCACGCCGTCAGCCTGTATCAAATGATGCAGGCCATTGAATCTTTCGGTTCCGTGTCGCCGGCTATGGTAGCTGGAGGGCTCCGGGCCTCGCTCGTAGCTCCGGTCTATGGTCTGGGTATTTTTATCGGAGCCATGCTGCTCTGGTTCGTCCTTGACCTGTGGTTCAAGACAGAAGACAGGCGCAGGCTTCCAGAAGAATGATTTCGTCCGGAGAAAAGAAATGAACTCAACCCTGAAACGCTTTATGCGTACGAACCTTTTTTCGGGGAGCGGCGCCCTGTTTCTGATGGCTGCTGCCCTTGTGCTCCCATCTATCAATGCTTCGCTTTTCGCGCAGTCCCGGGCCGCCGAACTCGACGCGGCGCTCACGGCGCTCCACAGCGACGGTCTTTTTACCGGCGTGCTGCTTATCGGGAAAGAAGGCAAGGTTGTTTACAGCAAAACGCTTGGCGCGTACGAGGGAAGCCCGCTGACCGTGCGCACCCCCCTGCCGCTGGCCTCCGTCACGAAGCCGATCACGGCGACGGCGGCGCTTCGCCTCGTCGAGGACGGGAAGCTGGATCTCGATGCGCCGGTCAACCGTTATCTGTCAGACTGGCCTTATCCTGGCATTACGGTGCGCCACCTGCTCAACCAGACTGCCGGGCTGCATTTCCTCACCACCATCAACGCCCATGCCGATACGACGAAGCCGGTAACCAATGCCGATGTGCTCGCGCTCATTGCCGAACACCGCCCTGGCACTGCCTTTGCACCGGGAACAGGGTTTGCCTATGACAACGCGAACTATGTTGCGCTGGCCTCCGTGATTGAGTCCGTAGCCGGAAAACCGTATGCCGACGTTGTGCGGGAACGGGTGTTCGAGCCGGCGGGGATGGAGGATGCGCACATCGAAGCGGAGGACGAGGAGGGCGCCCGGCGGCTCAAATGGGTAGGGGACGGTGGTGTGGTTGCTTCGGCTCAGGATCTGCTCGCCTTCGACGAGGCTTTTTTTGAGGGGGATTTCGTGTCGCCCCGGTTGTTGCAGGCTGCGCAAACGCCGCCCGACCTTCCCGGCGATGCTTCCAGCCGCTACGGGTTCGGCTGGTTTCTCACCAATGACCCCAGGCCGATGATCGGGCACTTCGGTGACGGCGAGGCGGCGAAAGTCGGGTTATGGCGCGAAACCGACGGCGCGAACACCTATGTGATCCTTATGCCCGGCGATGCCATTCATCGCACGGACATCCTCAGAGCTGCAATACAACTATGGCACGGCGAGCCGTACACCCTGCCTGCGAAACGGCCCGTAGCCGTTGTGCCGGAAACGGTGCTGGCGCGTTACGTCGGCGTCTATGAATCCGGGATGGGGCGGCTGCACATCACCCTGGAGCAGGGGCAACTCCATCTGGAGCCGGAGGGGGCGGGCGGAAGCGAGCCGCTGATTCCGGCCTCGGAAACGGTGTTCTATTTCGGGCATCAGGATCTGTCGTGGGAGTTCGTCCTGGATGCTTCCGGAGGGGTAAAGGGTCTGATGCTACAGGGCCATCCGGAGACGATGGGAGAGAAAGTGGAGTGAGCGGGGCTTTCCGGGGTGGCATGGAGCGAGGGCAACTGCATCGGGTTCAGCGTCTGGATGCATACAGGGCCTTCCCGCTTGTCAGCGCGGCGACAGGTACAGGCCTACTTCCTGCAGGGCCGGGTTGCTGCGCGATTCCGAGATGACGACACGCACACGGTCTGTCTCTACCACGTCAGTACGATCCAGTTTCTTGTAGCCGATGGTGGACCCGGCGCTCACCCGCCGCCACCCGCCGCCCACTTTTGCTTCGACGTGGTACGCCGCGACGCGCTGGCCGTACCGGATCGGCTCCTTTAGCTCCACCACGTTGAAGCGGACGGTGCGCCGGAGGTCCAGTTCGAGTACGGCTGACCGCACGCTGTCATCGGTGGCCCAGAAGGTAGCCTCCTTTCCGTCGAGCGCGTTCTGCGCCGCCCAGGTTTCGTTTTCCTGGCGCGTGTTGCTTCCTGTTGCGGCACCGGCCCACGCCAGGTTTTCCCGGAAGGTTTCATCGAGAACGGCCCGCCACTCTCTTAGCCGCTGTGCATCGCGTTGCGGAATCAAACCATGTCGGTCTACCGGCGCGTTCAGGAGCAGCACGCAGTTGCGCCCTACGGATCCGTAGTAGATGTCGAGAAGCTGCTCCAGGGATTTGACGCGCCCGTCCTCGCTTGCACGCCAGAACCAGCCGGGGCGGTCTGGGACATCGCACTCGGCAGGATGCCACCAAGTGTCGTTCTGGGCGCTCCACAGCGGCTGCGGGGCAAATCCATCCTCTGAGCCGGACCACCGGATGTCGTGGCCGCCAATGGCGATGAGCGCGTCCGGCTGGAGGGCGCGGATGGTCCGGTGGTAGCGTGGAAAGTCGAACAAATGGTCGGCTGTGCGATCCGTCGCACCGTCCAGCCACACCTCGAAAACCGGCCCGTAGCCGGTCAGCAGTTCGGTGAGTTGTCCCACGTAGAAATCATTGTAGGCATGGGTGCGATAGCTCGGCTCGTGCAGGTCAAGCGGGGACAGGTAGACGCCGAACTTGATTCCGGCTTTGCGGCAGGCTTCGGCAAGTTCCCGGACCACATCGCCCCGGCCGTCCTTCCAGGGGCTCCGCTCGACCGAGAAGTCACTGTATTGGGTAGGCCAGAGGGCAAAGCCGTCCTGATGTTTGGCGGTAAAGACGATGCCCTTGAACCCGGCCTCTCTGGCGACCTCTACCCACTGCTCCGGCTTGATGCGGCGCGGGTTGAACCGGGCAGGGTTCTCGGTCCCTCTGCCCCATTCTCTGCCTGTGAACGTGTTGATGCCGAAGTGGATGAACAGGTTCTGCTCCATCTGACTCGCATTGAGACGCGGAGACCCCTCAACTCA
>CBDUBU010000234.1:0-6570 GCA_965365465.1 uncultured Rhodothermaceae bacterium
GGATAAACTGTGGCGCAGCGCTCTCCGCAAGATGGGGGGCGAATATGCTGTCCTTGCCAATTTCCCCGACGACCCCCGGATGAACTGAGAAAGGATCGCCCTGGCGTGACTGAACCTCTCTGTGTCGTTCGTGGCTTTCAATTCCCGGCGTCTTCACGTCCGCTTGATTCATGGCTTCCGCTCTCAGGTAAAACAGTCAAATATGAAACACACGACCTGGCTGAACGACGATAACGCAGCGCTTTTTACCGACCTGTACCAGTTGACTATGCTTCAGGCTTACTACCGGGAGCGTATGTTTGAAACGGCTGTATTTGACCTGTTCGTCCGCCGGCTTCGTCACCGCAACTTCCTTATTGCCTGCGGCCTCGACACGGTGCTCCACTATCTGGAGAACCTGCATTTTCCGGAGCACGCCCTGGAGCACCTGGCTTCGCTCGGCCTCTTTGAAGCCGATTTCATCGAATGGCTGGCCGACTTCCGATTCACGGGCGAGGTTTACGCCGTTCGGGAAGGAACGCCCATCTTCGCTGACGAACCGATCCTGGAGGTCGTTGCCCCCATAGGAGAAGCGCAACTCGTCGAGACCTTCCTCCTCAATCAGATCACTTTTCAGACCGGTATTGCCTCAAAGGCCATCCGGGTGGTGTATGCCGCACAGGGAAGATCGGTTGCCGACTTTGGAATGCGGCGTATGCATGGCGGCGATGCCGCGCTGAAGGCAGCGCGCGCCTGTCACATTGCCGGGGTTGAAACGACCTCCAACGTACTGGCCGGCCAGATCTACGGCCTTCCGGTTTCCGGCACGATGGCCCACAGCTACATCGAAGCACACGACCTCGAAGAAGATGCTTTCCGGTCGTTTGCGTCGATCTATCCCGACACGACGCTTCTGGTAGACACCTATGATACCCTGGAAGGGGTAGATAAAGTCATTTCGCTTTCCCGTGCTGAAGGCAGCATAAACCCTGTAGGCGCCATCCGCCTCGACTCCGGCAACCTTGCAGACCTTGCCCGGCAGGCGCGCTCAAAACTTGACCGGGCAGGACTGAGTGAGGTGCAAATCGTTGCCAGCGGCAGCCTCGATGAGTATTCCATCCTGGAACTTGTCTCGCAGAAAGCGCCCATAGACGGGTTCGGAGTCGGCACAAGGATGGGAACGATGTCTGACCAGCCATACCTCGATACAGCCTACAAGCTTTCTGCCTACGCAGGCAAGTGCCGGATGAAGCTGGCCGCAGAAAAATCCAACCTGCCCTGCCGCAAACAGGTGTACCGTCACTTCAAACAGAACCGGGCCATACGGGACGTGATCGCGGAAGCAGAGGAACCGCAAGAAGGCGTTGCACTCCTTGAATGCGTTATGCACAGAGGGCGCCGGACGGCTGCAGGAAATGCGGCGCTCTCTGCAATAAAGTCCTACTGTCAAACGGCTGTAGCTACCCTTCCTGAATCTCTTTTTTCGCTTGAGCAGGTCCAATCTCCCTACCTGGTTGAACCAAGCGACAACCTGAATGCCCTCATGGAACGCTTGCGCGCGGATCTCGCGCGTACGGAAGCTGATGCCCGCCGTTGAAAAGCATCCTTCAAGCGCTGTCAGTTCCCGCAGAGCGCATCAGTCCACAGAATAGCCTCTCAATTCTTCGAGGATGCCATAGAGAACATATTCCAGAGCCTGCCGGTGAGGCAAGTCTACAGTGGTTGCCTCAGTCTTGAGCAACACCGTGTTCGTCTGCCGATCTTCCGTATACTCTTTAAGGACGCTGATGCACTTTGCAAAGGAGAGTGCGCTTCCGAGTAAGTCTGCATACGGTTGCCCTGGCGAAGCGCCTTCCGCATCAGAACTGCATTCTGATTCCTCCCACCTGGGTTTCCGCTTCCACTCCGGGAGAACCTCAATTCCGTGCAGACTGATTCCGGGTATAGCAAAGGCTGCCGGCCTGCTCCTTTTGGGTTGCGATGAAGTCGCTTTGCCTTCTGTCTGTTGCTGACGCGACCATCCGTACAGGAGAAACCCGAGGAAACGCCGCCCCTCATCACGATCAAAAGCAAGCGATTTTCCGCCCACCGACAGGGTAACGGCCTCTTTCGTTACGTAACAATGGTCGATCAGTTCACGTTCGAGCGCCTGTTCGATCAGGTCTCCGAGAGATTCATCTGCTGGGCTAGGCACAGTGGTAGAAAAATGGTGAAGAGTATGAGGGAATCCCTACTGTTTATGGTATCGTCCCTGTTTCGGAATACTTAACGAGAATACCCTTTGAAAGAGGCTCGTATGACGTGGGGCCAAGTCAAGCACTGTTCATACAGGCTTATCAAGATTTTCGAGAATCCCGTTGCAAACTTATGCCCGAACTTCCTAATTTATGTGGTCTTGCGCTACAGCAATGGTTGCTATCCGAGGATGGAGGCTACACCTCCAGTCTGGAGCAATTATAATGGAGGGGTGCCAGAGCGGTTGAATGGGACGGTCTCGAAAACCGTTGTGCCCGTACGGGCACCGTGGGTTCGAATCCCACCCCCTCCGCCTTTCGCGGCTCAGATGATGGGAAAAGTCATCTGAGCCGGTTTTTTATCTGCTCGTTGCTGATTAACCTACACCAATACCTGTTGGAAATCATGAATATCAATGTTTTGATACCATCCAGGAGCATCCGTCCCGTCCTTACGCTTTTGACAGGCTTATCCCTCAGCATCGGCCTCACTTCCTGCAGCAATTCAGGACAATCGGTAAACAGACAGGTTGAAGAACGTGTTAACCGGTGGGAAGTCCACGATATGAGCCGCCCGAAACCACCCGTCGTCACACCCGGCGCGTTTAGCACGCAAGAGCGTGCGGGAGAGCCTCCCTCGGATGCCATTGTGCTTTTCGGCGGCAACGACCTTGCCCGGTGGGAGGCTGCGCAGGGCGGTCCCGCCAAATGGACTGTCGAAAACGGATATATGGAAGTCGTCAAGGGAGCCGGGCCGCTCCGGACGAAACAGAGCTTTGGAGACATCCAGCTTCACGTGGAATGGCAAGTGCTCCCTGGGGCTACGGGCGAAGGCCAGAACCGTGAGAACAGCGGCATTTTTCTTATGAATACCTACGAAGTGCAGGTGCTCGACTCTTACAAAAACGAAACCTATGCTGACGGCCAGGCTGCGTCTCTGTACGGGCAGTATCCTCCTCAAGTGAACGCAATGCGCCCTCCGGGAGAGTGGCAGGTATACGATATCATTTTCCGCAGGCCACACTTCGATGCAAAAGGCGCACTGCTCCAGCCGGCGCGCGTGACCGTGTTGCACAACGGGGTGCTGGTTCAAAACGACGTTGCATTAACCGGTCCTACCGGCCACCATGCCCGGCCTCCGTACCAGGCGCATCCCGACAAGATGCCGCTGTCCCTGCAAGACCACGGCAATCCCGTGCGATTCAGAAACATCTGGGTCCGGGAGTTGAGCGAAACCAACCAGATGTAATGCCTCGGATAGCGCAATCTGCATCCGAAAGCCTTTGTAAAAGGCGCGCCACGCCTTTTGGGTCAAAAGAAAGTGTCATGGTTCGATGCGATCAGCGCAATCTGTACGTCCATCACGTTAGTGTGCGTCGCGCCGGTAATCAGAAGAGAGCCGGCTTCCTGGAAGAAGGTGTAGGCATCGTTGTTGGCGAGGTAGTATTCCGGCATGGTTCCGCGCTCGCGGGCGGCAGAGGCCGTTTCAGTCGTAGCCCATGCGCCTGCCGCCTCCGTAGGGCCGTCGCGTCCGTCTGTGCCGCCGCTCAAGAGCACGGCAAGGCCGCGAAACCCTTCCAGGCTGAGGGCAGCGGCGAGCGCAACTTCCTGATTACGCCCACCTTTTCCTTTTCCGCGTACGGTAACGGTCGTCTCGCCGCCCCAGAGCAGACAGAGGGGCTGCATTGCTTTTGCATCGCGTACTTCTTGCGCAAGTCTTTTTCCTACATCCCGCGCCTCTCCTGTAACATCCTCAGCAACGATGCACGCTGCGTAACCGCGCGCCAGTGCTTCCTCCCGCGCCCCTCGCAGCGCATCGCGGTTGGCAGCGATCACCTCAGCCCTTACATGTTCAAACAAGGCGCTTTCAGGCTTGGGAGTCTCCAGCGCAGGCTCCTGCATCCCTGCCTGCAAATAGGTGCGCACGTTTTCAGGAGTCTGATTCCACAATCTGTGACGGCGAAGCACATCGACGGCATCGCTGAACGAAGTGGGGTCCGGCGTCGCAGGCCCGCCGGCGATCACTGACAGGTCATTGCCCACCACGTCTGAAACGACCAGCGCGAGCACCTCTGCCGGCGCAGCAGCTTGCGCGAGACGACCGCCGCCAATACGCAACAGGTGCTTCCGCACGGCATTCATGTCGTGTATGTCGGCTCCCCCTTCGAGCAGCAGCCTGAAGGTGTATTGCGTGTCCTCCAGAAGCAGCCCGGGCGCAGGATCTGCGCAGAGCGCCGTCCCTCCTCCTGAGACCAAAACAAGCAACAGATCGTCCCGACCACAGGTGTCCGCCAGAGCAAGGATGCGCCGCGCCGCACGTATGCTGGAGGCATCCGGGATCGGGTGCCCACCTTCCATGACCCGAATCCGGCGGGGCGCAGGCAACCGTTTGGGAAACACCTCCCGGTATCCTTTCGGCACGACAACAGCACCCGTGTCGATCCGCTGCCCAAGCTGCGCCTCGACAGTCCCGGCCATAGCCATCGCTGCCTTGCCCATTCCCACGACTACGACACGCCGATAGGCGCTAATTTCACGGCTGATCCATTGAAGCCACGCAGACCTGTTGAGCAATTTATCTGCCTGAACGTACCCTACCCCGGCCTCAAAGATAGAACAGGCATCTCTGATAAGTCTTCTCATGATGCGCGAATCCTTGTCGAGAGGACTGGAAAAGCCGCCGGGATTTAAAGGAGAAATCGTTTCATTTCCCAAAGTTATACGCAAAACTGAGCAAAGGAAAGAACGGGAATCCTTCCGCGTCATCCAGAATAAACGGCGACGTTATCAGCCCCAGGTCTGCCGAAAGCCGCTCTCCGAAAAACCGGATCCCTCCGGAGAGCAGTATACCTTCGGCTACGCCCACCAGCACGTAGTTTTCCGTAAGCAGCTTGACGTTGTTTGATAACTGATACTCCCCGCCCAACATCAAGGCAGGACTGTTCTCCACTTTATCGTCGCTGAAGGCAAAGCCGATTCCTGCAGTGAACGCTTTCTCCGTAGACCCTATCGTTCCGGCTCCGTAAAGAAGCCCTCCATATTCCCTTCCCCCGGTTGACGTAATGGCAAGCACGCCCACCGACGCGCTATTCCGCCCCCGGTTGTACACCGTTATTTTGGGAGCGGCATATACCACCTGTTCCGAGCCGGGAAGCAGGGATATGCCTCCCGCCAGGGTGACGCGGTCGCCAACCCCTATTCCTACGAAAGGGAAAAACACATAATAGTCAGCGAAGTAACCTTGCCCCCTGCCGAGCGGCCTGCCGGTCGGAGCAAAAAACAGCCGCGTTCGGTTGGGATCATTTCTTCTAAAAACGCCGTCCACGACAGCGCCTTCCAGAGGACGAATAGAACGGACCTGCCGTCGGGGAATGCGCATTTGCAAGCCTGCCGCAGTGCGGAATTGATACGTGCTGTCGTCTGCCGCCTCGATATACCCTACGACGCTTGATCCATCGGCAAGGCTTACGCGAACAGCCGTCGTGTCTGCATCCTGCTGCGCATATGCCGGCAGCGCGGTTGCAAGACCTCCCAGGACAAGAAAGATGCAAACGCAAAGCAATCTGGACAATGTTTTCTCCTTCGGATGAACACGAAAAAACCTTCGATACCCACAGGAATTATCCGGCATCCAGAAGATGCGGCAACGTCAAAACCCGTACGCCTTCGGCATCTGCAACGGCCATCGACCCGTTCCCATCTCTGAGTTGAGCGCCGCCAAACTCTCCACTCTTGCTTACAGCATAGAACTGCACGTTGAAATCAGGCAGGCCCCCCTCATCTGTCAGCCGCGCCAGTTTTGTATGTTCGACGATACGCCGGCAAGCCGTTAAGCACGCTTCTTCCGGGCTATCTCCGGCGCGCATACGCTCCACGATGAGAAAACACGAGAGGTTTTCCAGATTGGCCTCGCCACGTCCGGTGGAGCCGGCTGCGCCTACCTCGTTATCCACGTACAGGCCGGCTCCAATGATCGGAGAATCCCCTACACGACCCGGGATTTTGAAGGAAAGGCCGCTGGTTGTCGTTACCGAACTCAGGTTGCCGGAGAGATCAATCGCGGAGCAATGAATCGTGCCATACGTGTACTCAGCCGGAAGGTAGTTGGCTCCAATGTCTCTGTCTTTCATCCCGTGCGGCGGCAAGTAATCATCCTGGTTGGAAAGCGTCTCCTTCCATTGCACCCATACTTCACGCGCCCTTTCGGTCAGCAGGTCTTCCACGGGAAAACCGTGCATACGGGCAAATCGCTGTGCGCCGTCTCCCACGAGCAATACATGATCCGTCCGTTCGAGCACGAGCCGCGCCACCTTCGATGGATACTTGATGCCCTGCAATGCAGCTACCGCGCCGGCGC
>CBDUBU010000235.1:0-6481 GCA_965365465.1 uncultured Rhodothermaceae bacterium
TAGAAGTGGTCATGCCCAAGATGGGCGAGAGCATAACCGAAGGGACGGTGATCGCGTGGCGCAAGCAGCCGGGCGAGCGTGTGGAATCGGAAGAGATCCTGCTGGAGATCGGAACGGACAAGGTGGATACGGAAGTGCCCTCTCCGGCGGGCGGCGTGTTGAAGGAAATTCTCGTGGCAGAAGGCGAAACCGTGGATGTCGGAACCACCATTGCGCTGATCACTGCCACCGAATCGGCGCTGGAGACAGGCGCGGCGCCTGCTCCGGAAGCGGAAGATAAGCAGGTTGCCTACGCGCAGACAGACCAGGCTCCGTCGGGCGATGGCGCTGCGATGCCGGCAGAAGGGGAAGAGCAGGAAAGTGTGGAGCGCGAGGATTCAAAAGGGCGGTTTTATTCGCCGCTCGTGCGTTCCATTGCAGAGAAGGAAGGATTGTCAATGCAGGAGGTAGAGCGGATTCCCGGTTCGGGTCACGACGGGCGTGTCACGAAAGAAGACATTCTTGGCTATCTGGAAAACCGTAAGGCCGCCAAAGCGCCCTCCGGTAAGCAGCAGCCTGCGCCCTCCGCTACGCAGCCCTCCGTTCGGAAAGCGGAAGTGCGCGAGGAGGTCGCTGCCCCTGAGGCTGAAGACACGGTTTCCGGCGGGCGCGTCGAAATCATCGAGATGGACCGTATGCGGCAAATCATTGCAGAGCATATGGTTCGTTCAAAGGCTACCTCGGCGCACGTAACCTCCTTTGCCGAAGCGGACGTTACAAACCTGGTGCGGTTGCGCGAACGCAACAAGGAAGCGTTTTTGGAGCGGGAGGGCGTCAAACTGACCTACACGCCTTTCTTTGTTCATGCAGTCGTTGATGCGCTTCGTGAGCATCCGCTGCTGAACGCTTCCGTAGAGGGAAAACGAATCCTCGTCAAGAAAGACTTTCACATCGGCATTGCCGTAGCGATTGGCAAAACAGGACTTGTCGCGCCCGTCATTCGGGATGCCGGAGGAAAAAACCTGGTTGGTCTGGCGCGCGCCGCCGCCGAAATGGCAGAACGGGCGCGGGCCAAACAACTCCAGCCTGACGAATTACAGGGGGGCACCTTTACCATTACCAATATTGGTTCGCTTGGCTCTGTGATGGGCACCCCCATCATAAACCAGCCGCAGGTAGCCATCCTCGCCACCGGCGCCATCAAAAAGAGGCCGGTCGTCATCGAGGATCCGAAGTTGGGCGATGTCATAGCCATACGGCACATGATGTATTTTTCTCTGGCCTACGACCACCGCATCATCGACGGAGCCATGAGCGCTTCGTTTCTTCAGCGCGTCGTTTCCGTGCTGGAATCGCTGGATCCTGACGCCGAGTTGTAGGGCAGGCCGGATCTGCCGGCCTCCGGCAGCGCATAACACCGCGTCTCATATCATTATGTCTTCGTCCTATGTCCAACGGAGCGCAGCAGCCTGATTCTTCAGCTTCGAAACCGGAAGCTGCGCCTGCACTCAAGTTATCTGTGAGTGAGGTGGAGCGGAGGATTCAGGACTTCCTGAAACAGTATCTGCGCACCAGAAGCCCCGAAACGGTAGGCACCTACAGGAGGGCGCTGAACGAGTTTGAGCGCTGGTTTGCCCAGCAGCGCGGCCGCTTCCGGTTTACCGACAAAGGCGTTGAGGAATACAAGGAGTACCTGATGCAATCACGAGGGCTGCACCAGGTATCTGTCTCGACCTATCTGACGGCGCTGCGCCGTTTCTGCCAGTACCTGGTCGATATCGGGTTGCTGGAAGAAAACCCGGCGCAGTCTGTGAAAGGGAACCGGCGCCCGAGCAGCCACTCGCGCTCGGTTCTGACTCAGACAGAGATTGAACAACTGCTGGAGCATCTTCCGCTGGTCTCACAGATCGATAAGCGTGACCACGCTATCGTCTACGTCATGCTCTATGCGGGACTGAGCGAGGTTGAGATTGTCCGCGCCGACCTCAAAGACCTGGAACAAACGCTTATGGGGTGGTATCTGCGCGTGCAGGGCAAGGGTCGAACCGTAAAAGACCAGCAGGTGCCTGTCGATCCTCCGGTCATGGAGAAAATCAGGGTTTACCTGGATACCCGCAGGCGCATTCGCCCTGAGGACCCGCTTTTCGTATCGCACGGGCGCCGATCCGAAGGGCAGCGGCTGAATACCCGTTCCGTTCGGAGCCGGATCAACATGCATCTGAAGGAAGCCGGGATCAAGCGGAGAGGCATATCCCCGCACAGCCTGACCCATACCGCCGCGCTCATCTGGCTCAACGATGGAATGTCCCTGCAAGAGGTGAAACAGCGTATGCGTCATGGCACGCTGGATACAACCATGATTTACTACAAACAGCAGGGACTGCTGAACAGAGACCCGGAGGAACTGAAAAAAATGGAGCGCTGACGGTAGCCTCAAGAAAAGCCAGCCCTCATGCGTATTGCGCCGGCAGTGCTATCCATTCATTTGCCGGAATACTCTACACGAATCGTCGCCGTCGAAGGGCGGTCGGGTTGCGGGTTTTCGGAAGTGGGATAGGGCATCAGTTGAAGCAGGGAAAAGCGATAGCCCAGGGTGTCGAGGACGCTTCTGTCAGGCGAGTTTTCAGCAGGCCGTGGCAGAGAAGAAAGCAGGAGGTCGTGGGAGGTCTCGCCAGAGGGAGTAAACCGGAGTTTGACCGTTGCTTCGCCCATCCAGAAGCACATCACATCGGCAGGGCAACGGCTTTCAGAAACCTTTTTCAGAAACTCCAGACGGGCATCGTACTTTTCCAGGAAAGCCGTTTGTCCTTCCCGAAGGGTCACTTCATCTCCGGCAACGGTAAGCGCATTGGACTCGGATGCTGTTTTGCGTAAGCCGAAGAGCGAACCTCCAACATCACAGCCTGCCAGAAACAAGCTGAATCCAAGAAGAACTGCTGCCGGAGCAGATAAACGGTAAGAGCGCATCATAAAAGTCGATTGGTTATTCAGATCCTGCATACACTTCACCGGAAACGTTTGGGGTTGATGCTGAAAAGACAATCTGCTGCTGTTTTATTTCACAACGGCCCTGCAGAAATCCACTTCTCCTTCAGAGAACCGTACGCAGGGTAAACTGGTGCAATCCTCCTACAGACGACCATGTGTTATAGGCATAGTCGAATCCGATACGGCGGACCTTGATGCCGAAGCCCATTCCGAACCCTGCCAGGTCGAGCCGGCTTTTCAGCTTTAACGCCTCGTGCCGGCGGTGGTTGTAGCCGAAGCGCACCTGGAATGCTTCGCTGAACTGAAATTCGCCGCCGAGCGCCAGGTGATGCATGATGCGGTCGAAAGTTTTGCTGTCTTCAGCCGCGTTCCCGATGTCATGCAAGTTGTAGCCGGTCACCGAGATCAGCAACGGGACATATTGCAGGCGCTTTGCCAGCCCAACGCGAACATCCAGGGGGAGTTCGTCTTGCACGGCGCCAAGCGAGTTGAGCGTAAAACCGAGGTTGTTGATAGAGGCGCTGGCGGTGAACTGGCGATCCGGAAGCCGGTACAGAACCCCCAGGTCCGCTGCCAGAGCCGACGCGCGGTAAGCTTCTACGCTCGAATAGATGAAATGCACGTTGGCGCCGTAGTGCAGTTGTTCCGAATAGGCCCTGCCCAGACCCACGGTAAGCGCTGCATCCGAGGCCCCGAATTGCTCTGTGGGTTCCCCGTTTTCATCCGCTCCCTGGATGTCTCCCCAACTCAAAAAGCGCAGCCCGGCTCCCACGGCTCCCACTCCTTCTATCTCGCGGCCGTAAGCCAGAAATCCGGCGCTCAGGTCGCTCAGCATATTCAGGTAAGAGAAGGAGGCAGCCCGGTGCATTTGATCGTTCAGGAGCGCCGGGTTGTAGAACAGCGCGTTGATGTCTTCGCCATAGACGGCAGAGAAGGCGCCGCTCAGGGCGGCGGCGCGCGCGGAAGGCTCGATGCGGAGAAACGAAAACCCGGTCAGAGGACCCGGCTGGCCGAATGCAGACAGGCTCGGGCCGCAGAGCGCGGCAGCGCATACGAGCGGAAAAACGTATTTGCAGCAAAAAGAGCGCGTGTGAAAGGTCATACGTCTGGCGGAAGAGCTGGAGAGGCGCTGAAAAATCGTAAAAATTGATGCGTCCGAAAAGGCACTTTGCCATGTACTTCCTACGGCCCACTTGGTTCGTCAGGAGGCTTCCTGAGCGCAGGCTTGCCTTGTCGCCTTGCCGAACAGGAGAGCGGTGAGAACAAAAGGCGAAGAGCGTTACGGATGGGAACGGAACCTGTCAGGGGGCGTGAGACCTGAATGTCCGTCTTGCTCCTGGCTGCTCTCAGCGTCGGGCATGACCATACTCTGAAGTTGCGCCTGGGGGGAGGTCAAGTGGCGCAGTTTTTGAGGCAATGTTTCGGACAGAAGCAAGATGAATTTCGGGGGGCGCTGAGCACGAAGCGTGCGAGGCCGGCTAGAAAGCCGGCGCAGGCCTGCGACTTTGTCATACCTTCCCAGCTACTTCATGCGCATATTCCTTTGCAAGGCAAATTATGTTAGAGTTACTGAAGAATTTATTCGGCAATAAGAACGAGCGCTTATTGAAGAGATACTGGCCGCTCGTTGGAAAGATCAACGAATACGCGGCTCAGTTCGAGTCGCTTTCAGACGAAGAACTGCGCGGCAAGACGGAAGCGTTCAGAAAAGCGATCCGGGAATCGGTAACCGCTATAGAGGCCAGGCAGGCAGAGATCAAGGCGCAGCTTCGTGGAGTTCCTGCAACAGCCGAAGTGGGAGGAGATGGGCAGGCGGCAGACGAAGAGCAGGATCTGACGCTGCAAGAGCGCCAGGGGCTGTACGACGAGCTAGACGATCTCGAAGAAGACTGGCTGGACACGGTTGAAGGGGTTTTGAATGACCTGTTGCCTGAAGCGTTTGCCGTTATCAAGGAGACCATGCGGCGGCTGCTGGGCCAGGAATGGATGGCGGGCGGTTCCAAAATCATCTGGGACATGGTGCCGTTCGACGTTCAGCTTCTTGGCGGCATCGTTTTGCACGAAGGCAAGGTCGCTGAGATGAAGACGGGTGAGGGCAAGACGCTGGTGGCTGTTGCGCCCGTGTATCTGAACGCGCTCGTCGGGCGCGGCGTGCATCTGGTAACGGTAAACCCCTATCTGGCGGAACGCGATGCCGAATGGATGGAGCCGGTCTTTGCCTTTCATGGCTTGACCGTAGACGTGATCGACCGGCACGAACCCCATACGGAAGCGCGCCGCAAGGCATACCGCGCCGATATCACCTACGGCACCAATAATGAATTCGGATTTGACTACCTGCGCGACAATTCGTTTGTGACGGACCCCGACCAGCTCGTGCAGCGCGGGCACCATTTTGCGATTGTGGACGAGGTGGACTCGGTATTGATCGATGAGGCGCGCACGCCGCTGATCATCTCCGGGCCTGTTCCGCAGGCGCAGGAGGGCCGGTTCGACGAACTCAAGCCGCCGATCGAGAAGCTGGTGTTTGCCCAGCAGAAGCTGGTTGCGCAGTTCGTGAGCGAGGCGGAACGATTGCTCAAGGAAAAGGAAGCGGCAGAGGAGGCTGGAGAACGCAAGCAGGCATCCGAACTCGAAAGCGACGCGGGGCTTGCGTTGCTCCGGGCCTCACGAGGCTTCCCGAAGAATAAGAAACTGCTCAAGCTGTTGCAGGAACCGGGCGTTGCGCAACTGTTGCAGCGCACGGAGTACTATTATCTGCAAGACAATGCGAAGAACATGCCTTATGTTGACGACGCGTTGTACTTCGCACTCGACGAGAAGAATCATTCCATCGAGATGTCCGAGAAGGGGCGAGAGTTTGCGGCGAGGTCAGCAGGCGAGGACGCTAACCTTTTCGTGTTGCCGGACCTGGGCAGCGAGATTGCCCGGTTTGAACAGGAGAACCGGGACAAAAAGCGCCTGCTTGAGGAAGAAATCGTCTCGCGCGAAGACCTGACAGAGGAGAAGCGCGAGAACAAGCTCCAGAATGATCTCCGGCTTCTGGAGAAGGAACTGGAAGAGAACAAGCGCAACCTTTACGCGCTCTATGCGGAACGCGCCGAGCGCCTGCACGCCATAGAGCAGCTCATGCGCGCTTATACGCTATATGAGAAGGACATCGAGTACATCGTTCAGGATGACAAAGTCCTGATCGTCGATGAGCATACGGGCCGCGTGCTGCCGGGGCGCCGGTACTCGGATGGTCTGCACCAGGCCATTGAAGCAAAGGAAAACGTAAAGGTTCAGGCGGCAACCCAGACCTATGCCACCATCACGCTTCAGAACTACTTCCGTATGTACGCGAAGCTGGCGGGCATGACGGGTACGGCGGAGACGGAAGCGGAGGAACTGTTCAAGATTTACAAGCTCGACGTGGCGGTTATTCCTACCCACAAGCCGGTAGTTCGCAAGGATCTGGATGATCTGGTGTTCCGGTCCCGTCGAGACAAGTACAACGCGGTTCTCGATAGAA
>CBDUBU010000236.1:0-6465 GCA_965365465.1 uncultured Rhodothermaceae bacterium
CCCCGGCAGGCAACGCACCCGCGTAACCCGCCACCCCCCGCGCCAGCGCCAGGTCTATCCCGCGCAGCGCGGCATTTGCGCCTGCCGAATCTGCATCGTAGAGCAGAATCAACCGCTTTGCATACCGACCCAGCAACCGTATCTGCTCAACTGTGAGCGCAGTCCCGCTTGAAGCAACTACAGAGACTACGCCCGCCTGATGCAGCGATATCACGTCTGTGTAGCCTTCCACGAGGATCGCTTCCTCACGACGCCGGATCTCCTGCTTTGCCTGATAGAGGCCGTAGAGGACGCGACTTTTATTATAGACATCAGTTTCCGGAGAATTGATGTATTTAGGCTGGTCGGCATCGCTCGCAAGGATGCGTCCTCCAAAACCCAACACCTTGCCCACGTGCGAGAAGATGGGAAAAATCACTCTGCCTCGAAAACGATCATAGACACCCTCCCCCTCCTTACGCCTGATGACAAGCCCCGCTTTTTCGAGCACCTGAGAAGAAATATGCTCCTCTGTTGCCGCCTTCGCCAGCGCATCCCATTCATCCGGCGCATAACCGAGTCCGAACCGGCGGATTGTAGGTGCGCTGAATCCTCTTTTCCTGAAGTATTCAAGGCCCCGCTTCCCCGCATCGGTCTGCGTAAGCTGCTGATAAAAGAAACGCGCCGCGAAACGAAGCGCATAGTAAACCGAGTCAATCTCTCCGGAGCGTTCAGACGCGCTTTCTCCCTGCTCGGGCAACGCGATTCCTGCGCGTTCCGCCAATGCCCGCACCGACTCAGGAAACGCTATTTTCTCCACGTTCATCACGAACTGGAACACGTTCCCAGCCTGTCCGCAGCCAAAGCATTTGAAGATTCCGATGGATGGGTTTACGCTGAACGAAGGCGTCTTCTCGTGGTGAAAAGGACAAAGCCCGAAATAATTAGCGCCTCGCTTTTTCAGCCTGACATAATCGCTCACAACATCAACGATGTCGGAAGCGGCGCGAACTTCTTCAACCTTTTCGTCGGATATAAACATTCAGGAGCCGGCGCTGCGTGACAGCAGAGAGATAAGTACGCTTTTCGCCTCCAAGGGGTTCGCCGATGGAGGTGCTAGACAACGCCACATCCGACCACTCGTCATAATAAAGGTTGCAGGCCGGGCAGCGCCGATGTTCTAACCGGTTTCTTCCTTCCGGCTCTGTGCATCACGTCAGGTGCGACTTTCAGCCGGAGCAGGCGCCGGTCCTTCCAGAGATGCCTGATCCTGTCCCTCGACGGGTCCGATGTCCGGCTTGTCCGAGCACTGGCAGGAGGCAATTCCCAGGCACAGCAAAAAACTAGCTAATACGAGTATTCGCTTCATTATCTTCCGCGCGTGTCGTTGGTCATTGTTCTGTTGCAGGAGCTACATAATACAAGAAAATCAACTGGGGTTCATGCCTCCGAATGTTCACTTTTTTGTTGAACTACCTGCGTGGAGTTGAATGCTTCTGCTGTTTCTCATTAAACTTCGGCTCACAGCAGCTCTCATTCCACTTAGCGGATAAAGAACATTGGAAATTCTAGGCATTGACATTGGCGGGTCAGGCATCAAAGGAGCACTGGTCGATACAGAAAGCGGAAACCTGCTGACGAAGCGCTATCGGGTTTCAACGCCCTCGCCGGCTACCCCTGAAGCCGTTGCAAAAGAGGTGACCAAGCTTGTTCAACATTTTGACTGGCATGGTCCCATTGGCTGCGCCTTTCCGGCGCGCATCAAAAAGGGCGTTGCGCTTACAGCCGCCAACATCGACGCATCATGGATCGGGACAGACGTTGCCGGTCTGTTTGCGAAAAACACCGGATGCCCGGTTACTGTGTTAAATGATGCCGATGCAGCGGGTGTTGCCTCCATCACGTTCGGCGTCGGGCAGGGGCGCACGGAGTTCATCTTGTTTCTCACGGTTGGCACAGGCATCGGTTCGGCCCTCTTCATCCATCAGACGCTCATCCCCAACACGGAATTCGGCCACCTCGTCCTTCGGGGTCAGGTTGCCGAGCAATACGCAGGAGACCGGGCGCGAAAAGTAAACAAGTTGGGATGGAAAGCATGGGCCGCTCGCTTCCAGGAATACCTGGACCGTATGGAATTTTTGCTTGCGCCCGACCTCATTATCCTGGGCGGCGGGATCAGCAAACCCAAGAAAACCGACAAGTTTTTAAAGTACCTGAAAACAGAGGCTGAACTGGTAACAGCCGAACTGCAGAACGAAGCCGGAATCGTAGGGGCGGCTTACAGCGCACGAATGCTCTGATGCGCAGGCACAGGCTGCTCCGTGCGCCGCTACTGAAGCAGTTCTTTATCGACCTCCCACTGCCGTGCGAGGTGCTGTATGTAGCTCACCTCGCCCGGCACAATCATTCCATCTGCTGATGCGATATCCGCCAGATCGTTCAGCACCGCAACGCGCTGCTTCTTCGGCAGAAAATGCTTAACCGTTGCGACCGATGTCTCCAGCATTTGCTTGCCGGAGCCGCCTACGTACACCAGCATCACATCCTGCATTACACGCGCCAACTGTCCGGGCGTCGATTCCGGATTCCATTCCTGAAGTTTTTCAAGCATAAGCCTTACCTCGTCAGGATCCATTTCCGCATCGGCGCCGTGCGTCAGGGCAAGATAGATAAGACCCAGGTCATGCACGGTGCTCCAATCTGAAGAATCTGAGGTAGTATTCATGCGATAGTATAACGAATTGGGGTTGCCATTTGCCGGAATCATACCAGAGGAGAACCTCCGTCGATGCATAGAACCGTTCCGGTGACATAGGGATTCTGCATCAGGAACAGAACGCCTGCTGCTACATGAGAGGGTTCACCTATCTGCTTTACAGGAAGGCGTTGCGCTACAGCCTGACGGCGTTCGGGATCGAAATTATGCGTATCTATCAAACCTGGAGAAACTGCATTCACGCGGATCGGACTGAGTTCAACAGCCAGGGTACGCATCAGTCCCTCGATAGCTCCATTCATGGCAGCTATCATGGCATATCCTTGCATCGGCTTCCGGGAGGCGGCGCCGGAAAAAAGGGTGATGGATCCTCCTTCGCGTATACAGGGCGCAGCGAGTTGAACGGCAGCGAGCTGCCCCCAGAATTTTACTTCAAACATCTGGTGTGCTTCTTCCAGATCCGTTTTCAGGAAAGGAGCCGTATGTACGTCTGCCGCCGTAATAACAAGGTGATCAAAAGGCGCCACCTCCTCAAGGCAATAATCCATGCCGCGCACATCACGAACGTCGAGGACGCATTGCTCAATGCGGCCCCCTATTTCTGTCCGGGCTTTTTGCAACTGCTCCTCAGAGCGTCCTGCAATCACAACGTGCGCTCCCGCCGCCGCTGCTGCCTGCGCGGTAGCCTTTCCTATACCGGCGCTGCCGCCAATGACGACCACCTTCTTATCTTGCAATGTCATCGTGAATCTCGACCTGCTGATTGGTTATCATAAAACATAAAAGCATATATTTGCACCGCTCAAACAAATGCATAAGCGCTTATCCTTACGCCCTATTCAATGGAACACCTGCAAGTCACCTACCGCATTGCGGCCGGAGACGAGGAAATCGAAAAACGCGCCCATGCCGTTCTTCTGGAGCAATCGGTAGAAACGCCTCAGGAGGTGGCTCTGAGGCATCCCTTCGTACGCGAAAACATGATGGGAAGCATTGAGTCGATCCGCCAGGTTGCGCCTGGCGCGTTTCTCGTTACGCTTTCCCTGCCCGTGATAACCGCATCCGTAGACGCCGCGCAATTCCTCAATGTTCTCTACGGCAACTCATCGCTCCACGAAGACGTGCAGCTTGAAGATGTAACCCTTCCCTCTTCCTTGCTTCAACGATTCAACGGCCCCCGGTTTGGAATAGACGGTCTCCGGTCGCTCGTCAACGTCTACGACCGGCCGCTCACCTGTTCAGCCCTGAAGCCGGTTGGCCTTTCGCTCGACGAGATGGCCGATCTGTGTTACCAGTTTGCCGGAGGAGGCATTGATCTTATCAAAGACGATCACTACTGGGGGGAACATCCGTTTTGCCCATTTGAGGAAAGAATCATGGCCTGCCAGCGCGCTGTGGAACGCGCCTCCGCGCAAACCGGCCGCCGTTGCATCTACGTTCCCAATCTCTCAGGGACGCCCGATCAGGTGAAACGCCAGGCGGACTTTGCGCAGCAGAGAGGCGTTGGCGCCGTCCTGATGGCGCCGATGCTTCTCGGAATGCCCTTCCTCTACGAACTGACACACAAACATTTGCACGTTCCCCTGATTGCCCATCCCAGCTTTGCCGGCTCCCTTCGCATACGGCCCGGGGTTCTTTTAGGCAGTCTATTCCGGCTTTTCGGAGTAGATGCCTCCATCTTTCCCAACTATGGCGGACGGTTCAGTTACACAAAGAACACCTGCGCTGAAATTGCAGATCGACTGCGAGCGCCCTGGCCTCCCCTGCGCGCCGCTTTTCCGGCCCCGGCAGGCGGCATGGAGCTTGAGCGGGTCAATGAGCTTTTCAGGTTCTTCGGCAAGGATACCATACTCCTTATCGGCGGCAGCCTGCTCCAGGCAGGCGAAAAACTCAGAGACCAGACAAAAGCTTTTGTAACGATGGTTGAAGATGCTTCAAAGGCGCCAGATGCGCCATGATGAAAAACAGGTTTGCAAACATCAAGTCATTGCCGCCCACGAAAAAAGGATGGCAACAGCGATGAGCAGGATAACCGCCCAGGCTAATGTTGCCGGACGTCTGTAAAACGGATTCTTTACGCCCTCCCTGCGCGTTTCCAGCAAGTTTTCCATGTTTGGAACAAGGTTACGATTGGTATGAATAGAACCCTCGGCCCGCTTTTCTGCCAAGCTGCCCCGCCGCTACCATCTTCCTCAACAAGGGACAAGGACGGTATTTATCCTCCCCCAACTCACGCTGCAACACTTCCATGATGTCCAGGCACACATCGAGGCCGATAAAATCAGCCAGTGCGAGCGGACCCATCGGATGCGCCATACCTAACTTCATCACAGTGTCAATATCCTCTGCGCTTGCCACTCCCTCCATCCTGCAATAGATGGCCTCGTTGATCATCGGCATCAGGATGCGATTGGAAACGAAGCCGGGGAAATCCTGGACGCCTATCGGTGTCTTCCCAATCTCTCTGGCGACCGCACAGATTGCCTTGTAGGTATCCTCACTTGTTTCCAGACCCCGAACGACCTCAACCAGCTTCATGACAGGGACCGGGTTGAAGAAGTGCATCCCGATGAAACGCTCTGCTTTGCCTGTCTGCGCCCCGAGCCAGGTGATTGAAATGGAAGACGTGTTCGATGCCAGAATCGCATCCGCCTTCATCCCCGCGCTTGCTTGTCTCAACACAGCCGCTTTTACTTCCTTCTGCTCCGTTACTGCTTCAACGACCAGATCAGCAGACGCAAGGCTATTCTCGAACTGCGTGCCTGTCGTGATCCGCGCCAGGGCTTTCGATCCTTCTTCCGCTGCAATGCGTTCCTTGCGGATTTGCCGGTCCAGGTTGTTGCGGATGGCAGCAACTCCGTCTTCAAGGGCAGCCTGGTTTGTATCAAACATTAACACCCGGCGTCCGCTCAGGGCAAATACATGGGCGATCCCACTTCCCATGGCGCCCGCTCCGATGACGGCCATCGTATCTATTTGCATAGCAACAATACGGTTGGTAGCGACAAACGCTGAAAATTACCCGATGCGCTGCTGGAAATCCAGTCCTCACCGTTCCCCAAAAAGCCAACCTTCGAGGCGCCCCGATGAAGAAACCCGGAAATCCGCTGCGCTGGACAGGCCGATCTGGCCTTTACGTACGTGTTAAGCCTCGCCTATCTCCTTGACACATTTTCAGATAACTCCTGGCGCCGCCGACCCTTCATCAGGCAATGTTAACGCCTGCGCTCCGATGTTATCAGAACCAGGTTTATTATCTCTACGCGATACAGTAGATTGTTTCAGAAACCATTTTTGATGCTCTGATTGGGGAGGATGTGGGCAATGAGCGCTAGACTTGTAGTAGGCAAAGGATACACGGATCGTTTTTTGGAAGAATCAGAAGTAAGATCCCTTATGTCGGAAGCGTTTAACCGATGGGATCTCTCTGGCAAGCGCGTGCTCGTCATTATTCCCGACGGCACCCGCACCGGTCCGGTGCCGCTTTTCTTTCGTCTCTTTCATGAATTCCTGCGCCCGGAGGTAAGAGCGCTCGACTATCTCGTCGCGCTGGGAACCCACCAGCCCATGACGGAGGAAGCGCTGAACCAGCTCGTCGGCATTACCCCGGAGGAAAGGACCTCGAAATATGCGGATGTCAACATCTACAACCACCAGTGGGATGCCGATGCTACGTTCGTCAGTGTCGGGGCCATTTCTGCGGAGGAAACAGGAGCGCTGAGCAACGGGCTGCTTGCCCGAACCGTTGATGTGCGCGTCAACAAGATGGT
>CBDUBU010000237.1:0-6423 GCA_965365465.1 uncultured Rhodothermaceae bacterium
GAACAGGCGTTCGTAGAGAGCGGGAAGCGAAGCGATCTGGGACAGATCCAGCCGGATGAATCCGACCGTCTTGTTCGTATTGCCGAAGGTGTAAATGTAGGCGGTCAGCGCTGCGCCGGATGCGCCGTTCGCCAGCGCAAAAAGAACACGCGCCCAGGGAGGCGTATCCAATTGAAGGCCCCAGTCGCCTGTGCCTTTTTTGATTTCCGGCTGAAAGTCTGCCAGAGGGTCAGCAGCATCGAAATAAGGATTGAGGCTATGGATGAGCCACCATCCATTCCAGGTGTCGATCTGCTGTGGCTTCATGGAAGGATTCTGGCCTAGCCAACGGCGATAGACTGACCAGCCTTCCATCAGGGCATCCAGCACGGCGTCATGATCGACGAGAATCGTGAAGCCGCCTGCCACGCCTGCGCCGCTAGCCGCGCCAATCCAGGATAGATACACATCATCGGTTGATACGGGGATCGGAATATCCGTCACCTGTCCGGATGTAGTGGAATCAAGGTCGCGTGCGAAACCACCAAGCAGCAGATGCCCGTGCGGCTCCGTAAGGGTCCCTGCATCTGCGTGAAATTCCCTGAGCGCCTTCTGGCGCACCTCGACAGTCAGCGGCGTTTTTTTCTTTTGTTTTTGTGCCTGATCGAACTTGGAATTGCCGACCCACATCAAGTACCGCTCATCGTCAAAGAAGAGCGGAAAGAACACTTCATCGAAAAAGGTGCGGGGATCATAGCGGGTTCCGTGCCGGACATTATAACGCTCCAGCATACGGCGGCCCAGATAGGTGGTATACATTGTATTGGTCTCCGATTAAAAGAAACAGCCGGCAGAGCTTGCGGCTGCGGAAGGTTCATCTGACGTGTAAACCGGCATGAAGCCGCGTTCCGTGTCGTAGCAATCATCCGGGACGATCAGCGGGTAGCTTCCTTTTTCGAGGCGCGGCCATCTACGCGCGCGCACCCACTGAGGAAGCGGAATCTCCCATTCAGGCCGCTCCTGCCAGGATGCTTTCTCATAGGCAGAAACATCTGAAGCCAGCACACCCGTTTCTCCGTCGATCTGCAGCGCCTCAATCAAAAGCGAACGCGCCCGGTTTTGCAGCTTTTTGATCCGGTAGACTCCACCTTGTACGGCAAGGTGAGTATCGATAGGCAAAGGGTCGACGGAAGGGTAGACGGCGCTAATGCGTTCGATAAGCGAAGTCTCCTCCAGTACGGCGCCTTCCGGTTCATGCAGGGCGCCCGGCAACTGCTCGAAACTGGCCTGAACGATGGCGTGCTCATAAGGAAGGCAATCCTTTTCCAGAACAGGAGGAGCCAGTACATAGACAGGCTTGAGCGTCCGGCCTGCGCTTTCAAGGGTCCGCCTGCGGTTAATGCGCCCAAAACGCTGAACCAGCGCATCAAGGGGGGCTGCATCGGTAATCATGGCATCAAAGGAAATATCGAGACTGACTTCCACAACCTGCGTGGCGCATACAATGCATGGACGGCCCTGAGCGGCGGAAGTCTTCTCTATGTCCCTGAGCCTGTTTTCCAGATCGGCGCGATCCATCCGGCGGAAGCGACCATGAATAAGCATGGCTTCTACATCCGGAAAGGCTTCACACACCCGGTCAAACCACTGCTGCGCACGCTTCACCTGATTCGCAACGACTAACACACGCTGGCGACGCGCCACAAGGTCTGCCAGCACATCTTGCGCTTCAGAATCACCGGAGAGCTTGATTACCCGATGTCGGTCGAAACTTCGCAAGGTTTCATCGTCGAAACCTGTTCGGCAAACCTGACCTTCCCCACCCATTGCGGCCAACAGACGCGCTGCCAGGGCATCTGGAATCGTAGCCGTCCCGATATGCACGCGACATCCCAATCCGACGAGCGCGCGCACCATCTCCAGCACCATAGACTGCGCAAGGCCGCCATAGGTATGTACTTCATCAAGGACAACATCCTGTCCGCGCAGATCCAGCGCAACCACTTCATGCGCAGGCGTTCCAAAGACTACTCCCGCGAGTTGATGTGGCGTCATCACTTTTATTCCGGCTCCGGGATGCTCTTGCAGGGCTGTGTCCTCCTGCGTCTCCATCGCATCTTCGTTCTCTTTGCCGCGCGCCTCAGCCAGAGAGATGCGCGAGGCAGCATGGAGCCGGCGCACATCGGTGGGGGCGCCTGCTTTCCGCAAATCATTCACGATGCGCAGATACATGGCATTTATGGATGCCTGATAGGGCAGCGTATAGAACACACGCCCCCGGCAGCGGCGCAGAAGGAAATTCGTTTTCCCGGAGCCGGTGGGCGCTGTAACCAGGGTGTGTGGGCGCTCGTCGCGTGCTTCTTCATGACGCAGAGAGAGCGGAAAGAGCGGCGAAGGAGGGTAGTGAGAGGAATGGGGGCCATAGCAGGTTTCGAGATCCGGAACATCGTATAGCAACTGCGCAGCACGCGCGGCCTCATGCATATAACCGGATGCGAAATGATCGGCGCCCATAAGCAAGCCTCGCCATGTTGACCACCCCTTCGGCAGGCCCTGGCAGTACTCATAGGCAAACTGAAAAGCATGGCTAGCCTCCTGCCTGCTGATGGTCTCACGGGAAGTCACTCCGAACGACTGCGCAAGGGCTATTGCAGGGGGTGACCATGTATTCCAATCTTCGGCATGGCGCTCGAAAACTTTCTCAGGACCATCAAACTCGTAGAGCGCGAGGTCTAGCAGACCTCTGTTTCGCGCATCCTTCAACACGGACTTATGATGCGCGGCTACCATCTCTATCAACTCCGGCCATGCTTCCTGATCAAAGAGCGGGAGAAAAAGCAGGGATGATATTTCGTGACGATGCGGTTGCGCCAGGCAAAAGTCATCGAAAGTCATTTCCTTCCGCAGCATTGCCTGAAAGAAGGGGTGAGCTTTACCAAGATCATGCAGCACTGCGCCCTGACGGGCGCGCAGGCGGTCGAAGCCCAGCGCTTCTGCCATACGCTCTGCGACAGAAACAACATGCGTTGTGTGCTCCAGTAAGGTGAGGCCGCCGCGCGATTCGCTTTTGGCAAGCAAAATCATAGCTCCAGTATGTCGGGTGTGGATGGGTTTCCTGCAATCTCAAGACGACCAAACATCGGCGCTCCGCCATCGAACCGGTTATAGCCTACAAGAAAGGATTGCGGACCCTGTTCGAAGCGCAGCTCGAATCCGGTGATGCTTTCAAAATGCTCCGGCCGAACCCGCTGTATGTCATCAGAGGGAAAAATCAGATCCTCGTTGCGGCACAGGCACAGGTGCTGTCCAGCCGCCAATTGGGCATCTTCGAGCGTTGCGAAAGCCAGATGCAATACGGGATGAATCATGATTCCGCGAGTAAGGATAGACTCGGAACGTGTTGCCGTTTTCCGGTTTCGGCTGCCGGTTTCTTTCCATCCGGATGACTGCACACGCTCCTGCTGGCGGTCAAATCCCTGATGACGGAGGCGATGGCGCAAAATGGCAGAAACCCCTAGTTTTTCCCGCATTCCTTCGACAATGCTTGGCGTGAGAAACTGCTGGCTATACGTCTCTCCATCCCGAACAGCAGTCCAGGGTTTGATAAAGCCGAAGGGTCCGGTATACCGTACTACGTAGAAGAAATCAGGCATCGTTATGCTGGTTTAAGGTGTTGCACCTTCCACCGCGCCAGCTTTCGATCGGTGTAGTGGCGGGCGGTGGTCCATTCGTGTTCATTGCGGAGGATGTGTGCGCAACAGTTGCGTTGACACACGGGGTGGCAGGGAGTGTCCCGGAGGCGGTTGATGCGTTTGGTGGAGGCCATTTTGAATGCAGCCACGAACGACCCAATCGTAGGGCGTGGTTTTACCGGAGTGCGCCGAACCCGCTGCCGGTCAGTTCTCCTATCCCGACGAGCCAGGCAAACCGCACGGCCTCCGGGGTGCCGGTGACCACCACCGGGCAGATGCTGCCCCGGTGCCGGATTCCTTTTACCTCCAGCAGGCTGGTTTTGGGACGAGGATACGTCCGGTCGAACTGCACGACGGCATCGCCGTGCGCGGCGCTCATGCCTGCCTTTTCCAGCTTGTTGCGCAAGATGCCTGTCAGGACGGCGTCCACGTTCGGGTGATCCCACAGCAGGTACTCACGGCTTCCGTCCTCGCGCTTGCGCCGGGCGATCACGGGGCTGTTGCCGTCGAGCAGGAAGCGGAAGCAGCCGTTGAAAGCAGGAACGGGCTGCTCCTGAACCTCGAAGACGCGCATCCCGCAGCACACCTCGGGGTCGCGCAGGATGCCGGCAAGGGCGCGCCGGGCGGCTTCCGGATCGTGGAAGCTGATCCGCCATGCCGCGCCGCGCTCGAAGTGCAGGCTGCCGTTTGCTTTTGCAGCGCCCTGGAGGGCGCCGAAGGAGTACAGGCTCATCTCGTCGTGCAGGTCGTTGCCCGGGCCCAGCCACTTGTGGAGGGCGCCGGTCAGACGGTGCAGGTGGTTGTACGGAACCGGCGCGGTGTTGCCGGTAAGCTGGAGATTGTATCGCATGGCATGGGGTAAAAAGTTCATGAGGGTTCGCACTAAAAGCTAAGTACAATATCAATTTTCGCGTCGAGGTCTGTCATGAAACCTTCATGGATCAGGGCAAATCAAAAAGAAAAACTGTCGGGTGGGCGCTCCATCTCGCGGCGGCGGGCGTGGTAGGCGCAGACCGTGCAGCCGGGCGAGGGAACCGGTGGTTCGGGCCGGGCCAGCACCCGGACGACCTGCGCCAGGAACTGCTCGAAAGCCGCATCGTCGCGGGGTATGTCGATCCACTTCGGACGCAGCGATACGACGGCCTGCTCGCCAGGGGCAAAGGAAAGCATGGCTTCCGGCTCCAGACAGAGCAGGCCCAGGCGTGTGACGGGGCTGAGGTGGAGTTGCCCGCGCGCCGCCCGCTCCAGCGCCCAGGCATAGGCGTGCAATTGCCGGGCATACTTCGCCGCGTGGTCCGCGCCGAGTTGGGTTGTCTTGTAATCGACGATGCCCCAGCTTCCGTCGTCGAAACGGATCAGGTGGTCGAGCCGTCCGTGCAGGGCGCAGGTGTGGACGCAGCCGGGGAGGCGGAGAACTTCGGACTGCACCCATGCTTCGGCGGCGGCGCACCGGCCCGGCGGCAGGTCCGGAGAGATTGCCGAAGAACAGCGTCCGGTGAAGTGATCTTGCAGGATCTTGTGGTAAGTGGTGAAAACAGAGGGCAGCATCATCTCGGGGCGGCGCATCCCCAGATGCACCTGTCGCCAGAAGCAATGCGGGCAGTCGTCCCACAGAAACGTGAGCATCGACGGCGTGAGTTTGAAAGGGCGGCTCCGGGAATCGTGCGGGGAGGAAAGAGTCTGGCTTTGCATACAAAGAGGGAGAAAAGAGCAACGGGGATGAAAAAGGCAGGATGCGCCTGCACGCCCTCTGAGGATACGCACGGCCTCCAGCTAAACCGGACTTTTAGCGTCCGCTCCGGTAGCGTTCTGCCAGGCACTGGGCTTCCGCCGCCAGCCGCGCGACCAGTTCGGGCGGATCGAGCACTGTCACGCCGATGCCCCAGCCCTGCACGAAAGAGCGCACTTCTTCCAGCCCCTGCACCTCGTAGGAGACCACGAGCCGCCCGTCCGGGCGCTCTTCCTCGACAATCTGGGTGCGGTGGTACTCCTTTTCACGGAAATAGGGCGCGCGATCCGGCTCGACGAGCAGCCGCACGGTATGCACCTCGCCGCCGGCCAGCGCGCTGAAGCGGTCGCGGAAATATCCCTCCGGATCGAAACCCTCCGGCGGTGTGAAATAAGCCATTTCTTCTTTCGGATCGCACAGCGTGATGCGCGCGATCCGGCTCAGCGCGAAGTCGAGCACCTTCTGCCGTTTATGACACCAGGCAGCGACGAGCCACGAGCCGCCGGGAAAGGCCATCGACAGGGGGTTGATCTTGCGATTCTGCGAGTGCTCGCCCGTGGAAGCCGTGAAGTAGTCGATGCGCACCGACCGGCATTCGCCGATGGCATGTTGCAAGGTCTGGAAGACGTGCGGGTCGAGGTGGGTGACGGGAGCTGTGTTGAAATGCCATTTCCTCGGCAGTTCTTCCATCTCGAAGGTGTGCGCCTGGGGAGCCAGTTCTGCCAGCAGCTTGCCGAAGGCGCGACGGAGGGGCGCGCCCAGGGGGGTTGCGTGCAACGCCGCGGCAGCGGCTTCGGCGGCCACGGCGAGGGCGAGCATCTCTTCTTCGTCGAACTCGAACCCGCGCACGGTGGTTTGCTGGTGCTCGGGGGCCACGTAAAAGAGCTTGGTGCGTCCCTCGCGCTTTTCCTGAATGGGCGTCCCTTCTTCCTGAAGCTGGACGATCAGCCGCCGGGCGTGCCGCTCGGAGCGAAGGCGCAGTTTCTCGCGTACGTCGTCGAGCGAGAGGTGACAACCCTGGTT
>CBDUBU010000238.1:0-6422 GCA_965365465.1 uncultured Rhodothermaceae bacterium
GACCACGGCGCTTCCGCCGCCAGCCCCGGCCGATCCTCGAAATCCGGCGTGGCGTCCCCATACAGCACGCGCATCCCCTCCGTGAACGCCCGGTAGTTGTAGCGTCCGGTAAGCTGGATCAGCCCCCGCCCCCTGTACCGAAAACCGTCCCCCGGCTCCACATTCCCCAGGCCCTTCCGCCCCTCATACCGCTTCTGCGCCGGCGTCGGGCCCCATAGCTCCTCCACATACCGGAACCGACCGCTCTCTTGGATCACCTGCCCCAGAAAATGGCTCACCCTCAAAACAGAAGTCCGCCTATCTCCGGTCAGCATCCCATAGCGCACCAACACCTCCTCCAGCGGCTCCGCAAACGGCCGCACCCGCTCCTCCGGGCACCCGGCCACGAGCGATAACACGCGAGCATCGATGCAGTTGGACATGCGCCTCTCCCATAGCGATACAAGATCCGCTCTCCGTCGCGCCCGTTAAGGGCGCCCAGGCATGAGTTTCGCCATCCGCCCAAAAAAAGAAAACCCGGAATCATAGACGAATCCGGGTACGCAAACGTGTCCAAGGTTATGGACACGATCATGTCTTGCAGTTGATTACGAAATTACCCACGCATTACGTATTTTCCTCCCGGCGTGGCTCATTCGAGAAATAAGCGCCGCCGGGTCACCTTACCCTAAGTACCCTCATGACCCTGGACCCCAACGCCCCCGGCATCGACCACGCCGCCCATCTCAACGACGACACTGCCGACCTCCACGATCTTCTGGCAGAAGAGTTAGGCGAAGAAAAGGCCCGCACCGTCATGCTCCGCATACGGGCCGCCTTTGGAGGAGGGAAGATCCACATCACCCACGTCAAGTACGCCCTCTACCCCATGCAGCAGAAAAAGGCCGAAGAAATGCTCGCCGCCGGCCGCCGCCCACTCGAAGTAGCCCGCCACACCAACCTCCCCCTCGACCACGTCCGCCGAGTCCAGCGCCGCATGCGCTAGGCCAAGAGGTAAACGACAGCTGCTCGGCTACTGAGAAATGCTTGCCGCCGGCTCGGCTTCGCTCGCCAGATACCGAAGCGCGTAGAGCGCGTAAGCTGGCGGAGGGCGCTTGCCCTGCTCGATCTGGCATAGCCACTGTACAGACCGCTCCAGCATGGCCGCCACCTCCACCTGGCTGCCCAACCGCTTGCGCAGCGCTACGAACTCCTCCCGCATGGATGCAACGCGGCCATGAGCGCCGCCATCGGCGCTGCGATGCGCAGAGTGATGTGCCGTCACCTTCATGCCGCCGACCGCTTAACCACAGGGTCGGGAATGGCAATCTCCACGGCGCGAACCGTGCTTTCCGGAATCTGCTCGCCATCCTCAATCATCCCCTCCAGATGCAGAGCAATCGCTTCCGCCATGTTGTCCACCGCTTCATCCTCCGTCCGGCCCACAGAGATACACCCCGGCAGATCAGGGCAAAACACTCCGAAAGCCTCGCCGGGCTCCTGAGGCTGCTCGATAATCACAAGGTAACGTCGCATAGTTAGCTATGGCTTTATTTGTGCCTGGTTGAGGATACTTTGCACGGTCTTTATCGGGAGGACTTCGTTCGTACCATGGAAGGGAATCGTAACCCGCCCGCTCTTCTCGGCATGTTTGAACTGACGATGCCCACTCTTCGACTTGATCGCATACCACCCATCCTTCTCCACTATCGCAATCAACTCCCGAACCGTATATCGTTTTGGCATCTGCGTCTCTTCTGTTTACCTACCCTAATGTACTAATTATTAGCAGCACACGCAATACCCTAATTGCAAAGATTACTAATAATTATCAGAGCACAGATGTCATCGCTTTCGTAACGGTGGGGCAGCTTGCCCTGGCCGTCGTTCATATACGAGAGGCTCCTTGGAACTACAAGGAATGATTCTTAAAAGGATGCTAGGACAAAAAAGCAAAAGAAAATTGTCTTTTCTCACATAACAGAAGTTATACGCGACCGGTTTCGCCTGCGAGACGACGGAAGCGAGGCGGTGCACATCATCGCCTGCTATGCGGACTTTTGATTCTGATGCCCGCCGGGGTGAGTGCACATCCCGAAAAGACAATCTCCGAAAGGATCAGCCCGGTCCCCATTTTACAATCTGCTCCAACAGAGCCCTTCCAAGAGCCGGAGGGACGGCATTTCCGACAACCCGGTACTTTTGCATCAGGCTGCCGGACGGAGAGACCTTTGCCGGCAGCCCCTGGATGGCTGCACACTCCTTCCATGACAAACGGCGATTGGTGTCTCCCTGGAGAATCCAACAATCCTTTCCTGCCGGTTTCATGGGCAGGCCCGAAGGATGCAGCGGCACATGATGGGCATGGGCGACGATGGTATAGCTAACATCGTCCCAACCTCTCTTTCGATTTCGGGTTAAATAATGGCCGTGGAAAGGCTTGGTGCAATACTCATCTTCCTCTGGGTCCGGCCACCCATAGATCACATCTCTTAATGTTAGCAAGCGGTTAGGACCATCGGAGCCATGGGTTGGTTTCGGAAAACTGTAACCGCACCCACCCATATCCCGATGGACGCCAACGATAAATAACCTTTTGCGCATTTGCGCTACACCGAAATCAGAAGCAGACAAAAGTTGGGATTCGACCTTGTAGCCTAAGCTTTGAAACCCGTTCAGTTGCTGCTGAAAAAACCAACCCTCTTCGGCAGTACGCATCCCCCTGACGTTTTCAACAAAAAGGTATTTTGGCCGGACCTGCCTCAGTGCACGCAAAAACTCCTCGTACAGAAAGTTGCTTGGCATGTCGCGGAGGTTCCTTTCCTTCCTATCTCCCCAGCGCCGCCTCGCCGCTTCGCTGAAACCAGTGCATGGATAGCAACCTATCAACACGTCGGCGGAGGGGAACACCTCTATGTCTCTAACGTCTCCGTCTACAAAATTAACCTTTGGGAAAAGCCCTTTGTATGCCACCGAAGCGTGCAGGTCGATATCATTAGCCATTACAATATCAACCCCCGCTTGCGCAGCCCCCCAGTCAAACCCGCCGCAACCGGAAAAAAGAGATACAGCCCTAAGCATGGCTCCTCGAGAATATTCCTGCTGAGCGTGATGGTGTCAAATCACCTAGAATAACAGCTATTGGCTTTTGCTGAGGGATAAAATAGCGCAATGTTTTCAATATGGTCACTTCGACTCTGTCTAAAAGGGGCTCTCTCGGGACGCAAGAGCCTCATTTACCAATCCGTCGCATAGATGGGATGAAAAGTCTAACCTGTTGCCGAGCATATGTACCAGCCGTAGCCGGTCAAACATCACGGCCTTAATCTTCAAAGGGTTATACCAGGATCCATCGGGAGAACGGAAGCACATAGGGATGAATATTGCGTTGACCGGCTCCACTACAAGAGGAATTATTCCTCGCCAACTTTGGGCAGAGGAAGAATGCTGCTTTTCCGCCCACTTTTCTGTGCAGGCACATTGCCCAAAGATGACGAGCAGGAAATTTTGAGCGTCCTTCATGGGCACAAATGCAACCAGATCCAACCCCATGTCCCCAGAGTTGTGCTTTGAAAAGGCAATACTGTCTATCTGGGGATGGACGGCCTCTCGAAGGTCTTCAGCTAGTTTCTTAATTTTATTATATAGGTTCCCAGCATAATGCCTCTGGCACGTTTCGGAGGTCCCGAAAATATGCACTTCCGCTTTTTTAGGCAGGATGTAACGAAGCGCTTCTTGGCTGGCTGTCTCAAAGCTGGCCGTTAGCTTGCTCCCTCCCGAACCTATATAACGCAGGTTCGAGGCCAGCAGCAGGTAAACATATAAACGCCTCTTTTTGCTGATCTGCTTTATGCAGCGTAACTCGCCTTCGCCTGTCACAAATGGATAGTATGGCCCGAAAGCCCTACGCCTGTAGTCCAAATGCTCGAATATACGGTCGATTTTGGCCGCCCATTTATCGTTGACCTCCGCAACAGTCATGTCGTCCATGTCAACGCCTTCGTCCTTTGCCTCCTCCTCAAACCCCCGCTCAATACAGCCAGCCTCGTCACTGAAATCTTGTCGCTCCTTAAACCGGTCCAAGATTTCCCCCTTAGTAACCATTCTGTCGAGATTTACGAGACACAGCAGTTCTACATAGTCAGCTAAATAATGCTCTTCGCTGCTGCGGGGCAGCCTATCTAACTCTTTGAACAACATGCTTTTCTATTCAGGCAGCGAGAGCATCTTTGCTGAAACAAGAAAATATATCTGGCGAACGAGAGTGCTAATTTCCTTGACAGCTTCCAAGTCGGTATTTTCCAAATCGGTTATCAAGTGGATCTGGCCTTGGGCCTTTTCGAGCTTGTCTCTTGCCTCCTCAATAAAGGCCCTATATCCATCTGTAGGAGCACCGGTTAGCAAGTACGCTTCATCAAGAGTCGCCTCTTTATTCTCGAAAGCCTTCCTCGCTTTATCATGTGAGACGACAGCATTGAGCTTGCCAATATTCCTGGACTCCCCAATGGCAGTGTCGCCCTTGGCGTCTTTCGCGAAAAACCAACTTGTGAGATGCTTCAGGTGTCCCTTTTTCAGCCCCTTTAGGGTAGTATCCTGCGAACTGCTCAGTCCCAAGAAAGTCAAAATGTTGCTGTAGTTGATTGCTGTAGTGATGAGTGAGAAACTGATCGTCTCATCATCAAGGCCGTCAATGCCAAAGAATGCACTCTCTTCAATCGTTTCATACAGGCTATATGCGGTAAGCAGGCGCGCCACATAGTCCGCGCGGCTTCCAATCTGTTTTGCAAGTTCAGTAAAACTCAGGCCAGGGTTCTTTTCCGATAATTGCCGCAGGTACTTCGCCTTGGCCAACGACGACCACGGCTTTATTCCTGTAATGTGCCGGTAGCCTAAGTAAGCGAGAATGTCTTCACGCTTTGCAAATTCCAGGCATGGGATTTTGTTAGGCTTCGACTTTGCTTCAGATGCAATCTGCTGGACAGTCTTTTTTTTAATCGGAGCAAGTTCCGGTTCATGGAGCAGCTTGAGAGAAGCGAGCCGCCTATTGCCCTCTACAACGTAGTATACGCCCTGGCCGCCTGCGGCTGTGATTAGGAGCGGCTCCCCCGCAAAGTACCCATGCTCTCCAATCGATCCCATCAGTTCCGGAATGGAGGCATCCTTCAAAAGCCACTCCAGGACTGCCGCTTGGCTACCGCCGTCTACTCCAGCAGGGAGCCTGGGGTTTTCCGGATCAAAGAGAAGGGACGCGATGTCTTTCTCTTCAATCATGTTGGCTTTTTGGGCCATAGATTATAGTGGTTTTAATTCCTGCTACTGAAACAGCCCCGGAGGCTACATGGATAACCCCAAACTACCGTCTCCGCCTCTAGCATCCAATCCCGCCATTCGTGCAAGCATGAAGGGAAACCGCAGCTACGACACAAAGCCGGAAACAGCCATCCGCTCTGGGTTGCACAAGCGTGGACACCGGTTCCGCAAAAGTTATTTGCTAAAACTGAACGGGGCGACGGTCCGGCCGGACATCGTGTTTCCCAGGAAGAAGATAGCTGTGTTCATCGATGGCTGCTTTTGGCACAGCTGTCCCATCCACGGACACCTCCCAAAGTCTAACCAGCAATACTGGGCTCCGAAGCTGGAGAGAAACCGGCAAAGAGACAGGCGAAATGACGCAGCGCTCTTGGCTGCCGGCTGGAAGGTATTGAGATTTTGGGAACATGTCCCAGCCGCTGAAGCCATAGACGGCATCGTCGCCCTCCTTCTCGGCCCGCTCCCCATGCCCGATAAACTTCCGTAGCCACCCTCTCAAATCCTCGGCCCGTTCGCACACGTCACCTTCACACTCAGCGGCGTAATGATCCCTCCGCTCAGGCCGCCAGCCAGCTGGTTCAGGAAAGAATGCTTCGTCTCCACTTTCGCAACACCCTGTACGCATTCCTCGCTAACATCGATGTCGCTTCCCGGGATGAGGCCGTACACAAACGTGAGGTGCCACTTCTTCTCCACCACCCGCGAAGCCCCGTCATACGGCTGCCCGGTAATCACGGTGGTGTGGTAACAGCCCGAAAGGGCCAGAACGAGCAGTACGGCACAGACAATCTGTTTCATCTGTAATCGTTGGTCTATGGTAAAATAATCCCCACCTCAGCGGTTTTATCGTCCGCAATCCTGCCCACAAGATACTCTGTCTCCTGCACCCCCCGCTCCCTACCGCACCACCGTCACCGCTCGCGTTTCGGTAACAGGCTTGCTTCCATCCACATACACCTTCACGTAATACCGCCCTGCCGCCAGCCCGGCCGTGCCAATCCGCACCTGGTGGCTCCCGGCCTGCAACACGCCCTCCTCCTGCGCTGCCAGCCGCCCCAACTCGTCGTATACCGCCAGCCTCACCTCCGCCGGCGCATCGAGCACCACCGGCACAACGGCATACGTCCCCGCCG
>CBDUBU010000239.1:0-6394 GCA_965365465.1 uncultured Rhodothermaceae bacterium
GCTGCTGGCGGGGGACATACATAGGCCTTCCAGAGATTTTGTTTGTAGCAATGACTCGAACTATGCTCGATGGGTTTCAGTTCTGGAGGTGAGCGGCATAACCCGGCGGCGCTGCCGGTGTTCCCTGCCGTGTAATGACTGCTTTCTCATCGGCGACTCTCCACGCGCAAGGCGCTGGCGATGTTCCGTCTAATTGAATAATTCAACTAACGTTATGCGGAAAAATCATGGTTTGTTTCCGATCAGGGCAAGAACGCCTTCCGCTACGCTGCGTTCCTCACTCATGCGCGGCACCTTCGTCTGCCCGCTGATTTTCTTTTTGTTCTTTTTGAGCCAGGCGTAGAAAACGCCGTGCGGCAGGGGCACGATATCGGGCAGGTCGAAGGCGCGCGCTTCGCGGCGGATCTGGTAATGCCGGTTCACCTGTTGCAAATATGCATCGATGGCCCGCGCAAAGTCGGGCAGGCTTGCCGGAGCCTGCTCAAACTCGATGAGCCACTGGTGCGAGGGCAGACGGCGCAGTTCCGCCGGGCGCGGCGCAACATGGTAATCAACGACATAGGCGCCGGTCGTCCGGCAGGCGTGTTGCAGGGCGGCCCGCGCCTCCTCGCCGAAAATGGCTTCTCCGTACTTGTCGATCATCTCGCTCGTGCGTCCGGCCACCAGCAATTTATGCGGGAACGTTCGGGTAAAACGAACCACATCTCCTACGCCATAGCCCCACAACCCGCTGCACGTGGCTACATATAGCGCGTAGCGCACGTCAGGTTCCACGTCTGCAATCGTATAACGCCTCGGATTCGGATCATTGACCTCTTCCATCCGAACGAACTCGAAAAAAACGCCGTTGTCCAGGTGCGCCAGCATGGAAGGATCGTCAAGCGAAGTCTGGAACGAAAAAAAACCCTCCGAAGCGCCGTAGGTTTCGATGAAGTGCATATTCGGCAGCCCGATCTGCGCTTCAAGCAGGTCGCGGTATGAACTCAGCGCCACGCCGCCCGATATAAAAACCTGCAAGTGCGGCCAGACTTCCCCCACCGTGGCAGCGCTCGCGCCATACCGTTCGTTGAACCGTTCGATCAGGAGTTGAAAGAAGACCAGCGCCCAGGTCGGCGCCATCACCAGCAGGCGAATGTCCATGCGCATCGTCCGGGCGACGATGGCTTCGAGTTTGCGCTCCCAGTTCGGCAGAAACGTCATCTCGTTGGGGACGGCCTGGTACAGATGCTTGAAAAAAGCGGGCGCATATAACGCCTGCAACCCACTCACTTCACCGACGAGCGTGCCCGGATAGGCGGCATCTTCCTCGATGCGCCCCGGAAGCGTCAGGTGTTTGCCCAGCAAAAACCGGGGATTGCCGCTAACGGCGAGGTAGTTCATGCCGGTCCCTACGCTGAAAGATCGGTTCTTCACCAGCATCTCATGACTGACGGGAATGATCTTTCCTGCCGAGGCCGTCCCGCTGGAGACAGCAAAATGCCGAAACGTTCCGGGCCAGACAACGTCAACGGCGCCCTTGCGAACCCGTTCTACATCCTGCCTGATGCTCTCGTAGTCGCACAGCGGCACGCGAGACTGGTAAGCTGCTGCTACGTCAGGGTCGCGTGCTATTTCCGCAAAACCGTAGCGCTGCCCCCACTCGGTGGCAGCCGCACGCTGCAACAGATCACGCAAGAGAGCGGTTTGCACCTGCACCGGGTCGTCGAGAAAACGTCTTACCCGCGCCATCGGCCCGAACGGGACCGTGCGTAAGATCCGCCCCAGCATATTTTCCATAAAAACAGCTTAGTTATAGAAAAGACTCAAGAACCACCGGGCGCCGCCGCCGTTTGCTAAACGGCGCGTTTGCGCAGAAGCTACAGAATTCTTTTTTAGTCTCCATGATCCCTGATTTGAACACTTTTCCGCAAACAACGACGCCGGAACGTTTTATCCTCGACTGTCGCGGCAAGTTGCTGGATTGCAGTCCGGGCCTGGCTAAAGGCGCTCATGTGATGGGCATTCTAAACGCAACGCCGGACTCCTTCTCCGACGGAGGGCGCTACATGACCCCGGATCATGCCTCACGACGTGTTGAGGCCATGCTGGCCGAGGGCGCTGCGCTCATCGACATAGGCGGCGCCTCGACGCGCCCTCGCGGCGCGGTCTACGGAAGCGGGGCCGATCCCGTATCTGAGCATGAAGAAAAAGCGCGGGTGCTTCCCGTCATAAAGGCGGTAGTTGCCCGATTCCCGGAAGCGATCCTCTCCATCGACACCTTTCAGCCGGGAGTGGCCCGCGAGGCGCTGGAAGCCGGCGTGCATATGGTAAATGACGTTACCGGCCTGCGCCAGGGTACTGAACTGGCAACGCTTGCCGCAGCATACGGGGCGCCGATCGTGGTCATGCACGCGACGGGGATTCCCGGAGAAATGCCGCACGAACACCCGTACGGCGATGTAATCGAGGAAGTGAGCGCCTCGCTGGAGCAGTCGGTGCGCCTGGCCGAGCAGGCAGGGGTAAAGCACATCGTGACCGATCCGGGATTCGGTTTCGGCAAGTCGGCGCCGGACAACCTGCGCCTGCTGAATCATGTGCATACGTTGCTGTTACTCGGCCGGCCGGTGCTAGTCGGCATCTCACGCAAAAGCACCATCGGGGCAACGCTCCGCACCCGCGACGCTCCGGCGCCAGTGGCCGAACGGCTTTATGGAACACTCGGCGCGACGGCGGTGGCCGTTCTGCGCGGCGCAACCCTGGTAAGAACCCACGACGTAAAACCTACGGTTGAAATGCTGCGGGTGCTTGGCGCTGCGACTGCGCAAAGCGCCTCGTCAGACGCTATATTGTAAAGTGCGAAGCGTCAAAGACGAGCGCCCTCGCCCTCTTGCAGCGTATTTCCTGATCCCGTCACGCCTTGAAGCTTTTTCATACCATACCTATCCGCGTAGTAGACGTACTGGAGATCGCTGTGGTGGCGTACATCCTGTACAAGCTCTACCTGCTCATGCGCGGTACGATTGCCGTGCAGATCTTTTTCGGCGTCATGGCGCTTTACCTGATGCAGGTGCTGGTCACGGCAGCCGACATGACGATGCTCCGGGCGCTGTTCAGTTCCTTCAGCGAGGTGTTCGTGCTGGCGGTGATTATTCTCTTCCAGCCTGAAATTCGCCGCCTGTTGTTGCTGATCGGTCAGAATCCACTCGTGCGTCGCTTCGTAACCTCCCCTGCACAGACAGAAATGATCGACGAAGTCACGGCGGCTATCGGAGAAATGAGCAAGGCGCGCATCGGGGCGCTGATCGCCATCGAGCGGTCGAGCGGGTTGCGCAGCTACATCGAAACGGGAGCGCAGATCCAGGCGCAGGTGAGCCGGGACCTGCTCATCACCATTTTTTATTCACAAAATCCGCTGCACGACGGCGCCGTCATCATTCGCAACCAGCGCATCGAGGCAGCCCGGTGCATCCTGCCCGTTTCTACCAACATGAGGTTAAGCCCGCATCTGGGCCTGCGCCACCGGGCGGCTGTCGGGCTTACCGAACAGACGGATTCCTTCGTTGTGATCGTTTCAGAGGAAACAGGAACCATCTCCGTCTCCCAGAACGGAGAACTGGTCTCGCGGCTTTCGCCGGATGATTTCCGCACGCTCCTTTCCGAAGCGCTCACAAACCAGGCCCCTGTGGAAACCAGCCTTACGACCTCCGAATAATTACGCATCATGCCTTCTGAAAGGATATACAGACAGCGACGCATACATCTGGTAGACGAACTGCGGCGCAAGGGTATCGAAGATGAGCGTGTGCTGGCTGCCCTTGCCGCCGTGCCGAGGCATCACTTCATAGAGCCGGGTCTGCGCGAGCGCTCGTATGTGGACGAAGCGCTGCCCATCGGCCTGAACCAGACCATTTCACAGCCTTTCACGGTGGCTTACCAGACGATGCTGCTGAACCCCCGCAAAGATGACCGCGTGCTGGAAGTAGGCACCGGAAGCGGGTATCAGGCCGCCGTGCTGTGCGAACTGGGAGTGCGCGTCTTTTCGGTGGAGCGCCACCGAGCGCTGCTGGAACGCACGGAAAGCCTGCTGGCCCGGCTCGGTTATCGCGTCGTTACCCGTTTCGGCGACGGGTCCCTGGGCTGGCCTACCTTTGCCCCATATGACGGCATCCTCGTCACGGCCGGCGCATCGGAAGCGCCGAGGTCGCTGCTGGAACAATTACGTGTGCCCGATGCCAGTCAGCCCGGCGGGCGGCTCATCATTCCCATCGGCGACGCGAAAGAACAGACTATGAACAGGGTCACCTGTGTCGGGCCGAATGAGTACGAACGCGAAGAGACGCATCTGTTCCGTTTCGTTCCCCTCATCGGAGGGGAAGGCGGCATTTCTTCCTGATATCCGCACCCCGTTTTTTTTCTTCCCGGCCTTTAGTTCCGGTTGCATTTGTACGATACACAAAGGTGCAATCCTTAACCAGCCTCCCGTCACTCCAAGACCCGGCGACCCGCACCTATGCAGTGGAACTATGCTCTGTACATGCTTCCCATGGCCCTTGCAAGCGCCCTGTTCGCTCTGGTCGGCGTTCTTGCGTGGCGGCGCAGACCCGTGCCGGGCGCAACCTCGTTCGTGTTGCTGGTCTTCATCGCTGCCGGTTGGACGCTTGCAAACACCTTTGCCCTCTCAAGCGCCTCTTCGGGCAGTTTCTGGCATGACCTGAAATATATATTCTCCTCTGCTTTCCCGGTGGTGTACGCCCGCTTTCTGTTTCGCCACACCAAGCACACCGGAAAGTCGCTGAAGATGGCAGCAGCGCTGGTTGCCGTTCCGTCCGTCACGCTGCTCTTGCTCGGCTGGCTCTACCTGGCGGCGGGCGCGGCGCTTCACGCAGAAGCAGCGGCATCAAGCAAGGCATGGTTCTGGATTGACCGGACTTACGGGCTTGCCTTACTGGTCGCTACGGTCGTCGTCCTCGCCCGTGAGGTTTCCCAGTCTCCCCGGCTATACCGGCAGCAGGCATTCGTCCTCCTCGTTGGCAGCCTGCTTCCTGCCGCTGCCCTGCTGCTCTCGCCGGTGTCTCTGCTCCCGGAACCGTCTTCTCAAAGCCTGCCCTTCGTCTTTCTGTTTACGGGGCTTGGCGTAACCTGGAGCCTTTTGCAATACCGGCTGCTCGACATCGTCCCTGCGGCGCGAGATCTCGTAGTCGAGAGCATGAGCGATCTCGTGCTGGTGCTGGATGCCCAGAACTGTATCGTAGACATGAACCCTGCCGCGCAGCAGGCCACAGGATACAGCGTCCGAGAAGCTATCGGCAAGCGTATCGAGACTGTTTTTCGGGAAGCCGTGCTTCTGCACAGCGGCGAGCCGGAAGAAGTGGAGGCCCAGGCGGAAATCGTGTTGAAGGATGGCGATGAACCCCGCTATTTCGACCTGCGCATCTCTCCCCTCTACGGGTGGCGTCACCTGCTGGCCGGCTGGCTGATCGTGCTGCGCGACGTGACGGAGCGCAAGCTTTACGAGTCGGAGTTGATTGCAGCCAAAGAGCAGGCGGAAGCCATTGCGCAGTTGAAAACTGCCTTGCTCAACAATGTCAGCCATGAACTGCGCACACCGCTGACCAGCATCATCGGTTTCGCCCAGATCATGACCGATGAAGTCGCCGAAGAACACCGTGAGTTTGCCTACCTCATCGAAGAGAACGGCCGGCGGCTGCTGCACACGCTGAACTCCATCCTGGACCTGGCGCAGTTGAATGCCGGGCATCAGAGGGCGCGTCCCGAACCGTTTGATGCCGCAGCAGAAGTCCGGGAAATCATGCGCGGACTCGAACCGCTGGCTCTCCAGAAAGGACTCTGCCTTGTGACCCGTATGACGGAGGACGAGTTGTTCTGTGAGACGGATCGCACCTTCCTGGGACGCATCCTCACCAACCTGATCGGTAATGCCATCAAGTTCACGGAGGTGGGAGAGGTTGCCGTAACGCTTGAAGCCGATGAAGCCCGCCTCACCCTGACGGTGCAGGACACCGGAATCGGCATCAGCGAAGGCTTCATGCCCCATCTTTTCGAGGAATTTCGCCAGGAGAGCGCCAGCACGAACCGCTCCTACGAGGGAAACGGCCTCGGGCTGGCCCTGACGAAGCACCTCGTGGAATTGATGGGCGGTTCGATCACCGTAAAGAGCCGTCGCTGCCACGGGACGACCTTTATCGTAACGCTGGCGCGGTTCTGCGGTGATGCCTTGCAGCATCCGACGCTGGAGGAAGCAGAACTGATTGGCTGACCAGGGCTACAGAATCACCGCCTCCCCGTACGCAGGGATGGAAATGTCAGGGTAGCCTTCCCGTTCCAGGGCCGTTTTCAGCTTTTCCTGCCGCCGCAACTCTCCATGCACCAGGAAAATGCGCTGCAAGCGGGAGCG
>CBDUBU010000240.1:0-6391 GCA_965365465.1 uncultured Rhodothermaceae bacterium
GCAGGCGATAGGCTGGCCGGGCAGCAGGGCAGAGGTAGAAGATTTGCTGGATTGTTTCTCCGGAGAGGCCCCGGATGTGACGGTCGATCTCAGCGTAGCCGGGGGAGGTGTTCTACCACGCCTGGGTGTAGATTTTTTCTCCCGTGCGTGGATGCAGCGCGATCCGGGACGGCAGATGCTGATCGGGCGCTGTGTGGCGCAGGGCCTCTGCACGCCGGAGCAGCAGCAGGCCCTCCGGGACTGGCAAACGTCTACCCGCGTCCTCTATCCGGGCGCGGCCTGGCCTGCCCGCCTGACGCGGTGGGTGGATATGAAACTGGTGTACGAGCCGGGGTCGGACCTGGAGGCAAAAGCCTACCTGGGGTTCATGCCCCATTTTTCCTTTATGTGATGCAGAGACGTTACAGGGTTCCGGAGGAAAAGAGCGCGTGGGCTGCGGAAGACGGCGGCAAGCGAACAGACGTGGAAGAGCGCAGCAAGCGAAAAACCCCTGTGAAATCCTCCACCGTTGTAGCGCTGCTCGCTGCGACGGCAGCCGTGCTGGCCATGCCGGACGTTACCTGCCGGGTCATGCAGGAGAATCCGGGTGGACCTTCCGGTTATGCCGCTGCTGCGGGCGCTAGCGGCGCTGCTGCAGATACCAGCGCCGCTGAACGGCTCGATTTCCCCCCGCGACTCAGCCCCGAACTGCCCTCCGGGATAGACCGGGCGTTCATGCTGAAGCTGGATCTGGCAGACCCCTACGATCTGGCGCAGGCCTCGCGGGTGTTTGATCTGTTCGCGTGGGAGTCCTTCGTCGCGCTCCAGTGGCCGGTAGACTCGCAGGGAACGCCGGCTCCTGCACTGACGGGGCCGGGCGTCCCGCGCTGGGTATACTGGATGACCCCTAACGAGATTTTTCTTCCCGACGGCGCCCGCCCGGATTCGACGTACGGCGTGCTTGAAATGGCCCGCTCGTTCGATGATGAGGAGTGCGAGGCTGCGCACCTGAGCAAGCAGAAAAGCCTCTCCGACGCGCTGGAACGGCACGAACTGACCCTGGCCGAGGCAGACGGAAATCACCTGTGGGACCAGAACGGCAACCAGGTATATTATGAGGTCTTCCTGAACGACATTGTCTTTGCTGACATCCTCAAGCAACAGCTTTACAATGTAGAGGGACAAATCCGGTATCTGGGCGATGGGTCCAATGCTGCTTTTTTCGGCTGGGCCAACCCGAACCTGCACCCCCCAACCACCGGTTCCATCACGATGAAGCTGGCCTGGAAGGAGATTGACGAAACAAAAGGCGATCTGCCCGACCGCTACTTCACGAGAGAGGTCTGTGTGCCGCAGGAGGAACTGTCCGGCGTTCTGGTGAAAAAAACGCTGGGCCTCGTCGGGATGCACATCGCAAGAAAGCTGGTAGATGCACCCGAATGGGTATGGTCAACCTTTGAGCATGTCGATAACTTGGCCGTCAATGAACTCGATCTCTCCGAGCCGGGCCGGCAGCGCCCTTCCAGGCCCTCCTTTTATGACCCTGCGTGCCCGACCTGCCCTGTGAACACCCCTCCGGAGCCGGACGAAGACGGCATCCGGCGGACGCAGGCTGCCCGCACCATTCCGGTCCCGGAGGCTACCGAAACGCTGAACCGGCAGGCACAGACGCGCCTTCGGGAGGCCGGGTCGGTGCTCCGGTTTTACAAACTCATCGGCGCACAGTGGCCCACAAGCGTCTGGCCGACGGCTCCTGTGCGCCGCACCCCGAAAGACCAGAGCAAAGCGCTGACCGCATGGGTGCTAAATGATTCACTGGGCCGACCCGCGCCGCCCTTTCTTGCCAACAGCGTCATGGAAACCTACTTCCAGGCCGGCAACCAGCCTGCAAGCGCACTCCAGTATCGCGGCCCGGATAACAAGACGGTGGTCTACGGCGCATTGGGCTGTATGCAGTGCCACTCGTTTTCCTCTATCGCGTCGGGGATCGGGGCTGACGGCAAGGTGATTCCCGGCCCGCGTCTTTCCGGAGACTTCGTCTTTTCTCTGAGCCGGGCGCAACCGGCGGCGCGTGAAACGAATTGAGATATCCATGAAGCCGGAAGCCGACTTACAGCAAGATGTGCCGGGTTATGAACGGGCCGAACTCCTTTATGAGGCAGGCGGGCTTTGCACGTTCCGGGGGCGCAGCCTGGCGGAGAGTCGGCCTGTGCTAATCAGGATGCCGGAGGCCGGCCCGCCTGCTCCGCAGGAAGTCAGGCGCCTGCAAAATGAGTATCAGATGACGCGCACGCCCGACATCGAAGGCATCCTTCACGCCTGCGCTCTGGTTCGGCATCACGACAGCCTCGCGCTCATCCTCGAAGGTTTCGGCGGCGCACCGCTGTCGAGGAGGGATTCCCGCGAGGGCGTGGGTCTGGCCGGGCTGCTCCGCCCTGTGATCCAGGTTGCGCGGCTCCTCGGCGCACTGCACGAACACGGCATCATACACAAGAACCTCCATCCCGGAAACATTCTCATGCACCCGGAGACCGGCGAAGTCCGGTTGACCGGCTTCGGCATCGCCTCCCGGTACGCAGGGGAAACCCATCAAGTGCAGGGTCCGGCCTATCTGGAAGAGAACCTTGCATACATGTCGCCCGAACAGACGGGGCGCATGAACCGGAGCCTTGACTACCGAACGGATTTCTATTCGCTCGGCATAGTTCTCTATGAGTTGTTGCTGGGGCAGACGCCCTTTGCCGCCTCAGATCCTCTGGAGTGGATTCACTGCCACATTGCCCATCAGCCCGCGCCGCCGCACACGCTCGACCCGAACATCCCGGAGGCTGTTTCGGATGTCGTGCTGAAGATGCTGTCAAAGACCGCCGAGGATCGTTACCAGAGCGCCTCCGGTCTGGAAGCAGACTTGCAGGAATGCCTTGACCAGTACACGGCCACAGGAAAAATCGTGGATTTCGTGCCCGGCGGGTCGGATGTTTCGGATCGTCTGACGATGCCGCTGAAGCTGTACGGCCGCGACCAGGAACGGGCTGTGCTGATGGAGACCTTTGACCGTGTGCGAAAAGGCGCTGCCGAGGCGCTGCTGGTTTACGGGTATTCGGGAACGGGCAAGTCGACGCTGGTTCAGGAGATACACCATCCGATCCTGCGGGAGAACGGGTTTTTCATTTCCGGCAAGTTCGACCAGCTTCAGCGAGATCGGCCCTACAGTTCCCTGACGGATGCATTCCGGCAACTGATCCGCCAGTTGCTCACCGAAAACGAAGTTCAGATCACCGGCTGGCGCACCCGGCTCCAGGAAGCCCTCGGACCTGTGGGACAGGTCATCGTTGCCGTGCTTCCTGAGATCGAACTGATTATCGGCGAGCAGCCGCTACTGCCGTCGCTGGGACCGCGTGAGGCGCAGAACCGGTTTCGCCTGGCCTTCCGGCGCTTCGTCCGGGTGCTGTCCGGAAAAGATCATCCGCTCGTTCTCTTCCTGGACGACCTTCAATGGGCGGATGTCGCAACGCTGGAACTGCTCCGGTACCTGATGGGCGACCCGGAGATCGGCTACCTGCTGGTGATCGGGTCATACCGTGACAATGAGGTTGCCCCGGATCACCCGCTGGTGCAGACTCTGCTGGAAATCGAGCAGGAGGGCGGGCAGATCACACGGCTGCCCCTGAAGCCGCTTTCGCTGCCTGATTTGCAAGCCTGGATGGCCGACACCCTGTCGTGCCGGCAGGAGCGCGTAGCGCCGCTGGCCGAACTGGTCTTCCGGAAGACGAACGGCAATCCGTTTTTTGCCATCGAGTTTCTGAAGTCTCTTCACCGGGAAGGCCTGATTGCATTCGTTCCCGGGCGAGACGAGCAGGGCCGCCGCAGGGCCGGAGGCTGGACGTGGGAGCTTGAGGCGGTTCGGAAAGCGCCGACGACGGACAACGTCGCTGTGTTGATGTCCGACAAAATGCGGCGGCTCGGGATGCACACCCGTGAGGTGTTGAAGCTGGCGGCCTGCATTGGCAACACGTTTGATTCACAGACCCTGGCTGCCGTCTACGAACACACGACGCAGGAAACCGCCGCAGCCCTGGCGGAGGCGCTCCAGGAAGGACTGGTTTTTTCAACACGGTCAGCGTATCCGTTACTGCAAGACCTTGACGGAGCAACAGGAGCTGATCCCGACTTCGATCCTTCCGCCCTCACCTTTACGTTTCTGCACGACCGGGTCCAGCAGGCCGCCTACGCCCTGATCCCGGAAGCCGACCGCCCGGCGGTGCATCTCCATGTAGCGCGGCGGCTCCAGGACCACCTCGCGCAACGCTTCGATAAACACCTCTTCGAGATCGCCGAGCATCTGAACATTGGCGCCTCGCTGCTGACCGGAGAAACTGAACGCATCGAAGCGGCACGCATCAACCTGCTCGCCGGAAGGAAAGCCAAAGCATCCACTGCCTATGAATCGGCGCTTCGTTTCCTGACGGCCGGAACCGCGCTGCTGGCCGAAAATAGCTGGCAGGTACACTATTCTCTGGCATTCGACCTGCACCTCGAACGGGCTGAATGCGAATACCTGACTACGCAGTTCGACGAAGCCGATCGCCGATTCAGCCTGCTCCTGCAACAAGCCCGCACCGATGCGGATCGCGTCCGGGTTTACACGGCGCAAGTGTTACAGTTCATGCACCTGGGCCGGAATGCAGAAGCCGTAGATGTGGGTGTAGCGGCGCTGAAGCTGCTGGGGCTGCCCCTATCGGCAGAACCCTCGCAGGCCGATATGTTCGCGGAGTTGTTGAAGGTGAAGTGGAAGCAGGGTCGGACGCCGATCCGGGACCTGGCGCGGCTGCCCGATCGGATGACGCCGGAACGGCTGACGGCGATGAACCTGCTCATCAACCTCTGGTTTCCGGCTTATCTGCTCAAGCGTGAGAACCTGATCGGGCTTATCGTGCTCAAAATGGTCAACCTGTCGCTCACGTATGGCAATGCGCCGCCTTCCTCGTTTGCCTACGCCTGCTACGGTTCGCTCCACAGTTCGGCCTTTGGCAACATGAAAGCGGCGGCAGCCTACGCAGGGCTGGCCGACGAGGTGGCCGGACAGTTCAATGACACGTCGATCACCAGCAAGACGCTGTTCGTCATCGCGTCGTTTTTGCGACATTTCGGCGGGCACCTTCGGGAGAGCCTGGACGACCTCGATGCCGCGCTGCGCGGCTGTCTGGAAACAGGCAACCTGGTACAGGCAGGTTACTGCGCCAACGTGATTCTCTTCTGGATGCCTCTGCTGTCCATGCCGCTGGCAGAGATCCAGGCCGAAGCACTGCGCTATCTGGACTTTGGCAAAAACCTCGGCGCGCAGAACGTGATGCAGACCATGCAATCCGCCCTGCGATGGATCGAGGCGCTGGCAAAAACCGGGCCGGAAGCCATTCGATCAGGCGCGCACCGCTTCGATCCGGGCGAGGATGTCACGGAGGAGATGCAGAAGGGATTCGATCATCTTCTGCAATTGCAGATTGCCTGCCTCTTCGGGCAATACGAAGAAGCCTTCCGTCTCGTCGTGCGCTTGCGCGATTACCCGGAGATGGTGGTGCATAGCGTGGCTTTTGTGCCGTACTACGACCTTTACGAGGCGCTGACGATCCTGGCGCTGCTCCCGGCGGCGAGCGCCGGGCAGAAAGACGTATACGGGAAGGCGTTGGGCCGGGCCAGGAAACGGCTGAAAAAATGGGCAAAAAGCAGCCCGCAGAACGCGCTGCACAAATACCTCCTGGTGGAAGCGGAAATGCACCGGCGCGCCGGACGGGCGGAACAGGCTGCTGCGGCCTACGACGAGGCCATCGCAGCAGCCCGGGAACATGGCTACCTTGCGGAAGAAGCGCTGGCCTATGAGTGCGCCGCGCAGTTTTACCTGTCGCAGGAACGCGCGTTTCTGGCGACGGCCTACTTGCGCGAAGCCAGGAGCCGGTACGATGCATGGGGCGCTGCCGCCAAAGTCCGCGACCTGGACCGGCAGCACCCGGACCTGTTGCTCCGTCCTGAGACCACCGGCGCAGATATGGTAGCCGAAGTCTCCGCCGCGTCTGCTCACGTAGAACTAGACGTTGCTTCCGTCCTCAAAGCCTCCCGCGTGCTCGCCAGTGAAATCGTGCTTGGCAAGCTGCTCAAGCGTGTGATGCAGATTGTCATCGAGAACGCAGGCGCCCAGAAAGGCTTTTTGATCATTGCCGACGACGACGTGCTGGTGGTCGAAGCAGAAGGCGCGGTTGACGGCGAAGAAACCATTATTCTTCAATCAGCCCCGCTCGAAGAACACCGGGACCTCTCGCACGCCATTGTCCACTATGTGGCCCGGACGCGAGAGGATGTGGTTCTGAACGATGCGGCGGTCGATAGTATGTTTGCGGCGGATGCCTACATTGCCCGC
>CBDUBU010000241.1:0-6376 GCA_965365465.1 uncultured Rhodothermaceae bacterium
ACGAAGGTCCTATTCTCGATATGCTCTCCCGGTTTTCCGACTCCCTACAAAAAACCCGGCATCGTCTTTTCGCAGAGGATTGGAAAGACCTGGGAGACCTGTTTGACACGGCCCGCCTTGTCCGTGACACTATTCCCAAGAATTCAAAAGGCTTCCTGCATCCGATGGCCGACGTGTACGTCTATGCGGAGGATAAACCTGGAGTGCTCTACGCTATCACCAGCGCCCTTTATCAGGGTGAAATAAATATAAAGGACATTGAACTGTTGAAGATACGCGAGGGTACAGGCGGAGCATTTCGCCTTAGCTTCGCTGATGAATCGACCGCCGACAGGGCGGTAGAGGCATTGCGCAGGAATAGTTACACGGCCTACCGGCTGTAGGGCGCCGCCTTGCTTTTCCACCGAAATGCTTCGCGTTGACTATGGCTGACGCACAGTGTATTATGTTGTTTTGCAGAGCCGCGTCCGGGTTTGCATCACTCCTTTTAGCCTCTCAACACAAGTTTTCAGCTTCTTTTCCATGCCTGCCTTTGATGTCGTCAAGCAGACTCCCCTGTACAGCACCCATCTGGCGCTCGGCGCTCGCATGATGGCCTTTGCAGGGTTTGATATGCCTGTCCAGTATTCAGGAATCGTAGATGAGCATATGGCTGTTCGCCGGGCTGCCGGCCTGTTCGATGTAAGCCACATGGGCGAGATTTTCGTTCGCGGCTCCCAGGCATTTGACTTCGTCCAGAATCTGGCAACCAATGATGTTGGCCGCCTGTACGATGGCCGAGCCCTGTACACGGTAATGTGCAATGAGAACGGCGGCATTGTTGATGACTTGCTGGTCTACAGGCTGAGCGAGCGTGAATTCATGCTGGTCATCAATGCCTCCAATATAGAGAAGGATTTTTCCTGGATGCAGGCGCACAATCCAATGGGCGCAGAACTTGTCAATGCCTCTGACAGCATCGCCCTGCTTGCCGTTCAGGGACCTCGCTCCATTGAGATTGTTCAGGCTCTGACCGATCAATCGCTATCTGATCTTCAATATTACCACTTCCTCAGAATGCCGCCCGGGTCTTTCTTTGGTTGTGCTTTTGCTATCCTTTCCCGGACAGGCTATACGGGCGAGCCAGGGATCGAGATTTACTGTGATCCGGACAAGGCTTCCGGCATCTGGAAAGCACTGATGGAAGAAGGGTCCTCCCTGGGACTTAAACCTGTAGGACTAGGCGCCCGCGACACGCTCCGACTGGAAGCCGGTTTCTGCCTGTATGGCAATGATCTGACCGAAGAAACGAATCCGCTGGAAGCCGGGCTCGGCTGGGTGACAAAACTTGACAAGGGAGAATTCGTCGGCAGCGATGCGCTTCGGTCTATTCGAGGGTCAGGCACGAACCGCAAGCTCATTGGTTTTGTCCTCAACGACCGGGGCATCCCGCGACACGGATATCCTATCGTATCAGACAATGGCACTGAAATCGGAGTGGTAACAAGCGGAGCGCCCTCTCCCATTCTGGGAAAAGGTATAGGGCTGGGCTATGTGACAAATGAGGACGCCTATACGCAACCGGGGCGCTCCGTCGGCATCTCTGTTCGTGGAAAACCATTGCCTGCAACGGTAGAGAAGCCTCCTTTTCATAAAAAATAGTATTAAGAACCTCGTTCCGCTTACCACCTTTGCTTTACATTCAGCAGGGCAAAAGGTGAAGCAATGCCCGACAGCCTTGCGCTGGTCCATGGGTTGACTGCTGACTGCTCGGTGCGGTGTCAATGCGCGTATATCCGTGAAGGTGATGACAGTATGGATGTTGAAGTTTTTCTTACAGGTTCAACCGTTTCAGAAGAAGACGTGCGGGGACGCACGGTTATTGTGATAGATGTGCTCCGCACCAGTTCTACGATTGCAACGGTGCTCCAGAACGGCGCGCGCGCGGTAGTTCCGGTTCCCGATACGGCTGAGGCTGGCAAGATCGCCTCCAATATGGATCACAGCAGCTTCCTGTTAGGCGGAGAACGGGGAGGCGAAATGATCGAAGGGTATCAGCATGGGAACTCACCACTCGAATACACACGTTCTGTCGTTGAAGGCCGAACGATTATCCTGAACACGACGAACGGCACCCGCGCCATTGCACAGGCCCGCGCAGCGGAACATCTGGTGGTGGGGGGCTTCCTTAATGCAGAGCGGGTTGTTCAATTCGCACGCGAGGCCAGTCTTGACGTAACCATCATCTGCGCCGGCTGGCGCAACCGGGTAGCACTCGAAGACACGCTGGCCGCCGGGCTTATGCTCTACCGGCTCTGGAACGGACGAGAACCAGGCCTTGTCTCCGATGCCGCACATATAGCTTTTACGCAGTACCAGAACGATCAGGAAAACCTGCAACGCGCCCTTCACCGGTGCAATCACGCACAGTGGTTAAGTGAGAATGGTTATGGGCTTGATGTTGACTACTGCTTCCAGATAGACGCCTTGCCTGTCCTCCCCTACTATGCAGATAGCCGCCTGGTGCTGCCAAAGGGCGTAGCGCATGAATCGGAATAAGGATGGCTCCTCCGACCAAGAGAGCGCGGGGCGCTAAGGCGAAGAAATCGCCCCGCATCAAGTTGGCAGCGCATCATCGCAAGAGAGAGGTGCTGGGCCTCATTTTGATGGTCCTTGCCTTTTTGCTGTCGCTGGCTATTGTCACGTACAATCATGTAGATGACCCTGTCGCCCGTACTTTTTCTCTCACCGATCTGTTTGCATTCGAAGGGCGTCAGGTCCACAATTATGTAGGGTTGCTCGGGGCTGTCATTGCCCGCGTTGCCGTCAGGCATTTTCTCGGATACTGTTCGCTTCTTCTCACCTTGCTGCTGTTTCTCTGGGGTTACGTCGTGTTTCGTAACCGCACGCCTGCGATGCTGCCCCTGCTGACATCACTTCTGGTAGTTTCGGCTTTTCTCCTGGCGGCCTTCACAGGTTGGTTTTCGCTCACGCTCGATCAGGATTTCACGCTGTGGAGCGGGATGTGGGGAATGGGAATCGCCGGATGGATGCAGCGTATCGTAGGCGCCGCCGGCTCCTTCCTCATTCTGATAGTTTTGTTGCTCATTACCATGATGCTGGTGATTGACCATGATATCCAGCGCACCCTGGATCGTTTCGCTGAAGTGATTCCCGGCCTCCGGGATCGTATGCATGAATGGTCTTCTGAGCGCAAAAAACAACGACTGGAACGCCGTGCGGAAAGGATGAGGCTGATTCAGGAGCGTGAAGTAGAGAGGGAGCGACGGCGGGAGGAACGTGCGTCTCTGCGGGAAAAGAAGCACAAGGCGCCTGAAACCATGAGCCAAACTGGATCGCAGACCTTTTCTCCCTCCAGAGAAGGCGCAAACCCCATAGAAAGAGAAACCAAGTATCCGGCCTCCATGCCGGCCCGCTCGAATCCTTTGCCTCCCAGGGCAGATGCTTTTCCTGAAAAGATTGTCTTCGATAACGCTCCTGAAAATGACTTTTCCTCTTCCAAGCCTGCAGCCGGCCGCTTTGGCGTCCATGACGCGCCTGCGCTTGAACTAAAGGTGCGCGAACGTATTGAGGAGGAACGCGCCGACTACCTCCAGCGCGAAGCCGACGTTCCGAGCGACGACCTTCCTTTTGAGTTTCCTGTTATTGACCTTCTTGATGAGGCTGATTCCAGCACGCCACGTATCGACTACGACGAACTAGAAGAGAACAAGCAAGTGCTTCTTGATAAGCTTGCTACTTACAATATTCAGATCACCGACATTAATGCCGTAGTCGGGCCTACGGTTACCCTGTACGAACTCGCGCCTGCTCCCGGCATCAAAATCAGCCGGATCACAGCGCTGGAAGATGATCTGGCCATGGCGATGGCAGCCCGTGGCATCCGGATGATTGCTCCTATTCCCGGCAAATCTGCTATCGGCGTTGAAATTCCCAATCGCCACCGGGAACTGGTACAGATCCGCGATGTCATCGGAACAGCCCGGTTCCGGGATGCGAAAATGGAATTGCCGGTAGCCATCGGAAAATCCATCGAAGGAGAGGTTTTTCTTGAGGATCTCACCAAGATGCCGCACCTTCTTATCGCGGGCGCGACAGGCTCCGGAAAATCTGTGGGGCTCAACACGTTGATTGCAGGACTGCTTTATGCCTGCCATCCGTCCAATCTAAAGTTCGTGATGATCGATCCGAAAAAGATCGAACTTCAGCAGTACGCCCGCATATCTGATCACTATATAGCAATGCCTCCCATCGCTGATGATCCCATTATAACGGATTTCAACCAGGCGCTCGGCGTTCTGAAAAGTTGCGAGAAGGAGATGGAGCGCCGGTATGACTTGCTCTCGCGCGCTACGGTCAGAGGCATCAAGGACTACAACAAGAAGGTCCAGGCAGGACGGCTTCCGGAACATGAAGGCCACCGCCATTTGCCCTACATCGTGGTAGTTGTCGATGAACTGGCAGACTTGATGATGACAGCCGGAAAAGACATTGAGGCTCCGATTGCCCGGCTTGCTCAAATGGCGCGCGCCGTGGGTATTCACCTCGTTCTCGCCACACAGCGCCCCTCGGTAGATGTCATCACTGGTCTTATCAAGGCAAACTTTCCCTCGCGTATCGCCTATCAGGTGGCATCTAAGGTAGACTCTCGCACCATCCTGGACCAGAACGGCGCGGAAGGGCTTGTCGGCAATGGCGACCTCCTTTACATGAATGGCAGCAGAATCATTCGCCTTCAGGGACCTTTCGTATCTGTCGACGAAGTAGACAGGATCACAGACTTCATTGCCGAACAGCCGGGAGAAGGCCCGTATATACTGCCATCCATTGAGGAAGCACTGGAGGAAACCAGCCGCGCGGCTGAGGTCCTGGACGACATAGACGACCTGTTCAACGAAGCTGCCAGAATCATCGTTCGCAGCCAGCAAGGATCCGTATCCTTGCTCCAACGAAAGCTTTCTATCGGCTATACCCGCGCCGCTCGCATCGTTGACCAGTTGGAGGATGCAGGAATTGTAGGCCCTTTTGAAGGATCCAAAGCGCGGCAGGTGCTTCTCGGAAGTGAAGAAGAACTGGAATCGTTTCTATCAGACCGGCCCTAACAACCAGGCGCAGCAGTTTGGATACCCGGACTGCTGCCTGTATTCCAAATAGAGAACCTTATGTTTCCACTCATCAACTACCAGCAAACGTTTACTCTTCTGATTGCCTGCTTTTTCTTTTGTACGACGGCAGGATGCACCGATACCGAAGCCACCTCCGGGGATGGCTCACTCCAGGAGCAGAATGAAGCCACGCTCGTCTCCTCGGACACCGTGAATTTCTACGTTGTGCCGGCTTACGATCCACAGCGCGACCCTGCTCAGGATCTGGCGCAGGTGTTAACGCAGACACGTACGTCCGGGAAACGCATCCTTATTGAGGTTGGCGGCGACTGGTGCACCTGGTGCCATGCGCTTGATCGATACATTCACGACAACGAAGCTGTTTCTGAAGCCCTCCGGGCCAACTTCGTCGTGCTGAAGGTCAATTACAGCGAAGAAAACACCAACGAATCTTTTCTTTCACAGTATCCTGAAATCCCAGGCTACCCCCACATCTTTGTGCTCGAAAGCACGGGAGAGCTTCTGCACTCACAGAACACCGGCGATCTTGAAGAGGGGAAATCGTACAGCAACGAAGCATTTCTGTCGTTTCTGAATAAGTGGTCTCCACCTCGTTCCTGAACAGGCCCGAAACCAACCCTGATCTGTCACAGCCGAGCGTGATCGTCCCGCAGGCGCTGCAAGCAGCCGCTTCTTCTGCCCGTTGCGCAAGTCTCAGATTCGTATGCTCTCTGCGCATTCACTTTCCATTCAGGCATTTTATGAACCAGTCTGACCATCTTTCCTATCCCTACAAGAGCATACGGCATTTCTCTACAGCCGTATGGATGCTCCTGTTTCTGGTCCCTGCTTCCTGTTCCAGCCTCTCTCAAAGCGCGAAAGAGGCAACCCAGGCTTCGACGCAGAGCGCTGCAGACAGCGAGCAAGAGCGGTTCATCGCGTCTCTACTGGAAAAGATGACATTGGAAGAAAAGTTGGGACAGCTCACGCAGTATTCCTGGGAATTTGCCACCGGCCCTACGCAGGCGGGCAGCCCGTCCCAGGCAAGTTATGCGGAGCTGGCGCGTGAGGGTAAGGTCGGCTCCTTCCTCAATGTCTATGGAGCAGAATACACACGTCGGTTGCAAGAAATGGCTGTGGAAGAATCACGCCTCGGTATTCCGCTCGTGTTTGCCATGGACGTCATTCACGGTCTGCAAACGATTTTTCCTGTTCCCCTTGCAGAGGCAAGCAGTTGGGATCCTGACGCCGTCGCGTTAGGGGCTCGCATA
>CBDUBU010000242.1:0-6332 GCA_965365465.1 uncultured Rhodothermaceae bacterium
GGCACCCGCTCGCCGACTCCTATGTGGCTTCCGACGTAGAGCGGGTGGAGGTGGTGCGGGGGCCGGCTTCCATCCTCTACGGGACAGGCGCATTGGGCGGCGTGGTCAACATCATCACCCGGAAGCAGGAAGCGGAAGGCTTTGCCTTGAACGGCAGGCTTTCGTACGGGTCGCACAATACGCAGAAATACAGCGGCAACGCAGGCTTCCGGGAGGGCCGGCTGCACGGTTTCGTTTCGCTGAACCACGACCGCACGGACGGGCACCGTCCCTCGTCAGACTTCAACATCACCAACGGGTACGCAAAAGCCGGATACGATCTCCGCCGGAACCTCCGCCTGACCATCGACGGCGGACTGACAAAGTTCAAGTCCTTCGATCCCGGACCTGCCCGGTTGCCTGCCGGAAACCCGGCTGCGACTGCGGAGCGCTGGGTGGACGTGCTCCGGGGAAGGGCTGCGCTTTCGCTGGAGAACCAGTCTGCCCGTGCGGAGGGCGGACTCAAGGCGTTCTATAACTTCGGCGACCACAAGATCTATGACGGCTTCCGCTCGGACGACCTGAACGCCGGGCTGACGTTTTACCAGGGCTTCCGGCTCTTCCCCGGCAACGTGCTTACCGTAGGAATCGACTACAAGCATTACGGGGGTCGGGCCGAGAATATCACCGCAGGCAGAGACTTCGGGGAGCATTTCATCGACGAAACGGGCGGGTATGCCTTCGTGCAGCACTTTCTCTGGAACCGGGTCATTCTCAACGCGGGCCTTCGCCTGGAACATCATTCGCTGTATGGTATGCAGAGCGTGCCGCAGGGAGGCTTTGCCCTGCACGTGACGCCGTCCGTCACGCTCAAGGGTTCGGTCTCGAAAGGATTCCGCAGCCCCACCATTCGGGAGTTGTACCTGTTTCCGGCGCCGACCCCTGACCTGGAGCCGGAGCGGATGTGGAATTATGAGGCCGGCGTGCTGTTCGGCGCCGGCAGCCGCCTGAGCGCCGAACTGACCGGCTTCCTGAGCCGGGGCGACAACCTGATCGAAGTGGCGGGCGCTTTTCCCAATCTGGCGCTGCGCAACACCGGCGCTTTTGCACACAGCGGCATAGAGATGCAGGGCCGGTACAGGATCTCGCGCCGGGTGAGTCTGAATGGAAACTACAGCTACCTGCACGCAGACCGTCCCGTCGTGTCGGCGCCGGAGCATCAGGTGTTTGCCGAAGCCGTTTACGGGCTTTCCCGTTTCAGCGTGAGCGTGCAGATGCAGTATATAGCCAACCTGTACACGCGCGTCTTTCCCACCGCTGCTACGGAGAATTACACCCTGCTTGGCGCGAACCTGACGTTTCGCCCTACCTCTTTTCTGGATCTGTTCGTACGCGCCGAGAACCTGCTGGATCAGGCCTACGAGATCAACTACAACTACCCGATGCCGGGGGCCGCGTTTTTTACGGGCTTACGGTTCCGGTACTGAGAGGAAGCGGCGCTGCCGGCAGATGGCGCCGCAATCGGCCTTTGCAGGAGGCTGCGCCTCTGAGGCAGCGGCATTTTTAAGGACAGGGATTTACTAGCGTAAGTCGCTCCGCTCGTTTACTGGCGTTAGTCGCTCCGCTCGTTTATTTCACTGCGCTTCACCGGTCGGGATGACACACCTCGGGTTGGGTTGCGGCAGCCCTTTTACCTCTGTGTCATGCCGAGCGCGGGGCGCCTCTATGCCCACAGAACGACAGGCGCTCTTTCCTGGCAGGCGCTTGCGTTTGTAGTCTTTTTTATCGCCGTGCCGCCTGCAAGCAGTGTCATCCTGGCGGTTACCGCAAGGGCAGGCGGCGTGAAAAGGCCGGAGGGAACAAAGGGAGCCGCCGGGCGATGACGATGGCAGGCGTCGGGCTTCAACCTGCCGGCCCGCTCCAAATCGAACACAACACGCAATGAATATGGAACCTATCGTTAACCGCGTGGCCGAGAGTGAAATCCTCGTCTACAACCTCGAAGCGCTGTGGGATGGGCAGCCCGTCGTCGAACTGGACCTGGCGCCGTTTCTCTACAAGGGGCTGGTGCTCCGCGAAAAGGAGTTCCGGGAGCAGATGAAAGCGCACGACTGGAAGGCCTATGCGGGCCGGCATGTGGCTGTGTTCTGTTCTGCCGATGCCATCGTGCCCACGTGGGCCTACATGCTCGCGGGCAGCAAGTTGCAGGGCCTCGCCCGGTCGGTCGCCTTCGGACGTGCGGCGGACCTCGTGCGTGAGCATTTCGTCCGGGCCATCGAGGCGGAGGACTGGTTGGCCTACACGGATCGTATCGTCGTGGTCAAGGGCTGCGGCAGCAAGATCGTACCCACCGGCGCGTACCTGCTTGCCACGATGAAGCTCCAGAACGTGGCGCGGAAGCTCATGTACGGCGAACCCTGCTCGTCGGTGCCGATCTGGCGGCGGCCTGCGCAGGAAACGCGCACGCAGACCCCTGCCGTTGCAGCGCGGCCTGCCCTGCCCGGCGCTGACAGGAGGGCGCTGTAGTCGCCATGACCACCGAGCAACTCGAAAGGCCTCCTGCCGCCGGACTGCGGAGCCGCCTCACCGCTTTCTCCGGGCGGCTGTGGGATCGCATCGAACAGGGCGGGCCATACCGGCGCTGCCTGGGGTTCTACCGGAAGCACGAGCGCTTTGCCCCTGCCCTGTTCTTCTTCGGAGGGGCGGCCTGGGACGCCGCCACGTTGAAACGCATCGATGCCTGGGTGGATGACCTCCTGCTGATGGCTTACCTCCTCATGGCGGGCGCTGCCATCATGGCGGCTGTCCTGGTCGAGTACGGGCGCGTCAGCCATCCCTGGCTGCTGAAGGGCCGGGCCTGGTATCCTGCCCTCATCCAGTTTTTCTTCGGCGCCCTTTTCAGCGCCTACGTCGTCTTTTACGCGCAGAGCGCCTCGTTTTCCGAAAGCTCGCTCTACCTGGTCCTGCTGGCGGCGCTGCTGGTCAGCAACGAGTTTATCCACAGGCGGCTCGTCAACCTGTACGTGCTATTCGCGCTATTTTTTCTCTCCGGGTTCTCCTTTTTCATCTTTTACGTCCCGGTGCTTGTCAAGCAGATGAACTATGCGACGTTTCTGGCCGGAGGCGCCCTGAGCGCAGGGCTGGTCGCGGCGATGCTCTGGCATCTGAAAAGCCAGGGCGTCTTTCAGACCGCCCGCCACCTCCGCAACGTCCTGCTGCTGATTGCCGGCCTGTTCGTTCTGTTCAATGGCTTTTACCTGCTCAACTGGATCCCGCCCGTCCCGCTGGCCCTGCGCCACGGAGGAATCTACCACCACGTCGAGCGCGTCCCGGAGAAGGGCGCGTACGAACTCTGGTACGAAAGCCCGCCGTGGCATCGGTTCTGGAGCCAGTCCGACCGGGTGTTTCGCCGCGCCGAAGGCGAGCCGGTGTACTGCTTCACCGCCGTCTTTGCGCCGACCCGCCTCACGAAAACGCTCTACCACCAGTGGAGCCGCTACGATGCCGGAACCGGCCGCTGGACGCCCTCTGACCGGATGACCTTCCGCGTTGAGGGAATGCGGGATCGGGGCTACCGGTGGTACTCGCGCAAGCGCAACCTGGAGCCGGGCCGCTGGCGTGTGGACGTAAGGACCGAAGAAGGGCTGATTCTGGGTCGCATCCGGTTCATGGTAGAGCAGGCAGAGGCCCCGGCCGCAAACCTGAAACACCTGACCTACCCATGACAGCGACCCCCAGGCATCCGGCGCTCCCTCTCGAAACGGAAAGCCCGGAGGAAACCAGCGCTTTCGGGGCGCAACTGGCCGCCCTGCTGCAACCGGGCGATGTCGTGGCCCTCTACGGCGACCTCGGCGCAGGCAAGACCCACCTTGCCAAAGGCATCTGCGGCGCCCTCGGCATCCCCGAAGCAGAGGTCACCAGCCCGACGTTCACCCTCATCAATGAGTACGCGGGCCGCTGCCTGACGGTGTACCATTTCGACGCCTACCGCATCCGCTCGGAGGCCGAGTTTTACGAACTCGGATTCGAGGATTACTTCTACGGGGATGGGATCTGCCTCGTCGAATGGCCGGAGCGCGTGGCCTCGCTCCTTCCGGAAGATTGCCTGCGCCTGCGCCTCTCGCACGGGGGTGACAACCGGCGGCGCATCACACGGGAGGAGGGATGAAAAAAGAGGAACCCGGCGCGTATCTGCTCTCGCTGCCCCGGTTCACCGACCAGGGCGCGCCGGCGTACCGGCCCGGCCTGGAACGCATGAACGCCCTCATGGACGGGATGGGCCGCCCACACGAAGCCTTCAGGAGCGTCCATATCGCCGGGACGAACGGAAAAGGCTCTACGGCCTCCATGCTGGCCGCTGTCGTTTCGGCCTCCGGGCGCAAAACCGGCCTGCACACGTCGCCGCACCTGTTTCGGCTCACCGAGCGTATGCGGATCGACGGGCAGGAGGCGCCGGAGGCCTGGCTCGCCGATGCCGTTGAACGCTGCCGGAGCCTCTTCGAGCAGGTCGGGCCGAGCTTTTTCGAGGCTACCGTAGCGCTCAGTTTCCTCTATTTTGCCGAAAAGGGCGTGGAGGAGGCGGTCGTGGAGGTGGGCATGGGCGGCCGCCTGGACGCAACCAACATCCTGACGCCCCAGCTCTCGCTGATTACGAGCATCGGATTTGACCATACCGAGTTTCTCGGCGATACGCTCGCACGCATCGCTGCGGAAAAGGCAGGAATCGTCAAGCCGGGCGTTCCCGTGCTGACCTCGGCGGAGCAACCCGAAGCAGTCGAGGCCATCCGAAGCGCCGCTACAGCCCGGCAGGCTCCGTTTCACCACATCCCGGAAGAAGTGCGCGTGCAGGCAACCCGGGCTGTGGCAGAGGGCATCGTGCTTACGCTGGAAACCCCGGCCAGACGGTACGAAAACCTGCGGATCGGGCTGCCGGGCCTGCACCAGCGCAGCAATGCGGCCCTCGCGCTTCGCGCCGCCGAATTGCTGCCGGACCCGCCGCCGCCGGAGGCCGTCTACCTGGGCCTGGCCGAGGTGCGGACGCGAACAGGCCTGCGGGGCCGCCTCGACGTGCTCCACCGGGCGCCCCTGATCGTCGCGGACGTGGGGCACAACCCGGAGGGGTTGAGCGCCGCGCTTCGCTTCGTCCGGTCGGCGACGCCGGAGCACGGGCGTATCTTCGCGCTTTTTGGAGCCCTGCGCGACAAGGACGTGGGCGCGATGGCCCGGCTGCTCGCGGAGTCCGGGGCCGCCGTGTTCGCCGTTGCCCTTGCCTCGGAGCGGGCGCTGCCTGCTGCGGAACTCAGCGATGCGCTCCGGGTTATGGGAGTAACCATTTCCGGGGCGGGACCTGTTCCCGAAGGGATCCACTGGTTTCAAGGCGTATCTACCCCCCGGGACGCTCTCCTCATTACCGGCTCGCACCAGGTCGTCGCGCAGATCCCGGAAGCATGGTGGACATGACGCCCTACGCGCACGCTTCGGATCTTTTTCGACCCTGTACAGATAAAAATATGTAGAATTTTCCGCGATCAGGATGCCTGTCATGGATTCCGGCTCCGGATGCGCTATCTTTACCGGCGTCCGCAATTCATGCGAAAGCGTTGAATCCAGAGTGCAGCCCCACGCTCCCCCTCCGGGCTGAAGTCTACCTCCCGCTTGATTTAATTCCTCTTTCCTACCCCTATAACCCCGTGTTGAACGCCCCGTTCTGACGCGCACGGCAACACCGCGAACCTCCTTTTTTCCATTGGACAAGCACGGCGTGATCGGCCCGACCCCTTCCTGGCGTCTGCCCGCCCCGATGCCTCCAGGTTCTTAACCTCATCCTCTGCTTTATGAAGATCTCTACCCTGCAAGACAAAAAACTTGCCGACCTGAAAGACATTGCCCGTGACATGGGCCTCAACGGGTACTCGCATCTGCGCAAACAAGACATCATCTACCTCATTCTGGAAGCGCACGCGGAAGCTTCCGCCGGCGGCGACGGGGCGCGCAAAGAGCGCAGCCGTCCGCAGCAGCGCAACGGCGGCGAGCCGGCTCCGGAAAAGTCCGCGCCTGAAGCGCCCGCGCAGAAGTCCGAAGCGGCGCCCCCCGCCCGTCCCCGCCCGGAGAAGCCCGCCCGCAGGGAACAGAATGCCGGGCGTCCCAAACCCGCCCGCCGCGAGCGTCCTGCCCCCGCACAGGCCGCCGAACCTGCCCGCCCGGAAGAGCAGGCCGCGCCGCGTGAGGAACCCCGCGCCGAAAAACGCGACGAGCGCCGCGACGAGCCACGCACTGAAAAACACGACGACCGCACCGAGCGCCGCGACGAGCGCCGTGAGGAACCCCGCGCCGAAAAACGCGATGATGCCCGC
>CBDUBU010000243.1:0-6331 GCA_965365465.1 uncultured Rhodothermaceae bacterium
TCAATGCAGCCGGTCGCCTTCGTGGAGGGAGGCGCCGCGCAGGAAATCGGCGGCGGCAATGCGTCGGCGCCCTTCCTGCTGCAAATCCAGCACTTCGACGGCCCCTCTCCCACAGGCGACGAGCAGGCGCGGGCCTGCCTCGAGGACGGCGCCCGGCGCTCCGGCCCCTTCGCTCCGGGCGGTGCGGTAGATTTTGAGCATCGTCTCGCCGTGCAGCGTCCACGCGCCGGGGTGGGGGGAGAGGCCGCGCCCGTGGTTATGCACCGCCTCTGCCGGCTGCTCCCAGGGAATGCGGCAGTCATCCGGGAAGATTTTCGGGGCGGGCGAGGCCAGCGCGTCATCCTGCGGCGTCGGGTTGGCGGTTCCGGCTTCGATCCGGCGGACGGTTTCCAGCACCGCCTCGGCGCCCAGCAGCATCATCCGGTCATGCAGTTCCCCGGCGCTTTCATCCGGCCCGATGGACAGGCGCTTCTGCAAGATCATGTTGCCCGTATCGACCGCCTTTTCCAGGAAAAAGGTGGTCACGCCGGTTTCCGTGGCGCCCTGCATGAGGGCGTGGTTGATGGGGGCGGCGCCCCGGTAACGCGGCAGCAACGACCCATGCAGATTGAAGGCGCCGTGTTTCGCCTGCATATAGACCTCCGGAGGCAAGATCCGGAACGCGACCACCACGATCACGTCCGGTGCGAGCGCCGCCACGGCTTCGGCAAAAGCAGGCTCCTTTACCGACTCCGGTTGCAAAATGGTTTCGATACCGGCGCGTTCGGCGGCCTGCTTGACCGGCGTGGGAGAAACCTGCAACCCTCTCCCCCGCCGTCGATCCGGCCCCGTCGCCACGGCTACAGGTTTATAGCCGTTTTCGATCAGGATTTCCAGCGAGGGAACGGCAAAGTCCGGCGTTCCCATGAAGATGATGCGCATACGCAGCCCGTGGTGTTTGGTCTGTTGGGTGGGGAAGATACGAAAGGCAGCCCGGCTGCGCACAGCCTTCGGGATTCCGGCGCCCGAGCCGATTTTTGTCCCGAAAAGTACACCCCCGAACAGGTTTGTAACGCTGCGTCTGTCGATATTGGGTGCGCCGGGAAACGTCTGGCGCTTCTCATGCCGGCGGCACAGACGCTTCACCGGAACTGCACGACACGGGGGGCGTGCAGGCAGATGAAAAGAACGTTCCCAACCGGCGCAATGGACAAGGAAACGGCGCGGCCTTGCCCGGCGTGTCTCCGGAGAGAGGCGTTGGCCGCGCCGGGCCTCTGCCCTACCCGCCGCAACGCTGCCAGGCGGGCAGCAGGAAACCGCCCTCTGGAGGGGGCTGTCGCGCAGCGACGGGAGTGTCGTTGCTGGACGAAGCCGCTAAAGAAAAAAACACCCTCCGGCCCTGGCGGGCCACCTCCCTCGGAGGGAGGGGTTGGTTCTGCCCAACATATGCTGCCGCACTCGGCGGCGCCGCTTTCCGTCTGCCGAAAAAGCTTTCAGGACAGGCGCAAAGCTTTCAGGTTGGCAGCAGGAAACCGCCCCCTGGAGAGGGCTGTCGCGCAGCGACGGGGGTGTTTTTGCTGGAGGAAGGCGCTGAAAAGGGAAAAACCGGCGCGGCCTTTCAGGGTTGCCGCCCCTGATCCTGTGTGCCCATCCGCAGCCCTTGAACTATCCGCGACGGCGGTTCCTGTTTGCCGAATGAAACCCTATTCCTGAACCTTTCCCGCGCCATATGATTCGCTTTCTGAAAATCCTCCTCACGGGGGCTGCTCTTTTGATCGTTCTGGCAACCCTGTTGTCCGCTCTGCGCTTCGAGCAGTGGTGGGTCCGCATCTTCGATTATCCGCGTATGCAGATCGCGGCCATCGGACTGCTCGTTCTGGTTCTGCTGGTCGCGCTCTGGAAAAAGCAGAACGGGTGGGAACGCGCCGTAACAGGGCTGCTGGCGCTCAGCGTCGTTTATCAGGGATATCGGATGTTTCCGTACACGCCGCTCGCCCCCAAGCAGGTGCTCGAATCCGGGGAGCATTCTCCGGATTCGACCTTTTCGCTGCTCGTTGCCAACGTGCTGATGGGAAACCGGCAGGCAGACGCCCTGCTGGAGATTATCCGCACGTATGATCCTGACCTCTTTCTGGCGCTTGAGCCGAACGACTGGTGGGAAAGACAGCTCAGACCGCTGGAGGCGGAATATCCGTACACGCTCAAACGACCGATGGATAACACCTACGGTATGTTGCTGTATTCGCGCCTCGAACTTGTCAACCCTGAGATCAAGACGCTGGTAGAGGACAGCATCCCGTCCGTACACGCACGGGTGCGGCTGCCTTCCGGACAACTCGTGCAGTTTCACGGTCTCCACCCGGACCCGCCCAATCCGAAATACGCAAAGGAAATGACGGAACGGGATGCCGAACTGCTTCTCGTCGGCCAGGAGGTGCAGCAGGCCGGTCGCCCGGCCATCGTGGCAGGGGATTTAAACGATGTGGCCTGGTCGCATACCACTTCCCTGTTTCAGGAAATCAGCGGCCTGCTCGACCCGCGCATTGGCCGTGGCACGTACAACACCTATAACGCGAATATCCCCTTCCTGCGCTGGCCGCTCGACCACGTATTCCACTCCGAGCATTTCAAGCTGGTGCGCCTGGAGCGCGGCCCCCGCTTCGGGTCCGACCATTTTCCCATCTTCGTTGAACTTGTCACAGATCCGCAGGCGGAATGGCAGCAGGAAGAACCGGATGCGGAACCCGAAGACCTGGAGCAGGCCCGCGAGAAGATCGAAGAAGCGCGTCGTAAGAAAGAGTAGCGCCCATGCTCCGGTTTAATTGCCCAGCGCCTTGCGAACGAGGCCCATGAAGGCGAGGTCGGGCAGCAGGCGGCGCAGCTTCAGGATGCCCCGCGTTCCGACCGGATATCGCATTCTGCGCCGCCCGTCGGTTGCCGCCTTGTAAATGGTTTCGGCGACCGCCTCCGGGGAAGCGCCGTTCGCGGCGGCCTTGTTCATCGCAGGCAGGAGGCGGCCCACGTAATCGTCGTAGGCGGTCAGCCCGTCGGCGGACAGGACATCGGCTGAACGTCCGTAGAAATCCGTCCTGATCAGCCCCGGCTCTACGATCTTTACCCGGATGCCGAAGGGTTGGAGTTCGTACTGAAGCGATTCAGAAAAGCCCTCCAATGCCCACTTCGTACCGTGGTACAGGCTGTAGAGCGGAAACGTAATGCGCCCTCCCATCGACGCGACGTTCACGAACACGCCCTGCCTGCGTTCGCGGAAATGGGGCAACACCGCCTTCGTCAATCGCAGGATGCCGTACACGTTGGTGTCAAACTGCCGGTAGATCTGTTCCTCCGAAGCTGCCTCGAACGGCCCGACGGCGGCATACCCCGCGTTATTGACCACCACATCGAGGCTGCCGAAGCGCTGTATGGCTTGCTGAACGCCAGTCTCAATGGAAGGAGCATCCGTTACGTCGAGCGGGAGGCAAAAGAGCCGCTCCCCTTCCGGCAGATCGGTAACGCGCCCCGGCGAGCGCATCGTGGCGGCCACCTTCCATCCTTGCTGGTGGAACAGGAGCGCGGCAGTCTTGCCGATCCCGCTGGAAGCGCCGGTGATAAGTACGGTTTTATTCATTTTCAATCTGGCAATGCGGAATTAACGGCAGGCCCGCGCTGCCGAGATCACCAAACGTTTTTGACAGAAACAGCCCATTCGTTCTTTTAGTTAATCCAGTTCTGACGACAATCGCAAGTACGCACTCCAAACAGGGCATCCAGGCAACGGTTTGCAAGAGATTTTCCTATGTACCGTCAGAAGCACGTTACAGTTTGGTTACACGGAGTTAATCCTCGTAATATGTACTTGTAGCCTCTCGTTGCATATCTTAATCATTCATATGCTTTTCTTCACGTCCGCACAGGGCCGTTTGATGAGATTGATCCGACCTATCGCTTACGCGGCTGCCTGATCTGCCGCCTGCCAGTCTGACTGCCGCCGGCAGTTTCAGGCTGCACGCCCCTGCGTCACACCCGTGACACCCTCCAGGGCGATCTTTCCGTATTCTTCTGTCTCCCCTTTCTTTTCCGGTCGGCTTGCCTTGATTGCGCCGTACGAGCTGCCGGCAGTCTCTATCATAACACCATGACGCCTTTCTCTGACGGCCCGACGGCCGAAAAGACGTTGCCGGATGTACTGCGCCCGGAAGGCGCAGCCTCTTCCAGCAGATCCGCGCAAACCCCGGAGACGCTTCCGCCGCACGGTACTGGCCAGGCCCTCATGCGGCGGCGCTTGCGTGCGCTCGCCCGCGACCTTGCCGATGCCGTTCGCGGCACCGAACGCGACTACACCACCGGCCCCATCGGGCAGGCGCTCCTGTTGCTCTCCGTCCCGATGGTTCTGGAGATGGCAATGGAGTCTGTCTTTGCCGTGGTGGATGTGTATTTCGTAGCGTCGCTGGGTGCATCCGCCGTCGCCGCCGTCGGCCTCACGGAATCCCTGCTGACGCTCATGTACGCCGTTGCGATGGGGCTGGCCATGGGCATCACGGCGCTTGTTGCACGCCGTATCGGGGAGAAAGACCCGGAGGCGGCGGCAACGGCAGCGGTGCAGGCGGTGCTGCTGGCCGTAGCGGCCTCCGTGCCGTTTGCGCTGGCCGGGCTGTTTTTCGCAAAGGATCTCCTTGCCTTGATGGGCGCCGATGCCTGGGTGGTGGAGCATGGCTCCGGCTACACCGTCTGGATGCTGGGCGGCAATGTCGTCATCATGCTGCTGTTCGTCCTCAACGCCATTTTTCGCGGCGCCGGGGATGCAGCGATTGCGATGCGGGTGCTCTGGCTTGCCAACGGGATCAACCTGATTCTCGACCCGGCGCTCATTTTCGGATGGGGGCCGCTTCCGAAACTGGGCGTGACCGGGGCTGCGATGGCGACGACCATCGGGCGCGGCTGCGGAGTAGTGTTCCAGATCTGGGTGCTCCTGCGGGGCGCCAGGCACATCCGGGTGGCCCCCCGGCATCTCAAGTTCCAGCTTGAGGTGATGGCGCGGCTGGTGCGGACATCGCTTGGCGGCATCGCGCAGTTCGTAATTGCTACGTCGTCGTGGATCGGGCTGGTCCGCATCGTGGCGGTGTTCGGCAGCGAGGCGCTCGCCGGTTATACCATCGGCGTGCGCATCTTCCTGTTCACCCTGCTTCCGGCGTGGGGTTTCGCCGGAGCCGCCGCCACGCTCGTCGGTCAGAACCTGGGGGCCGAACAGCCCGACCGGGCCGCCCGGTCTGTGTGGATTGCCGGGGTAGTCACGATGGTTTTCCTCGGGATCGTCTCGGTGGCGTATCTCCTGCTCAATGAGGAACTCGTGCGGCTCTTCACGGACAACCCGCGCGTTGTTGCCTCCGGGGCAGACTGTCTCCGCATCATGGCCTACGGGTACGTGATTTATGCCTGGGGGATGGTGATGTCGCAGGCATTCAACGGCGCCGGGGACACTCTGACGCCTACGAAGATCAACTTTGTGTGCTTCTGGATGCTGGAGATCCCGCTGGCGTACGCGCTGGCGCTGCCGTTCGGTCTGGGGGAGCGCGGGGTCTATGCCGCCATCGTCGTTGCAGAGTCTGCGCTGGCGCTCACGGCCATCGTGCTTTTCCGGCGGGGCGTCTGGAAACAGACGCAGGTATGAGAGCTTTGTCCCGTTGCAGGGCGTTAGCTGCCGGAAGGCGGTGCGTAGAGCCGGTGGGTTTCGATGTACGCCAGCACGGCGGGTGGGACGAGGTAGCGGATCGAGCGTCCGGCGCGGCGCCGGGCGCGGATCGCTTCGGCGGAGATCTCCAGCAGGGGAGCGTCGGCGAAATGCACGCGGGCTTGCGGGACCGGCGCCGTGGAGGCCGGTGCGCCGGGGCGGCGGTAGACGATGAGCGGGACGCGGCGCACGATTTCCTCCGGCGCGCGCCACGAGCCGAGCTGCGCCAGGCTATCGCCGCCGAGCATCAGGTGAAAGGCGTTATCAGGGTGCGCCTCCTGAAGCGCCCGGATGGTGTCTATGGTGTATGATAGCCCTTCGCGGCGCACTTCGATGTCGGAAACGGCAAAGGCATCGTGGCCTGCCGTGGCTAGCTGCACCATCTCCATGCGGCGCTCGACAGGAGCCAGACCGGCGCTTGCCTTGTGCGGGGGCAGCCGGCCTGGAATCCAGAGGACGCGGTCCAGCCCGAACTGGTCGCGGATCGTTTCTGCGACGATGAGGTGGGCGAGGTGCGGCGGGTTAAACGAGCCGCCGAAAAGTCCAACGTTCATCGCATCAGGACTTTTCCTGTTCGGCCAGGGGGGCGGCGGGTTCGGCTATCCGCTCCAGCCGCTCCTGGAC
>CBDUBU010000244.1:0-6325 GCA_965365465.1 uncultured Rhodothermaceae bacterium
GGCCGTCGACTACCTCTGTAGCCCACTCGACGCGGGAGAAGTTGACGCGCCACTGCTCGCCGGGCTCGGGGCGGCGGCGCTCGGGCGCGGCCTCGCGGAGTACGCGCCACGGCAGCGCCGCCTCAACGGTCCACCCGGCATCGCGGTCTCCCGGCTGGTTAAGGGAACCGTCGACGGAGACGCCAACGCCCAGTCCGGTGATGTCCCAGGCATCGATGGGCAGGCCGCCGTCGCGGTAAGGCTTCAGGAGCATCAGGTCCCACATGGTTCCCAGTGCGTTGACCTCGAATTCGTAGTAGGCGTGCGTATCGCCGTCGGGGTCGATAAAAATCTCGAAATCGTTGTCGTAAAAAATGACGGTGTCGCGCCGGGTAAGTGTAGCCCAGACATCGGGTTCCTCCATGACAGCGGCGACGTAGAAGTAGTCGTCGTCCCATAGCATCTTGACCCGTGTGCGGAAGCGGGGCGCAGGGCGTGCATCACCTTCGATGTCAACAAACCAGTCGGTCCACGGAGCCGCTTCCCAGGCAGCCTCGTCGAGCCGGCCATCGGCGGAGAGGGGTGTTTCTGTCTGAAAGCAAAGGTAACGACGAGGCTCGAACGGCGCGCGTTCGTCGCCGGTGGGCTGTGCCGTCGCAGCTGCTGCCGGCCGAAGGATAAGCAGGGCCAGGAGCCGGAGACAATGCATGGGCGGGTGCTTATAAACCGGGCCGTTCATGCTGATCCGAATGCCTCGCGCAGCAGCGTGAAGCTCTGGGGAAGCGCCGTCTCGGCAGGCGCCGTGCCCTCGTATTCGAGCGACACGTAGCCCTCGAAGCCATGCTCGCGCATGATGCGTGCGATGCGGCCGTAGTCGAGGTCGAGCGTGTACCACTTTCCCCCGCCGTAATAGGTCTTGGCTTGCAGCAGGATCGTGTAGGGAGCCAGCAGGGCGAGCCGGTCGTAAGGATCCTCCAGGAAGTTGCCCGTGTCGAGCGTCACCCGGAGCCAGGGCGAGTCCAGGGCTTCGACGATGCGCAGGACGCCTTCCGGTGTGCGGCCCAGCCCCCAGTGATTCTCCAGCCCGAGCACGACGCCCTGCGCGGCGGCCTGCGGCAGGCACTGCCCGATGGCGTCTATGACCCACCCGAAGGCCTCGTCGTCGGTGTAGCCTTCCAGCGGAGGCTCGATGCCCCGATTAGCCATCAGATCGTCGAACGATGCCGTCGTGCCCCACCGCCCCGTGTTGATGCGCATCGTGGGAATGCCGAGGCGATAGGCAAGGTCGATCTGGTGCAGGGTCCGCTCGACATTCTCCTGTCGCACGGCAGGATCAGGCGAAACGAAACCCTGGTGCGTCGAGAACCCCATCAGGTCCAGCCCCTGGGTGAAGGCGCGGCGTTTGAGATTTTGCAGATACGCATCGTCCTCGGAGGTCATCTGCATATGCAGGATTTCGACGCCATCGAAACCAAGCGCGGCAGCCCGGTCGATGCAATCTTCGATGGGTGTCTCTTCCTTCGGCCCGTTGAAGCGCCAGAACGAATAGGTCGAGACGCCCAGACGGTTGCCGCGACGGGTTGGGGGCGCCGCAGTCGCATGGCGCAGGGGGGCGAGTGCGCCCGCACCGGCAAGGGTGCTGCAGGAGAGAAAGTCGCGTCGGTTCATGAGCGTCGGGGGTATGGTTTGGCAGGGTGTTTAGGTCTCATCTACCAGCCGTCTACAGGTCGAAGTAGATCCCTGGCTCTGCCGCATCGGCGCAGTTAGCAGGGATGCTTTCGGGCGGCGCGTCCCCGCCAGGCTGGCAGACTTCCGGATATTAGTAAAAATTAACGAAATCTGTACTGATATGTCGGCCGGGATGGCGTCGTCAGAAAAGCGGGACTTCCGAAGAGTACAGGCATCAGGCTGAAATATGGCTGCTAAGCCTGTTACAGCTTTCGGTTGGCCTTTTTTGTCTGTTTGAGACCAGAGATCGGGAGATGATAGTCTTCGCTTCGGCGGCATGATGGCGCTTCGTTTTATTGTATATCTTACCTTGCCTGCTATACCCGGTGCGTCGCACGAAAGGGTCGCGGTCGTTGCTCGTCGAAAGCTGTCCATAAAGCTGCAAAATGCGTACAGTTGCCCCCGGAAACCCATGTAAATTCGCATGGCGCCTGCTCATGCTGGCCTGGCTCGTCACGGCGGGACCGGGGTGGGCCCAGGATAACGACGTTCAACCAAGCGCACCGACTGCACGGGCCGTGCCGGTGCAGAGCGCGATCCGGCTGGACGGACGGCTCGATGAGGGTGTATGGGCATCGGCCTTTCCGGTCTCCCGGTTTACGCAGCTTGACCCCCACGAAGGGCAGCCGGTCAGCGAGCGCACGGAGGTTTACTTTCTCTATGATGCCGAGGCCCTCTACGTCGGTGCCCGCCTGTATGATAGCGGCCCGGTCTCCAGTCGCCTCGCTCGCCGGGATGCCCTTGTCGAGGACTCCGACTGGCTTATGGTAGCGCTGGACAGCTACTACGACCATCTGACCGCCTACCGCTTCTCGGTAAATCCGGATGGCGTGCGCCGGGACGAGGTGTTCACGAGCGGCGGGAACCGGGCCGGCAATGCGTCATCCGCCGGAGGGGTCGTGGAGCGCGGCGGCGAGGCCGACCGAAGCTGGGATCCGGTCTGGGCTGCTGCCGCGACGGTAACCGACTCCGGCTGGGTTGCCGAGATGCGCATTCCCTTCGGACAACTCCGTTTCAGCCCCTCGCAGGTCCAGACCTGGGGCTTGCAGTTGGAGCGTCGTATCGCACGGAAGCAGGAGCAGGCGCTCTTCGCGTTTACTCCCAAAGATCAGCCTGCCGGCGTAGCCCTCTACGGGCGGCTGGAAGGGATTCAGGGAATTGAGGCCGCCCGCCCGATAGAGATTCTCCCTTACACGCTGGGCAGGATGCTGCTCCGACCGCTGGTGGCGCAGAACCCGATCGTTGCCTTTCCCGATCCCTTCCGGGATCGCGCCGATTTCAACGGCGGGGTAGGAGCCGATGTCAAGTATCGCCTCTCGTCCAACCTCACTCTCGACGCAACCCTGAACCCGGATTTCGGACAGGTGGAACTCGACCCGGCAGTGGTGAACCTGACGGCGTTCGAGACCCGGTTTGACGAGAAACGCCCTTTTTTCGTAGAGGGTGCGGACATCCTGCGCTTCGGGACGAGTGTTCAGGGAAATCCGGAGGGCGGCCCTCCGCAGTTGGTCTACTCACGGCGCATCGGGCGGGCGCCCCAACTGGAGGCGCCGCGCGAGATGGCCTACACCTACGCGCCGGAGGTCTCGACCATTCTGGGCGCGGCGAAGCTGACCGGGCGGACGCCGGGCGGGTGGTCTGTCGGGTTTCTCGATGCCGTGACGGAGCATGAAAAGGCCCTGGTGATGGACACCACCGGACGCCGGCGCGAGGTGGTCGTCGAGCCGTTTGCCAACTATCTCGCGGGGCGCGTGAAGCGCGACTTCAATGCCGGGCGGACCAGCGTCGGCGCCCTGGCAACAGCCGTCAACCGCCGCCTGGACCGCACAACCCGGACCAGCCCGCTGCGCGCTGCGGCTTACGTAGCGGGCATTGACTTCCGCACGGAGTCGGCTGATCGCGTCTGGTCCGTCTTCGGTTCTCTCTCCGCCAGTCATATCCGTGGCTCGACCCGGACCATCGCGGCGGCGCAACGGGCGAGCGCACGCTATTTCCAGCGCCCGGATGCGCGTCACCTGACGTTCGATCCGGAGGCTGCTTCTCTTTCCGGTTACCGGGCGCAGATCGACGGCGGCAAGCGGGCGGGCACGTGGATCTGGAACGTCGCCCTCACCGCGACAAGCCCGGGATACGAGATCAATGACATGGGCTTCCAACTCAACGCCGACCGGATCATGGTCGATCCAAACGTCACCTATGAGGAGAACCAGCCGGGGCCGGTATTCCGGCGATGGAGCCTGCGGTTCGGGCCGGACTTCGACTTTAACTACGGCGGTAACCTCATCCGCTACATTCCGATGCTCACCTTCAATGCGCAGTTACTCAACTACTGGACGGGCAGCCTGCGCTACAACTACATCGGCCCGATTTCAAGCGATCGCCTGACCCGAGGGGGGCCGCTTACCAGGCTTCCGGACGGTCACCTCGTCGGCCTCACGCTCAACAGCGACCCGCGCCGGCAGGTCACGCTCTCCGGCGGCCTGACCTACACCCGCGATCAGGCCGGGATGGATCAGACAGCCCTGAACCTGAACCTGGGTTTCAAACCGGCCCCCAGTTGGGAAATACAAGTCGGCCCAAACCTCAACGCCGTGTATCTTCCGGCGCAGTACGTGACGACGGTCGCCGACCCGACGGCAACGCAGACCTATGGGAGTCGGTATGTCTTTGCGCCGCTCGACCAGACGACGCTGGGCATCGACCTGCGCTTGAACATCGTCTTCACGCCGGGCCTCTCCCTGCAATTCTATGCGCAGCCCTTCTTCTCAAACAACCGCTTCGGCGCGCTGAAAGAACTGCGAGCGCCGCGCACGTTCGATTTTCTGGAATATGGCACGGATGTGGGCATCGTCATGCACGATGCGGGCGCGAAGCGCCTGATCGATCCCGACGCGGAGGGTCCTGCCAGACCCTTCCGCGTCGATAGCCGCGACTTCCACCTGAACGCGCTGCGCAGCAACCTGGTGTTGCGCTGGGAGTGGCGATCCGGAAGCACCTTCTATCTGGTATGGCAGCAAGACCGCACCGACCGCCTCAACGCAGCCGACGCGGAACTGATAGGCCGCGATCTCGGCGCGTTTGCCCTTCGAGAATCCGTGCAGGACCTGTTCAGGCGTCGTCCGGTCAACGTGCTTCTTTTCAAGATAAGCTACTGGCTCAACCGATAGAGGGGATGAGCTGAATGAAGCCTCTGCTTTCCAGGAACCTGAAAGGAATTTAAGGAGCGCTTAAGGAGCTTTTAAGTTTGGACCCCGTACGTTAGGCTTGATTCGTTGACGATCCATACTGCCTTCTGCTCCTCTTATGATTGCTGCGCCGTGGCATTCGCTATGAGCGGGCGCCGCTGCTGATGGAATCACCTCAAACGAGTTCTATCCATGAATCATCCTGAAGGCGACAGGCAACCGCCGCGTGCGGCGCAGGGCGGAGTCCACGCGCGTCATCATGCTCCGATGCACGAGCATGACCTCCACGATCCGGTTCCGTCGGACGAAAAACCGGGACTGGAGCAACAGGAACTGCGCGATGCCGCCGGGGAGGGGCCGCACGGCAGTCATGCCGATGGGCGCGAAGGCCCGGTAGAGCAGGGGAGGCATCAACACCACTACGGCCACACACCGGGACACGGCGAGGCCGGCCACGACCATCACGCCATGATGGTCGAGGACTTCAAGAGGCGGTTATGGGTCTCGCTCGTCCTTACGATTCCCATTCTGGCGCTTTCTCCCATGATTCAGGGCTTTCTGGGGATCGAAACAGCACTCCGCTTTCCGGGCGACCTATATGTACTCTGGGCGCTCTCGTCGGTCGTCTTTTTCTACGGCGGCTGGCCGTTTCTGAAAGGAATCTATCAGGAACTGAAGGGCCTGCGACCGGGAATGATGACGCTCATCTCCGTTGCCATCGCCACGGCTTACCTCTACTCCAGCGCCGTCGTTTTCGGGCTGGCAGGCAAGATCTTCTTCTGGGAGCTTGCCACGCTGATCGACGTGATGCTGCTGGGCCACTGGATCGAGATGAAATCCGTCATGGGAGCCTCAAAGGCACTGGAGGAACTGGCCCGGCTGATGCCGGGCGAGGCCCACAAGATCCAGCCGGACGGCAGCGTCGTGGACGTGCCACTCAATCAGCTTCACGGCGGCGACCATGTGCTCGTCAAGCCGGGCGAGAAAATCCCGGCCGACGGCGAGGTCGTCAAGGGGCAAACGTCGGTTAACGAGGCCATGCTCACAGGCGAGTCGGCGCCGGTCCTCAAGGAAACAGGGAACCAGGTCATTGGCGGCGCGATCAACGGCGAAGGCTCGATCACAGTCGAGGTGCAAAAGACCGGCGCCGAGAGCTTCCTCTCGCAGGTGATCGACCTCGTACGGCAGGCGCAGGAGTCGAAGTCAAAGACGCAGGACCTGGCGAACCGGGCCGCCTTATGGCTGACGATCGTGGCGCTTGGCGGCGGGGCTGTCACGCTCTTCGTCTGGCTCGTCGTCATGGGGCAGCCCTTCGACTTCGCGCTTGAGCGCATGGTAACGGTGATGGTGATTGCCTGCCCGCACGCGCTCGGGTTGGCCGTGCCGCTGGTGGTAGCCGTTTCGACCGCGCTGGCTGCGGGCAATGGCCTGCT
>CBDUBU010000245.1:0-6263 GCA_965365465.1 uncultured Rhodothermaceae bacterium
GGGATGGGCCATCCCCTCTCTCCGGAAGCAGATCCGGCTACGCTCCTGCGCCGGGTCTCGTTCGACCTGACGGGCCTGCCGCCGGAACCCGCAACCGTGGCAACCTTCGCCCGTCACACCGATTCGGATGCCTACGAACTTGCGGTGGACCGGCTGCTCGCCTCGCCGCACTATGGCGAGCGCATGGCGATGCTCTGGCTCGATCTGGTGCGCTACGCCGACACCGACGGCTACCATTCTGATCTGCACCGTAACATCCATGCGTACCGCGACTATGTGATTGCAGCCTTCAACAAGAACAAACCCTTCGATCAGTTCACACGCGAGCAGATCGCAGGCGACCTGCTTCCGTATGCCACCCTGGAGCAGCAGATTGCTTCCGGGTTCAACCGCCTCGGGCAGGCCAGCAAGGAGGGCGGCGCGCAGCCGGAAGAATACCTCGTCAAATACGCCGCAGACCGGGTCCGCACCGTTTCCGTTGCCTGGATGGGTTCGACGATAGGTTGCGCCGAGTGCCACGACCACAAGTTCGATCCGTTCTCGCAGAAGGAGTTTTACAGCATGGCGGCCTTCTTCGCCGACGTGAAGGAGCGCGGCGTTTTCCGGAACACCAACGAACTGCCCCCGGAGATGCCGGTGCCGAGCCGTGAACAGGCGGCAGCGCTGGCGAAGATCAGCCTGGAGGCCGAACGGCTCCGGCGCAGCGGCGCTTCGGAGGAGGCGCTGCGGGCCGGCAGCGAGCGCCGGGATGCCGTGCTTCAGGAAACGCCGCGCACGCTCGTCACGCGGTCCATCGAGCCGCGTATCGTCCGGGTGCTGCCGCGCGGAAACTGGCAGGACCGGTCGGGCGAGATCGTGGAGGCCGGCGTCCCTGCCTTTCTCCCGGCCCTCCAGGTGCGCGACCGCCGCCCGACGCGGCTGGATCTGGCGGACTGGCTCGTTTCGCGGGACAACCCCCTTACCGCCCGCGTTTTCGTCAACCACCTGTGGGCGCGGTTTTTCGGCACGGGCATCTCCCGCGTGCTGGACGATCTGGGTTCGCAGGGCGAGTGGCCGACGCACCCCGACCTGCTGGACTGGCTGGCCGTGGAGTTTGTCGAGAGCGGATGGGACGTGAAGCACATGGTCCGGCTGATCGTCACCTCGGCGGCCTACCGGCAGTCTTCCGCAGCGAGCGAAGATCTTCGGGCGTTCGACCCTGACAACCGCTATCTGGCCCGGCAGTCCCGTTTCCGTTTTGCCGCCGAGACAGTCCGCGACAACGCCCTGGCCGTGAGCGGGCTGCTTTCGGAGGAGATCGGCGGGCCGAGCGTCAAGCCCTACCAGCCTGCCGGCTACTGGTCCGACATTCGCACGTTCGGAACCGACGGCCCGGCCTCGAAATGGACCGCCTCGGAGGGCGAGGACCAGCACCGGCGCGGGCTTTATACGTACTGGAAGCGGTCGTTTCTGCATCCGAGCCTGATGGCGTTCGATGCGCCGGATCGGCAGGAATGCACCGCCCGGCGGACGCGGTCGAACACGCCGCTCCAGGCGCTCGTGCTCCTGAATGATTCGACTTATGTGGAGGCGGCGCGGGCTTTCGCGGAGCGCATCCTGACAGAAGGAGGGCCTTCGTTCGAGGCGCGCATAGCCTGGGCGTTCCGGCAGGCCCTCGCCCGTTCGCCCGAACCGGCGGAGGCAGCGGAACTCCGGAAGCTGTACACGGAAGAGCAGGCATGGTACCACGACCACAGGGAAGAAGCGCTTCAACTGGTCGGGATCGGCTATGCGCCCGTTTCTTCCGGGGCGGACCCGGCGGAACTGGCTGCCTGGACGGCGGTAGGGCGGGCGATCATGAACCTGCACGAATTCGTCACCCGGTACTGATGCGCCCTGCGGGCTGGTTTCAAGGTCGGCGCCCCTCCGGGCTTGTCATCCCGACGATCCCTTCGCTACGCTCAGGGCAGGCTTTGGGAGAAGCCGTAAGGCGCAGCCGACTAACGAAGTAAACGAGCGAAACATGATGCAAAACCACTTCAAATTTGCGCTTCGCAACCTGCGCCGGAATCCCGGCTATGCGTCTATTAACATTTTCGGATTGGCGCTTGGGATTGCTTGTTGCCTGCTTATCGGTCTTTACGTGCAGGATGAGCTTTCATACGACCGTTATCACGAGAAAGGAGACCGCATCTTTCGCGTAGATCAGCGCGTGGAGCGGCCCGGCACCGAGGAGATGTGGGCGTGGGCCGGCGGCGGCATGGCTCCGGATCTTCAAGCAGATTTCCAGAATATTGAGGCGGTCGTGCGCTTTATTCCGCAAGGCGGCGCTGTGCGCTACACCTCGGATGCCGACCCTTCCAAGAGCCGCAGTTTCCAGGAAGAGAACTTCTATTTTGCCGATGCTAACGTCTTCAACGTGTTCTCCTATGCGTTTGTGCATGGAGATCCGGCAACGGCGCTGCAGGAACCCGGTTCGGTCGTGCTCACGCAGTCAGCAGCCCGGCGTTATTTTGGCGACAGCGAACCGATGGGCAAAACACTCTTCTACGAGGACCGCCTGCCGCTCCAAGTGCGAGGTATAATTGAGGACGTGTCGCTAAATAGTCACCTGCGGTTCGATCTGCTCGCGCCTGTAGGCGCCTTCAAGCAACTCAACAACCTGTCGGCCGGAGCCGTATTCGACTCCTACTGGTGGCCATTTAGCTACACCTATGTGCTGCTGCCGGATGCCGGGACTGCCCGGCAAATTGAAAGCCGGCTTCCTGCTTTCATCACCCGGCATCGGGAGGACGGCGCCACGTATATCCCGACACTCGAACCCCTCTACGATATTCATCTGCGGAGCGCAGCAACAGGCGGCCCGAGCGCAGGAGGAAGCCTGGCTATGGTTCGCATCTTTACTGCAATCGCCCTGGCAATCCTGCTGCTTGCCTGCATCAACTTCATCAATCTGGCGACGGCGCGTTCGGCAAAACGGGCGCGCGAAGTGGGCGTGCGCAAGGCGATTGGGGCGCAACGGCCACAGCTCGTTCTGCAATTTCTAGGCGAATCAACGCTGGTGAGTCTGCTGGCATTGGCCGTAGCTCTCGGACTCGTCGCGCTCCTTCTGCCTTCCTTCAATAACCTCGCGGCGAAGGAACTATCGGTCGGCTATGGGCAGAACTCGGGATTCTGGATCGGCCTTATGGGACTTATGATCTTCGCCGGCCTCGTCTCAGGCGCCTACCCAGCGCTTTTTCTTTCGAGTTTTCGCCCGGTGCAGGTGCTGAAAGGCACATTTGTTCCAGGAGGTAGAAGTGTATGGCTACGCAAAGGACTTGTGATGTTCCAGTTCACGGTCTCTATCGCGCTCATTGCCGGTATGGCTGTTGCGTTCAGTCAGCTTCGCTATATGCAGAACGCACGGCTCGGTTTTGACAAGGAGCAAATCGTAACGTTACGCTTACCTGACGGCGAGGCGTGGGAGACACTCAAGCGCGAACTACACGCGCGGCCTGAAGTGCTCGATGTGACGGCAGCCGCTCCGAGGCCGGGACTTGGACGCGGCCTCGAACTGCCCTACGAGGCGGAAAACGCGGTGTTCGCCGAGGGAGACCAGCCTCGCATCGATAACATGACCGTTGACTACGGCTTTTTCGAGATGTTAGGGTTGAAGATGGTTGCCGGACGCTCTTTCTCGCCGGACCTGATTACCGACGAAGGCATCCGCCCGGACAATGCCAGCTATTTTCATGTCTTTGACCGGGGATTTATTCTCAACGAGACGGCTGCAAAAAAGAACGGTTGGACGCCTGACGAAGCAATCGGCAAGCAAATGCGCCTTTATGCCTATGAGAACGGCGTCTACTACACCGACGTTCGGGGAACCGTTGTCGGCGTCGTCGAAGATTTCCATCACTCGTCGCTGCGCGACGAGATTGAGCCTGTGGTTTTCTCCTTAGCAAAGAGTCCATACGGCTATGGCGTCGGCTGGGCGCTTATGAAGGTCGCACCCGGCAATGCGGCCCGGACTGTTGAGGCGCTGCGAGAGGTATGGAACAAGGTATATCCGGAGCAGCCTTTCGAAGCTTCGTTCCTGGATCAGGATCTCGACAACCTGTATGTCCAGGAGGCAAGTGTAGGAAAGATCATTGGAGCATTCACAGTGCTGGGTGTCGTGATAGCCTGTCTTGGCTTGCTGGGGTTGGCTGCCTATACTGCCGAGCAGCGAACGAAAGAGATCGGCGTGCGCAAAGTGCTTGGGGCATCGGCTACGAGCCTTGTCGGCCTGCTTACGAAGGACTTCCTTTCGCTTGTGCTTGTAGCGACATTCGTTGCGACCCCCATTGCCTACTTTGCAATGAGCCGCTGGCTCAGCGACTTCGCCTATCGTATCAGCATAAGTCCTCTACTGTTTGTGGGGGTAGCACTGCTGGCGCTCTCCATAGCGTTCCTGACGGTAGGCTTCCAGGCATACAGGGCGGCCCACCTGGATCCTGTGAAAACCCTGCGGTACGAATAGATCAGTCAAGATTTCGGCTCCATGCATTCGAAATAAACGGCTCCAATATTGATTATGGACCTGCACAACAAGTGGAAGCATCAGGAGACGCGCCGGGAGTTTCTGGTGCGGTCGGCGCAGGGCATCGGCGCGGTGGCGCTGGGCCTGCTCCTGAACAAAACGGGACTGGCGGCGCTGGGTCCCGGCGTCAACCCGGAGGTGGCTGCCGCCGGACCCTGGCGCGGCATCGTCAACCCGCCCCATGTGCTGCCGCGTGCAAAACGGATCATCTATCTGTACATGGCCGGCGGTCCGTCGCATCTCGAAACGTTCGACTACAAGCCGACGCTGGCCCGGATGCACGGCGAGCCGATGCCGCCGTCGCTCACCGAGGGGCAGCAGATTGCCCAGTTGCAGGGGTCGGAACTCCGGTGCCTGGGGCCGCAGTTCACGTTCAACCGGCACGGCAAGTCCGGGCAGGAAATCTCCGAACTGTTCCCGCACATCGCCCAGATGGCCGACCAGATCTGCATCATCCGGTCGATGCAGACCGAGCAGATCAACCACGACCCGGCCCACACGTTCATGAACACCGGCTCCATCATCTCCGGAAGGCCGAGCATGGGGTCGTGGCTCCAGTACGGCCTGGGCACGGAGTCCGAAAACCTGCCGGGGTTCGTCGTGATGACCTCCGAAGGCGGCGGACAGGGGCAACCGATTGCGGCCCGGCAATGGCACAGCGGGTTTCTGCCCGGACGGTTCCAGGGCGTCAAGTTCCAGTCCTCCGGCGACGCCGTCAACTACGTGGACAGTCCGAGCGGCGTGGCCCCGGAACGCCAGCGAGCGCTGGTCGATGCCGTCCGGCGGCTCAACGAGATCAAGAATGAAGCCGTGGATGATCCCGAAATTGCCACCCGCATCGCGCAGTACGAAATGGCCTTCCGGATGCAGACGAGCGTGCCGGAACTGGTCGATTTCTCCAGCGAACCGCAGCACATCAAAGACCTCTACGGCACGCAGGGAGCCGATGGTTCGTTCGCGTCGAACTGCCTGCTCGCGCGGCGCATGGCCGAGCGCGGCGTGCGGTTCATCCAGCTCTACCACCGGGGCTGGGACCACCACGGCAACCTGCAACAGGGAATGCAGGCGGCGGCCCGCCTCGTGGACCGGGCCTCGGCGGCGCTCCTGCTGGACCTCCAGCAGCGCGGGATGCTCGAAGATACGCTCGTCATCTGGGGCGGCGAGTTTGGCCGCACGCCGATGGCGCAGGGCGACGGGCGCGACCACCACATCAAGGGATTCTCGCTCTTCATGGCCGGCGGCGGCATCCGGGGCGGCTTTTCCTATGGCCGCACCGACGACTTCGGCTACGATGTCGTCGAAAACCCGGTGCATGTGCATGATCTCCACGCCACGATCCTGCACATTATGGGCATCGACCACAAAAAGCTGACGTACCGCTTCCAGGGCCGCGACTTCCGCCTGACGGACGTTCACGGACACGTCGTCCACGACCTTCTCGCCTGACCATGCATCACCCTCTCTCCAGCCGCCGCGCTTTCCTGCGGCAGGCGACGGCGGCGGGCGCCCTCGGCCTGACGCCCGGTTTTGCCCCTGCCGTCCTTTCCGCTCCCCGGCTTCCGGACGACGGGATCATCGGCCACGGCGATTACCGGTACCGTGTGGATGCCGCCTGGGGGAACCTGGACCCTGCCCGTACGCCGGGGAACAACTGTCATGAGATAGCCATCGACAACCGGGGCCGCCTCCTGATGATCACCGACGAAACCCGGAACAACAT
>CBDUBU010000246.1:0-6257 GCA_965365465.1 uncultured Rhodothermaceae bacterium
CTGCGTCGATCACGACTTCGTACTCCTCAGCGCCTTTCTTGAGATCGACTTCGTACACGAGGTAGCCGTGGATGCGAGCGCCGCTTCGCGCGCTTGCTCGGGGGTGATCCGGGCGAGCGCTGTCCTGTTCGGCGTATCCTCGGCCACCCGAATGGTGCCCTTGACTGGGCCGCATGAGTCTGCCGAGCGGCTCATGAGCTACTGGCCGGTGACGACAGTTGTCGGTAGCACCAAGAAGGCGAGAGTGAGAAACAGCCCCTGGCGCGTCCGCATCCTCCGAATAGCCGCCCAGGTCGTGTGGTCTTTCATAGAACCTGTGTCTTAAAAGTGAACAGGAAAGTGCTCCTGGAGCCCTTGTGCCTGCCCGCTAACGAGCGGCACGTTACGAGATTATCCTTCCTTACAGCGTGGTAAGGCGGCTCACCCTGCCCCTTGTGCCCGACCGCAGCCTCTACCGCCTATGGATCTTCAGGTGAGGGGCATCACACCTGCCCGTTCAGCCTCCCGTTGCCGGTCTATCAGCAGCGCCACTGTACAGGATTGCATCGGCGGGTAGGATGGGCCGGACGGCCGCCACGATCTCACCGGCAAGCGCTTCGATGGGCCGGCGCTTGACGAGCGTGCGGGCGTGAATCAGCCGAACCGTCCGTCCGGGCGACGGATTGCGAAAGGGACGCACCGACTCGGGCGCGTGTGAGCCTTCCACCTGCACTGCCAGCAGCGGCAGCAGCGTCATGCCGTGGCCCCGATCCACAAGGCGCTGGAGCGTCTCCAGGTTGCCGCTCTCGAACTCCACCACGTTCTGCTCTGAGATACCCGGGGCAGCCCCGCGTAGCAAGTCGAGGGTCTGCGTGCGGAAGCAGTGGCCCGCGCTCATCAGCCACAGGTCGTCGCGATGAAGGTCTTCGGGCCGGAGGGTCTTCTGTCCGTAGAGCCGGTGGCCGGGAGCGACGTACCCTACGAACGGCTCCTTGAAAAGCGCCACTTCGGCTATTCCGCTCTCGGTAACGGTCGTGGCCACGAGTCCCGCATCGAGCAGATCGCGGCGAATGAGCGCTGCAATCTGCTCTGCCGGATGCTCCTCGAAGATGAGCGCCACGCCGGGATACCGCTGCGCAAAGGGCGCGATGAGAAGCGGAAGCAGATACGGTGCCAGCGTGGAGAGGATGCCCACCCGCAACTCGCCCTCCATCTCCCCTGCCGCTTCCTGCACGAGTTGCCCGAGGCGTTCGGCTTCCGCCAGCACCTGCCGGGCCTGCGCAATCACCTGACGCCCGATTCGAGTGGGCTCGACGGGGTGAACGGTACGGTCGAAGAGAAGGACGCCCAGCTCCTCTTCGAGCTTCTGCATCTGCGTGCTCAAGGTGGGCTGCGTCACGTGGCAGTGCTCCGCAGCCACCCGGAAGTGCCGGTGCTTGTCGAGCGCGAGCAGGTAGTAGAGTTGAAGGAGCGTCATAACAGTAACTGCCACCGGTCACACCCGGAATGATCATGCAGCAGACATCGCAATCGAAATGGGCGCTGAAGCCCCCTGCCTCGAAGCGTGACAGCATGGGTCAAGGGCAGATCGGACGACTCGCTCCTGGCCCATGAAGACCCAACATCAGCAACGGTAGCTGATAATCAAACCTTATCAGCATATAAGAACAAAAGATTGGACATATCACGGGGCGGTTACGATACTTGCAGCAGAAGCTGACGCGCCGGTTTCAGAGATCCCGAGCGTGCGCCTCCCTGTTGCGCTGTTCCAAGCGCCCGATTTGCCGCGATAGCAAAACCACCGTCGCCCGGCGAGACGGCCCTGTTAGCAACCACGAACGCCCTCTCCGGCAGACGGGGTGACCAATGGCTTGCCGCGTCGCAATTACTGCCTCTTCTTCCCTCCCGACCATCATGAACGCGACCATGCGTCACCGCACGCTTTACGTCACAGAGGCAGATCGATCTGCGATCCGCCGGCTCCTGGCTGCCCGGTCACCAGGAAACCAGAACGGTGCAGCCCTGGCAAGGCTACGGGAGGAGTTGGACGTGGCCGTCATCGTGCGGGCCAACGAGATTCCGCCGGATGTCGTCACCCTGAACTCGCGAGTGCGTGTCCGTGACCTCGACACCGGAGCCGTTGCCGAGTACACACTCGTGCTCCCTTCGAAAGCAGACATCGCCCAGGGGAAGGTCTCGGTGCTGGCACCTGTAGGCACGGCGCTCCTCGGGCAGCAAGTACAGGATGTCGTCGAGTGGGCGGTACCGGCGGGCCGCAGGCGGTTATCGGTGGACGCCGTCCTGTATCAACCCGAGTCGTCAGGTTCAACGGAGTCTCGAACCGCAGCATAACTGCCGCCGTGCTCAACGCCACGTTTCTCATCGCCTCCACCATCAACGCGGACGGCAAGGTAGAGCTGCCTGCCGTCCAGGACGGCATCCCCATTGCCCTGGTGCGGGCATACTTCTCCATCGCGGCAGGCGGACGCCTCGTCCAGCAGGTGATGCCGCGGGCACTGGCACCGGGTAGTTCGCGGCGCGACGAAGCGCCCCTCGACATGACCTTCTTCGCCCGCTGTCTGTGCCGAAGGTTCGGGGAGCTAACGCCCGACATCTTCACGCTGCGTGGCTTCGCGGCGACGGGAGGGTTCAAGGGCAACCTGCTCCTTACCGATGCAGCATCCGAGGACGCCCGGCAGCGGGCGCTTCGCAACGCCTTTCTCGTGCACCTGACGGCTTACGAGGAGCGCCTGATTTAGGTCGAGAAGCGCAGGGTGGCGAAGCGATAGCGCTTGCTCGCCGGGCGCTACAGCTCGGCGATTTCGACTCGCGAGAAGCCGGTCGGGCACCAACACCTTCGAAGCTGCTGGCTTCGGCTTGCGCGCCCGCCAATCTCCGGTTGCTATCTCGCTATGCATCGTGTAGCGAAGAGCCTGTCAGGTGTCGATTTCTCACGGATCGCCCGGATCTGGTGGACCACGGCACCCCTGCCGTAGGAAATCAGCACTGCGCCGCAGCAGGGACAGCGGAGCTATTCGGGCGATAAGATATAACATACGCAAGCAGCCTTTATTAATAGGCTTTCCCTATCAGCGCATCAAAACAAGAGATGAAACACATCGGCCTGCGGCACGATAGAGCCAGTAGGGAGAGGCGGTAGAGCACCGCGCCTCTCGTTGTTTCACCGCATCATCGGCCTCGGCGGCTTACGTCGCGGCCCTCATAACCGAGGTACATATGACCAGCCACGGGATCCCCCGACTCGGCGCTCGCGCGCCGAGACACAGAGACACTGCGCGCCGACTGACCGCGCCGACTGAGGAGCATACTCCAACACGCCGTCGCAACATTGCCACGCGGAGCGCGCTGGTGACAGGTTTGCTCTGGCGGGGGAGTCTGATTGCGGGAGGCGATCTGCCTTCCTTCCTCCCTCTGAGCCGAGACGGCCGCCGCCATGCTTCTGCCGCGCATCGCCTCCGGGCGCTGCGACGGGGAATAGCCGCCGCGCTCCCGCGTCGTGCTTCCGGTGCTATTCGTAGAGCGGTGAGCAGTCCGATGCCCTTGTCTTTCCGCTGATCGCGCCCCGCGGGGACGATGCAGGCCCTGTGACCCTGCGCACCAGCCGCGTGCGCACGTGAAGCGCGTCCCCTCATCCTCGACCGAACCAAACTGACTCTTTTCGTCTCGCCATGATTTCCTCCCCTCAGACCTGCCTCGAAGTGCAGCAGGAAGAGCTCAACCCCTTCGTCATCGCCCAGCAGCAGTTCAGTGCGGCGGTGCAGTACCTGCCGGAGTTGGACTCCGGCCTGGTCGAGTTTCTCATCCGCCCCGAGCGCGTCATCACCGTCGAGTTTCCCATTGAGAAGGACGACGGTACGGTCGAGAACTTCGTGGGGCACCGGGTGCTCCACAACCACGTGCGCGGCCCCGGCAAGGGCGGCATCCGCTACCATCCCAGCGTCAATGCCGACGAGGTGCGCGCCCTCGCCGCGTGGATGACGTGGAAGTGCGCCGTCGTGGACGTGCCCTTCGGTGGGGCCAAGGGCGGCGTCGCGTGCGACCCCACCATGCTTTCTGAGGGCGAGTTGCGCCGCATTACGCGCCGCTTCATCTCCCAGCTCGGCGACAACATCGGGCCTTTCGTGGACATCCCTGCCCCGGACGTGAACACGAATGCGCGGACGATGGCGTGGATATACGACACCTACGACATGATGCATCCGGGGGAGAACAACCTACCCGTGGTGACGGGGAAGCCCCTCGACATCGGCGGCTCGCGCGGGCGCGCCGAGGCGACGGGACGGGGCGTTCTCTTCGCCTGCGAGCAGGCACTCCGCCGTGGCCTCGTAGACGGTCTCAGCTCGGTCGAGGGGGCAACGGTCGTGGTCCAGGGCTTCGGCAACGTTGGCGCGACGGCGGCCAGGCTCTTCGCCGAGGCCGGCGCGACGATCATCGCGGTCAGCGACGTCACCGGGGGCCGCTATAACCCGGACGGGATCGACTTGGAAGCGGCCCTCGCCCTTCGGAACATGACCGGCTTCGTGGACGGCCTCGGTGGCACCGAGCCGATCTCGAACGAGGACCTCCTCGCGCTCGAGTGCGACATCCTCATCCCGGCAGCGCTCGAAAACCAGATCCGCGCCGACAACGCCGAGCACGTCCGCGCGCGGTTCGTCGTCGAGGGCGCGAACGGCCCCACGACCCCTGCCGCCGACCGCATCCTCTTCGAGCGCGGCGTTCCCGTGCTGCCGGATATCCTCTGCAACGCTGGCGGTGTGACGGTCTCGTACTACGAGTGGGTACAAAACCACGAGAACGAGCAGTGGGAAGAAGAACTCGTCAACCAGAAGCTTTTCGGCAAAATGAACCGCGCCACCGACGCCGTCATCGAAACGCAACGCCGCATCAATGGGGACCTGGCGCGGCTCCAGCTACTGCGCAGCGAGCGGGGCCTCAACGGGCAGCCGCTCGGACCTGTTGACCTGCGCACGGCGGCCTACGCGCTGGCTGTGCGCCGTGTGGCCGACGTGGCGCTCCAGCGCGGCATCTGGCCCTGAGCTGGGTTCGGGGCGCAGGGTTAGCAACGTGCAGGTTGGTTTCCGTCATCACAGCAGAGAGAGGTTAACCATGATTGCGATCAAAAAAGTGCTTTTGCCAACGGACTTCAGCAGGGGTGCAGCGCGGGCGCTTCGTCATGCCGTCGTGCTGGCTGACCGGCTCGGTGCCGAGCTTCACCTGCTTCACGTTGCCGTCGGCCCCTTCTCGCGCGACGGCGGGATGATCGGTTTTCCGGAGATGGAGGAGTTGTGCACGCGTATGCGCGTGGAGGCACTCCGCTGCCACCGCGATCTGCTGGAGTTCAGGCAAAAGGACAATCTGCCTGTGCGGAGTGCTGTCCGGTGCCACGCCGATGCGGCGCAGCCCATTCTGGAATATGCGGATGATCACCAGATTGACCTGATCGTGATGGCCCCCAGTGGGTATTCGCAGGATGGCCGGTTCACCCTGGGAAGCACCGCCGAGAAGGTGATACGCCTCGCGCCCTGCCCGGTGCTCACCTCCGGCCTGCGCGGCCTTTACAGGCCAGGGGTGCTCAGGCGCATCCTGGTGCCCACCGACTTCTCGGCCGCGTCGTCGTCTGCGCTGGAGTGGGCCAGAGTGCTGGCCAAGCAGACGCAGGCACACCTGACGGTGCTGCACGTGGTCGAGCCGCCGGAGTTCTCTGTAAGAGGCTCCGAGGCCGTACTGTGGCAAGGGCGGCCCCCACACGTGGCTTACGCGGAGCTGGAACAGTTCTACCGCAGCGCGAAGGGGCCGGACGTGCCGCACCTTCTCTCTGTGATGCGGGGGCGCGCGGCAGACCGTATTGCTGATCTGGCAAACAGAGACCAGATTGACCTCATCGTCCAGGGGTCTCAGGGCCGCACCGGGACGGAATACGCCCTGCTGGGCAGTGTGGCCGAGGTCGTCGTGCGCCTGGCACCGTGTCCGGTGCTGACGGTCAAGGCGCCTGCGGAGGCGTGTGAGCCCGGCGTGCCGAAGCAGCGTGAGCGGTGCCTCCGCGCGGCGCGGACGCGCCCAGGGGCGGTGCCGGTCATAAACAGAAAGACCGAGGTGGCCACATGACACACGAACGGATGATCCGCATTGGCAGCAACCGCACACAGCATCGCGTGACATCCGAGCCGGGGCGCGTGATGGCTACGAATGCTGCGCGCCTCATAAAGCACGACGGAGATATGGTAGGGGCTCGGTCGGTCGATCCTGCACAGTCGTTT
>CBDUBU010000247.1:0-6247 GCA_965365465.1 uncultured Rhodothermaceae bacterium
GCAGAAAGTGATTTCATCACGATTCACACGCCGCTCAACGATGCCACGCGCGGGTTATTCAACCGTGAGACGCTTGCTAAATGCAAGAAGGGCGTACGGCTCGTCAACTGCGCACGGGGCGGCATCATCGATGAAGCGGCGCTGCTGGAGGCGCTGGAATCCGGCCAGGTAGGCGGAGCCGCACTCGACGTATATTCAAAGGAGCCTCCTCCTGAAGCCCTCGAAGCGTTGCTGCGTCATCCGAATATCGTCGTCACGCCGCATATTGCAGCTTCCACGGAAGAAGCGCAGGAGAAAGTGGCGCGTCAGATCACGGAACAGGTGATTCACGCCCTGAAGGGCGAGCCGGTATCCTCTCCGGTAAATGCCATGGCGATTCGCGCGGCCTCCCAGCCGGAGGTGCAGCCGTACCTCGTGCTGAGCGACAAGCTGGGCCGGATCGTCGGCCAACTCAGCGACGGCCATCTCCGGCGGATCAGCGTACGGTGCCGGGGCGAAGTGGCCCGCCGGTATACTGAACTGCTGACCCTTTCCGCCGTCAAGGGATTGCTCAGTTGCTGGAAAAGCCAGCCGGTCAACCTGGTCAACGCACCCGTGCTGGCCGAAGAGATCGGCCTCCACATAGAGGAACAGCGGGACACTGCGAAGGGCAACTATACCAACCTGCTCGAAGTGACACTGGATACGGATTCGGACAGCCATGTGGTGGCAGGGACGATCTTCGGCGAGGACGAGGCCCGGCTGGTTCGGGTAGACAGCTATGCGCTGGAAGTCCGCCCGGAAGGCCATGTGCTTTTCTACCGAAACATCGACAGGCCGGGTATGCTGGCTGCGGTGGGCGCGGTGCTCGCCGAGGCCGGGATCAACATCGGGGCGCTGGCGCTTGGGAGGGCAGGCAAGGGTTCTATCGCGCTGACCGCCATCAGCGTAGACGATACTGTTCCGGAGCCTGTACTTTCACGAATCGCCGCCATCGAAGGCCTGCACGGGGTGCGCCTCGTTGCAGCGTGAGACGGTGTAAGCAGAAGGGAGCCTGCTGGGCCAAAGGCTGCGCCGTGTCGAGGCGCTCCCGAAAAGAAGCAGAAGAATGTGGCGAAAGAATGAATTAATGTTTTCAGCTTTATTTACAGAAACTATGTAACGCGGTTTTTTGACGAACCTAAATGAAATGATGTCGAATAGAGGGGATTTATAAATCCTGAAGGTCAGGGGCGAAAACAATGCCTTGACAAAGGAAGGAAATCCCGTATATATTCACGAACCATTTTTGCGGCAATGCCCCGTTATATCCACTAACAAAATAACTACATAAACAACAAGGAGCCTTTCCCACGAGAACAGCTACAGCTTATCCAACCCACCGATCTTTCCGACCTGTGTTCTCCCGCCCGACGGGAGAGGCGGAAAGGCTTAGCTGAACGAGATCTGAACGCCGCGATCCGCGGATCCAGATTGCGCACATCTCGAAAGGTAGGCGCCTGACCCGAAGACCTGCTCCCCGGTGCTCCCGCGCGGGCAGGTCTGAAGAGCCACACAACACATCACAAGAGAGAGGTAGCATATGTTACGCAAATGGGGTACGCTTGTACTCTTGCTGCTCGCCATGCCTGCACTAGCGTTGGCGCAGAACACAGGTAAGCTTTCCGGGCGCGTCACGGACGCCTCGACAGGCGAGCCGCTCCCCGGTGCGAACGTACTGCTCGAAGGTACGCAGCTCGGCACGATAACCGATGTAGACGGAAACTACTTCATTATCGGCGTGCCGGTTGGCCAGTACTCCGTGCAGTCGTCTTTCGTTGGTTTCCAGACGCAGGTGGTTTCGGGCGTAGAGATCAACTCGGGCTACACGCGCGAGTTGAATTTCTCGCTGCAACCAGGCGTGGAACTGAACGAAATCGTCGTCGAGTACGAACGCCCGCTCATCCAGAAAGACGCCATCGGGACGCCGAGGGTGGTCTCCGGCGAGCAGATCGAGAACCTCCCGGTTCGCGGCGTCGCCAGCGTCGCAGCGATCCAGGGCGGCGTCGTAGCAAACGAAGGCTCGAACAACCTCTTTATCCGGGGCGGGCGCGAGCAGGAAGTTTCGTACTACGTGGACGGCGTGAAAGTGCTCGGCTCGCTGGCCGTACCCCAGCAGTCGATCCAGGAGCAGGAAATGCTCATCGGCACGATCCCGGCCCGCTACGGCGATGCCATGTCCGGCATCATTTCCATCACGACCAAGACGGGCGGCTCAGATCGTTTCTTCGGTACGATCGAGGGCATCAGCTCGCAGGTGCTCGACCCGTTCGGCTACAACCTGGGGTCGCTCTCGCTCGGCGGGCCGATCATCCCGCGCAAAGCCAGCTTCTTCATCTCCGCAGAAGGCAGCTCGATTTCGGACTCTGATCCTTTCTCGACGAAGGTGCCCTACCTGTCGGACGATATGTTCAACATGCTGCAGAGCACGCCGCAGGTCATTTCGGTGCGCGACCAGGGCGGCAACCTAAGCTACGTCCCTTTCCCCAGCGACATTCAGGCCGGAGCTACGGCAGAAGATGTCGAGGCGCTGCTGGAGCAGCGTGGGGTGATCGGCGGAGCTACGGGCATGACCCTGGCTTCCAACAACCCCCGTTCCGCCTTCGACTTCATGGACGGCTCCAGCTTCAATCGCGAAAGCTCGAAGGATGACCCGTCGCTCGACCTCGACGTGAACGGCAACATCACGATCACGCCGCTGCAACAAGTGAGCCTGCGGCTGGGCGGTGCCTACGCGATCTCGAACGACCAGACGTTCAACTTCTCGCGTTTCCTTTATGCCCGCAACCAGTTCTACCACGATGACCGCACGACATGGCGCGCATTCGGCAACTGGCGGCATTATGTTTCCAACGCCACCTTCTATGAGATTGGTGTCAACTTCACGGACTACAAGGGGTGGTTCTACCCCGAAGGTTTCTCCAAGAATGTGGAAGACGTGCTGTTCTACGGCGATGTGGATGGCATAATCCAGAACGCCGACGGGGCAGAGGTGAGCAGAACGCCCGGCTTCGGCCCCAATGCAGCCGCCCGTAACTACTGGAGCTTCGATTCGGAAACTGAAAAATACATGCCGGTTTATACGGACGGCAATACGCCCTCCGGAGGCGGCGTCTATGGTATGTTTGCGTTGCCCGGCACACGCATCGGCGAGTACGATCAGTTCCATCGCCAGCAGTTCCGGCTTAATGCCACCGCCACCACGCAGATCGGCCTGAACCAGATCGAGTTTGGCGCGGAGTATGAGCAGCGGACCCTCCGCCGTTTCAACATTCACACCTCGTACTCACGCGGTCTTGCTCGCTACTACAACGACGGGAAGCCGGAGACCTCGCTGCCGAATGGCGGAACGGTCGATAGCTGGAACGATCTGCCGATCGAGGTGCTGGAGTCCACGATCCGCAGCGGCAACTGGTACGGCTACAATTACCTCGGCACCACGGAGACCAGCGACCAGGATCTGGCGAGCTACGCCCGCTATATGCTGGGCCGGAGCGAGGAGACCAACGCCAATACATTCAATGTGGCGCCGCACCAGCCGATCTATTATGCCGGTTACATCCAGGACAAGATCGAGTTCAGAGACCTGATTGTTAACCTGGGCCTTCGCGTGGATGTGTTCGACAACAACACGCAGGTGCTGAAGGACCCGTATGCCGGCGTGCCGCTCGTGCGGGCCGGCGCGGTTAGCAACCTTCCTGCCGGGATCGGCAGTGATTATGCCGTGTACTTCCCGGATGCCAACCCGAGCAACGCTCCGGTGGGCTACCGCGACCTGGATGGCAACTTCTACGACGCACAGGGCCAGCGCTCGACGTTCAAGCAGATCGGACGCATCGGCAAGCCTGCTGAAGATCGCAATGCCGACTTCACCTCTATTTTTGAGGACTATGAGCCGCAGGTTACGTTCATGCCGCGTATCGGCGTGAGCTTCCCGGTGACGGATCAGGCGCTCTTCTTTGCCAGCTACAACGTGCTGGCGCAGCGTCCGTCCGAACAGGCATTCGTTCCTGCGCAGACCTATGTCGGCCTGGGCAACGAGTACATCGCCAACCCGAACCTGAAGCCGGAGACCACGACGCAGTACGAACTGGGCTTCCGGCAGCGCGTCGGCGCACGCGCCGCGTTGCAGCTTTCCGGTTTCTACAGGACGCAGAACAACAAAATCCAGATTCGCAGCCTGCCTTCGGCGGTGCCGGTCCACAACTCGTACTACAACGTGGACTTTGCAACGACCAAGGGCGCGACGTTCGAGTTCGACCTTCGCCGGACAAACAACATTGCGATCAACGCAAACTATACCTTGCAGTTTGCGCAGGCCAGCGGCAGCGACTCCGAGACCATGCAGCAGATTGCATGGCGCGGGGACTACTTCCCCAACTTTATCTCTGCCGCCGACTTCGACCGCCGCCATACCCTCAACCTGACGATGGACTACCGCTTTGGTCCCGGCGAAGGGCCGGAGGTTTTTGGCGCACGGCTCCTGGAGAACTTCGGTGTGAACGTCCTTGCGACGATCAAGAGCGGTATGCCTTACACCGAGATCCGGCAGCCGATCATCATCCCGGTCTATGAAGACCGTCACGGTGATGCAGCGGGCGGCCTGAACTCGGCCTATATGCCGTGGACGAACCTGGTTGACCTGCGGATCGACCGGCGCTTCCAACTCGGCGGCGGCACGTCGCTGACGGCATTCCTCTGGGTGCAGAACCTGCTGGACGTGAACAACGTCCTGGGCGTCTACCGTGGCACGGGCTTGGCTGACGACGATGGCTTCCTCGATTCCGGCGCCGGCTCTGACGCCATCACGAACGCCATTGATTCGGAAGCCTTCGTCTATCACTACCGTACGTTCCTGGACAATCCGCTTCCCCTGGAAGCTGACTTCACAGGCGAGCGTACCTATGGCCTGCCTCGCCGCACCCGTCTCGGTGTGCGTCTGAGCTTCTAATCTTGCTGCATAGCCGCGCCGCAGCCGGGAGCTTTTCAAGGCTCCCGGCTGCCGGCAACGATGCATGGCTTGCCATCCAATCATCTGAGGAATTTCAATGTATCGTATAAATCTGTTCAAGCGGTTCAGCCTCTGGCTCTTTCTGGCCATCTGGGGTGTAGCCGCCATCTCCCCCTATGCTGTTGCCAGGGACCGGGATAAAGACAAGGATAAGGACAAGAAAAAGTCGGAAGCCAGGGAACAGGCCGCCTCCAAAACAATGGCCGTCTGCGAAGTCGGCTCGGCTTCTGCCGACCTGGACGTGAACAACGTGCGCGCGCGCCTCTTCAACACGGGTGCCCTCTTCTACAGCCACAGCGACGATTCGCGCTACGAAGTGCCCAAGGGAAGCGGCCTTGCTCCTATCTTCGCCCACGGCCTCTGGATGGGCGGTACGGCCAACGGCGAACTGAGGATGTCGGCGGCTACCTACGCGCAGTTCGGCGAAGACTTTGAGTTCTTCCCCGGCCCGATCGATGCCTCTGGAAATGCGCCTGCCGATTGCAACCCCTATGACCGGTTGTATAAGGTCAACCGCACGGATGTCGTGAATTACGATGCAACTGGCCAGGCCACACAGGATATGCTCGACTGGCCCTTCGCGCTTGGCGCTCCTGTCGTTGACGGCGACGGCAACCCGAACAACTACGACCTCGCCGCCGGCGACCGGCCCCAGGTCATCGGCGACCAGACCATCTGGTGGGTGATGAACGATGTCGGCGGGCCGCACCTGACGACGCTCACCAACCCGATGGGCATCGAGGCTCAGGGTACGGCGTTCGCTTTCCAGACCGCCGACGCGCTCAACAACACGACGTTCTACAAATACAAGCTCATCTACAAGCCGAAAGACAACATTGCCCTGGAGAACGTCTGGCTCGGTCTCTGGGCAGACCCGGACCTCGGCAACGCAACCGACGACTTCGTCGGCTCGGACACCACACTCGGTCTCGGCTTTATCTACAACGGCGATCCGTTCGACGAAGGCAGCACGGGCTACCAGAATCGCCCGCCTGCCATGGGTTATGACTTCTTCCAGGGACCGCTCGTAGACAACGACGGGTTGGATAACAACGGCAACGGAACGGTAGATGAAGAGGGAGAGCGGCTCCAGATGACCCGTTTCGTTTACTACAATAACGTAAACGGCATCCCGACCGGCAACCCGGACACCGCTGAGGACTTTTACGGCTTCCTTCGCGGCTTCTGGACCGATGATACGCAGATGACCTCCGGTGG
>CBDUBU010000248.1:0-6193 GCA_965365465.1 uncultured Rhodothermaceae bacterium
GTTTATCTCGCCTCAGCCATGATTTGGCTACTTTGATTGTCAACACACCCTAGAATAGAGATCAGGTTATTTCATGCGCTGTTGTATTTTTGCCGGATATGCAATCTTCTCTGCCCCTCCATACCACACACGCCATGACTGAGGCTCTGGCCCCTGACGTCCCGCCGGATCTTTCAGTTATCATTGTGAACTACAATGTGCGGGAGTTTCTGGAACAGGCGCTGCGCTCTGTGGAACGGGCCGGCGCCGGCCTCCGGGTCGAGATTTTTGTGGTTGACAACAACTCGGCAGATGGCTCGGTGGAAATGGTAAGGTCGCTGTTCCCCGATGTGCAGATGATTGCGAACGAGGAAAACGTCGGCTTTAGCAAGGCAAACAACCTGGCCATCCGCAAAGCCCGCGCTCCTTATCTGCTGATCCTGAACCCCGACACGATCGTTCAGGAAGATACGCTCGTGAAGCTGGTACAGTTTATGGAGAGGCATCCGGAAGCAGGAGCCGCCGGTTGCCAGATTCTAAACCCCGACGGCGCCTTTGCACCTGAAAGCCGTCGTTCCTTTCCAGTTCCCGCTGTCGCCTTTTACCGCCTCGTCGGACTGAGCCGCCTGTTTCCACGGAGCCGGATCTTTGGACGTTATAACCTCACGTACCTCCCCAAAGATGAGGAAGCCGAGGTAGACGCTCTGAGCGGCTCCTGTATGCTGGTGCGCCGTTCGGCGCTTTACTTCTCGCGAGAGGAAGCCGAATCCTTGCAGGCCGCAGGGAAAAACCCGGACGAACTGCTCGCCCGCAGTGGGCCCTGCCCTGGAAACCATGGGGCCGGTCTGCTCGACGAGGACTTCTTTATGTACGGCGAAGATCTGGACTGGTGCTTCCGTATCCAGCAGGCAGGCTGGAAGATTCTGTACACACCCGGCACGCAGATCATCCACTACAAGGGAGAAAGCACAAAAAAGGGTGAACTTCGGTACGTCCGGCTCTTCTATGGAGCCATGCTACAGTTTACACAGAAGCACTTCCAGAATCGCTACTCACGCATCTTTGCCTTGCTGCTCCGGTATGGCATCGTAGCACGCGCCGCATTGACCCTGATTCGGAATGCGGCCCTTCGCGCCATCGATCCGGCTTTTGATTTCCTCCTTGTGTTCCTGGTCGTGACGTGCGTAGGGCTGCTGCGCTCTGCGCAGGCCAATGCCGAACTGGCTTCTCTGTTTTACCTGTCAGTGGCTCCGGCTTACGCCCTGGGAACCGTGCTTGGCATTGCTGCCGTTGGCGGCTATCGCTTCCGGCGGCGGCGCCGGATCCGGCCTGCCCTGCTAGGGGTCGTTTTCGGCTTGGTGCTGGTAGCCGTCCTTTCCTTCTTCGTGAAGGAAATTGCTTTCTCACGTGTAGTTGTCCTCGTCAGCTTTCCTTTCTCTATCCTCCTTTTATCCCTTCGGCGGCTCGCAGGACAAAGGCGGCTTGAACCAAAGCGTGCTCTTGTTATAGGCCATGCTGCCGAGGCGCGCCGGCTCCAACGGATGCTTGGCAAACACCCACGCCCTCCGTTTACCCTGCTGGGCTATGTAGAGCCTGAAGAATATCACACCCTCGAGGTTTTTTCGGATCTTCCCAGGCTGGGAAGTTTGCGCCACCTGCGCGATCTGGTGCGCCTTCGCAAAATCGATGATGTGGTATTCGCCGCAGGTGGCCTCTCCAACCGGGTTATTTTTCAACTCATTCACCAGCTCCAGGACCTGCCCGTTCAGTTCAAGATGCTAGCTGAGGGCAGCACCCATATTATCGGCAAAGCAGCCATCGAGGACCTTTCGCTTCCCTCTGTCATCGAAATGGAAGGGGCGTTGATCGCGCCGGGTAGTATTGCAGCGCGGCGCGCTTTCGAGATCCCGGTTGCCCTGCTGGGGGTGCTTCTCCACCCCCTCATCTGGCTCCTCGACAAAACAGTCAGAAACAATCCCTTCTTCTACCGGCTGGCCCGGCGCACCCGACAGATGCCGGAGGTGCTGCTTGGCAGGCGCGCCTTGATCGGCTACGACCCGGCTCAGAAACCGTGTCCGCCTGCGGAATGGAACCTGCTGCCAGGGGTCTTTGCAATCACGGATATGCTTGCCACTGCTGCGCCGACAAGCTATGAGATAAACCAGGCTTACTGGTTTTATATTATTCACCGTTCCGTTTCTCTGGACTGGGATATCTTGCTGCGCTCACTCCGCCGCCTTGCAGATCCTTCCCTTCCTCCAGACTGACCGCAGCACGAGCCTAACAGAATACCTTCCCATGGCGAAACCTTCTGAAAAACATCTTCTGGATTTCGAGAAACCGCTCGTTGAACTGGAGCGAAAGCTGGAAGAGATGAACCGGCTCAACGAAGAGCACAGCGAACTTGATCTCTCCAGAGAAATCAGGGCGCTCGAACTGCGCGTCGAAGAACTGCGAACGTCGATCTTTCGAAACCTGACGCGCTGGCAGCGTGTGCAGATTGCCAGGCATCCCTCGCGCCCGTACTCGCTGGACTATTTTCATGCGCTCACAGAGGACTTTGTCGAACTGCACGGAGACCGGCTTTTCGGTGATGACCCTGCTATTGTCGGCGGCCTTGCGAAGTTTGTGGGCAGTCGCTACGGCTATCGGGACATGACTGTTGTGATGATCGGTCAGCAGAAGGGACGAGATACCAAAGAACGCAAATACCGCCGTTTCGGGATGCCGAACCCGGAGGGGTACCGCAAGGCGCTGCGTCTTATGGAAATGGCTGCCAAATTCAACAAGCCGGTTATCACGCTGCTCGACACGCCGGGCGCCTATCCCGGCATGGAGGCAGAAGAGCGGGGTCAGGCAGAGGCCATTGCACGCAATCTGTTCGAAATGGCGCGGCTGCCCGTCCCGGTCATCGTAGTCATCATTGGCGAGGGCGCTTCCGGAGGCGCGCTGGGCCTCGGCGTAGGGGATCGTATTCTCATGCTGGAGAATGCCTGGTATTCGGTAATTTCCCCTGAGAGCTGTTCTTCCATTCTGTGGCGCTCCTGGGATTTCAAGGAGGAGGCCGCACGCGCGCTCAAGCTGACGGCTCCCGACCTCATAGCTATGAAACTGATAGATGAGATCCTGCCCGAACCCGTAGGCGGAGCGCACCGTGACCCACAGGCTGCCTTTGATGGAACCGGCTGGGCCATTGCGCGTGCCCTACAAGCCCTTGAAGGATGCCCTCCTTCAGAACTGCTCGACGCGAGACTTGAAAAATTCGACCGTATGGGCTCCTACAAAGCTTCAGGCGCCGACGCTGAAGAAGCTTCTACCGGCATTCCGCTTCGAACCTCTCTACCATAGCATCCAGAGTATCCAGCAAGCATCCATGTATTCGTATTCTTACCGCCACCGAGTGCGCTACCGCGAGTGTGATCCGATGGGGTATGTCTACCACACCCATTACCTTGATTATTTTGAGGTGACGCGGACTGAAGCGCTCCGGGAAATGGGACTCGCTTACAAGACGCTGGAGGAGGCAGGCGTCATCATGCCCGTGATAGAAGCGTGCCTCCAGTACAAGCGCCCGGCGCACTATGATGATTTGCTGGAAATTACCTGCCTCATCCGTGAGGCTCCGCGTATGCGTCTGAGGCTGGATTACGAAGTGCGCCGGGTGGAGGAACCGACGGTGTTGACCACAGGGCACGTGACCATTTGCTTCGTTGATGCCGCCCGCAACCGCCCGATCCCTGCTCCGCCGATGATTGTCTCTGTATTTGAACAGACACTTTCCGGGCTGACGGTATCCTGACGCATTCCCTTCACGCCAACGCTGCATTCGCCATCCTGCCGACCTTTCTGACCATTCATGCTGCCCTCTTATCTTACTCAAAGCGCCCTGTATGATCTGATTTATCGCGCCCTCCGGGAGGATGTCGGGGCGGGAGATGTCACTACGCTGGCTACGGTGCGGCCTGATGCCATGGCAGAGGGTCATTTTGTCGCAAAAGAGGGCGGCGTGCTTGCCGGACTTCGCGTAACCGAATGTGTCTTTCAGGCAGTGGATGACAGGCTCGAAACCTCGTGGGCGGCAGAAGAAGGGAGCGCTGTGCAGAAGGGCGCCCGGATCGGAACCGTACGAGGACCGGCGCGAAGCATTCTTACCGCAGAACGTCTCAGTCTCAACCTCATGCAGCGCATGAGCGGCATTGCTACGGCTGCCCGACAAATGGTGAATGCCGTCAAGCCTTACAAGGCGAAGATCCTTGACACGCGGAAAACGGCTCCAGGGCTTCGCCTGCTGGACAAATGGGCAGTCAAGCTCGGCGGCGGCGAAAACCACAGGATTGGCCTTTATGACATGATCCTGATTAAGGATAACCATATCACGGCGGCAGGCGGCATTCACTACGCCATTGACGCGGCTGTGGCCTACAAAGAAGCATACGGGCTGCCGCTGCAGATTGAAGTAGAAGTGAGAACCCTGGACGAAATACAGGATGTCCTGGAAACGGGAGAAGCCGACTTCATCCTGCTCGACAACATGGCCCGGATGAAACCCGACGGAACCGTAGATGTCTCGCTCCTTGCTGCGGCTGTCCAGGCCGTCGATGGACGCATTTTCACCGAGGCATCCGGCAATGTCACGATAGATACCGTGACAGACATTGCAGCCACCGGCGTTGACTTTATCTCGTGCGGGGCGCTAACGCACTCCGTCAGAGCGATGGACATATCGCTGAAGATTCATCTGTGAACCGCCCCATCATATACCCCCTTAATGCCCTGCATTTAAAGCAATTGACAGATCTCGACACAAGTCTGTCACCTCAGCTTGAAAGTCGTGTAACGCTGCGTTTCTGAGAGAACATAGGCGCGGGGGAGCCGGTCTAAGGTTACAGAGTACGGAAAAAAGACCTGCTTCGAGATTCGTTTCAGGAAGGCTGCTCTTGCAGGCCGCCCTGTCCAGAGAAGAATCTCTAGTGTATGTTGAATTGAGATGGAGATAGAACCATGAGAGATTATAACCCGCAGATTATGTCCGCGACCACGCTGGTTGGCGATGAGGTATACAATAGCAAGGATGAACACATAGGCGAAATCAAGGAGTTTATGCTTGACCTCGACTCAGGGCAGGTAGCCTATGCGGTGTTGTCCTTTGGAGGGTTCCTGGGCATGGGCGACAAACTGTTCGCCATCCCGTGGGAGGCCCTTACCGTGGACACTGAGAATAAACGCGTCCTTCTTGACGTAGATAAGGAGAAGCTCAAGAATGCACCGGGCTTTGACAAAGACAACTGGCCGTCTTCGCCCGACCGCACCTTCATCGATCAGGTGCATCAGCATTATGGCTATGACCCCTACTACAGGCGCAGCAACACGGGTGCGGCTCTGACGATGTAATACACCGCGAACCCGATCAAAGTCGAAAAGGCCGGCGCAGGCAGATAGCTTGCGCCGGCCTTTTTGTATGTGCGGTCGCCTTTCAGCATCCAGGCTATGCGCCAAAAGTTAACACAACCCCCTTCCCGATCCGTTATAAAATCTGCGCTCCCGGCTCGTATCTTGCTCTGTGAATGAGCCTCCCGATTGAGGCAACAGACCTCAGAGCCAACATGAAAGCATCAATTGAAAAAACCACACCCCTGAAGGCGCCGGAAGCCAAACGGCCCTATCATTCTCCTGCCCTCGCCACTTTTGGATCAATCAAAGCACTCACGAGCTTCAGTCCGGACGAGATGAGCAAAGAGAAAATAGATGATTATTTTGTTTTTGGGCCTGACGTACGCTGCAAACTCCTGTACAGCCAGATTTCGTAGCAGGCGGAGCACCGCCTTACATAACCAGCCGAAACCCAACCTTTAGTTTGCGCCGGCGGCGCAGATTCTGCAATTTCTGGCGCCTGTAACTTCATATTTTAATCCAGGCTTCGCGCATATATCCGAAAAGTTAGAAACGCTGCCTTGTTTTGTGACGATTCATAGCAAGCAATGGATTTTTTTGATGCTGCGTAGTAAGATGTTCTGATTGCGCCTCCACGTCACCCCACTGGATGCACCTCACCCGCAGCTTGCAAACAGGTTGGCAGCACCCCAACCTTGTGTTCCCCTGATCGAAAGTAGTATGCTTGAAGATCGCCATATTCTGCTTGTTGAGGATGACCGTTCCCTCCGGCGGCTGCTGGAGTACCGATTGAGCAAACTCTACCAGGTGCGCACCGCCGCCA
>CBDUBU010000249.1:0-6192 GCA_965365465.1 uncultured Rhodothermaceae bacterium
TGAGGTCTACTGGAGCATCCCCTGGCTACAGCTCACCCTGTCGCCGAGCCGCCAGCTGGCCCTGCTCCAGCAGGGCTACACCCCCTCGACTTCCTATGTCCTCCACACCGCCGCCGCGCTCCTGCAGGCCGACCACCGCCCCCGCCGCATCCTGCGCCAGCGCTACGAGATCGACCTCTACGACAGCCCGGAGCCTCTCCACACGACGGTCGTGACCGCCGACACGGCGCTGTTCCACCTGGCGGTGCAGTGGGACCAGTATGCGGTCTCCGACGATGCCGAGGCATCTCTGGCCTACGTCCGCACGGGCACCTACCGCGCCGACTCACTGCGTGCGCTCGACGCGACGCCCGGCCATCTGGAGATGAGCGACCTGGTGCCGCTACGGGCCTCGGATATCGACGATATGCAGCCGATCCGCAACGGGCAGGGCTTCCGGGTGCGGGTCTACCCCTACGCGGTGCTGCACCCGGACACGGCGCTGGCGCTCTACTTCGAGGCGTACCACCTGAGCTACGGGCCGGACGACAAGGCACACTTCACGGTGGAGTACGAGGTGACGCACCGGGGCCGAGGTGGCGGGCTAGAGGGTCTGCTGGGGAGGCAGGAAGAGCGGGTGACCTCGGCGCGGACGCGTTACGAACGGGAGGAGAGCAGGGCCGGGGAGTACATTCTGCTCGACTGGCAGCAGGAAAGGGAGGGACAGGTGACGGTGGTGGTGCGTGTGACGGACGAGGTGACGAATCGGCAGGTGGAGCGTTCCATCACCTTTACGCTGGAGGCACCGCCCATGTAGTGCTGCGGGCGAAGCGTGAGCCCAGTATGGACCTTACCAGCGCAGGAATGGAATCTAGGCAAAGGACGTTGGTTAGCATGATTACGCTTTGCCCTACCATTCAACGGCCTGCTCCTGTCGCGGGAAGACGTATTGACAGGAACCCTGAGTGTAATTTCTCGTACCATTTTTGATACAGCCTGCTATGGAAACCTTCCCTCGCCTTCGTGTCGCCTTTTTCCGATCGGATGCGGGGCGTGAACCGGTGCGGCTGTGGCTCAAAGATCTGACACGGGAAGCGCGGAAAGTCATTGGAGCAGAGATCAAAACCGTGCAGTTCGGTTGGCCCATAGGTATGCCGCTGGTTCGGAAAATGGAAACCGACCTCTGGGAAGTACGCGTGAGCCTGGATCAGGGTATAGCAAGGGTGTTCTTCACGGTAGAACAAAACGTCATGGTGCTGTTGCACGGCTTCATCAAGAAAGGTCAGAAAACACCCCGAAAGGAGCTTGAAGTGGCGAGAAAGCGTCTTGCGCTGATCAAGGGCACTTGATGCATGGACGATCCCACGGCAGAAAAGCAGAATAGGATATGAACAAGTACATTGGGAGCGACTTTGACGACTACCTCGAAGAAGAGGGGCTGCTGGCCGAGACGGAAGTGCTGGCGATCAAGCGGGTCATTGCTTTTCAGATCGAGCAGCTCATGGAAGCACAGCAGTTGACGAAAAGCGAGATGGCCGCCCGCATGGCAACGAGCCGGGCTTCATTGAACCGGCTCCTGAACCCGTCCAATCCTTCGGTAACCTTGCAGACCCTGGAGCGTGCGGCGGCGGCGCTGGGAAAACGCCTGCGACTGGAACTGGTGTAAGAGCCGGGGCAGGATTTCAGGGGGGTAAACGAATCCTGCATCGAGGATAAGACGGCGGACCTGCTGACGAACATCTCGTCAGGCGCCACCTGGCTGGAGTAGATGTGTGAAACGGCAGCCCCGGAAAAGCTATCGGGGCTGCCGCTTTTTTACAGGGAGAAACGCCTACACCTCTACCGTTTTCAGGTAGTTGATGCTTCTTCTCAGACCTTCGAGGGGTTCTTCCGTCTCGATCTCGATGATGTAGCCGTAGTCCGCAATGTCGCTCTTCATGGCTGCGGCCAGCGCCTCCGACCAGTCGACCATGCCTTCGCCGATGGGCACAATGGCCCCCAACCGGCCCGGTTGCCCGCCTTTCATGGCCGGATCATAGTCGTGCATATGCAGCGAGGAAAAGCGACCGGCGTACTTGTCCAGATAATACGCGATGTCATAGCCTCCGGCGATAGAGGCAAACTGGAATTGCATCGTCACCAGGTCCGGGTCGAGCACTTCCATGATGGTTTCGTACTGGGGTTTTCCTTCCAGTTCCGGGCCGACCTGGTGGTTGTGGTACCCGAGCCGGAGGCCCGCCGCCTTAACGATTTCGCCGGCCTTGTTGCACTGCTCGCCCCACCGCTTGAAGTCGTCCACCGTGCCGTCATCACCGATGCCGGACCCCGACATGATGAGGTCCGTCAAGCCGAGGGCAGCGGCATACTCCGCCGTTTCGGCCGGATCGCTCTCCAGCACTTCGTTGGATTGGAAGTGCGCGGACTTGCAGAAGAGGCCGGAATCCGCAATCTGCTGTTTGACTTCGGCAGGCGGCAGCGCCGTCAGCTTGCCGAAACCTACTTCCTTATAGTGGCTCCCGCGTGGCGAGCACATCTCGACCCCGTCGAAGCCCAGCGCCTTGACGGCCCTGAGCGTGCCGGGGAAATCCTCCCCGATCTGTTTTCTCATGCCGTACGACTGAAAGCTGATCGGCTTGCTGAAACGCGCCGCGCCGGAGGACACGGGGGCAGGCTGCGGGGCGGATTGCGCATCCCCGCCTTCGGCGCAGCCGAGGGGAGCGCCCGCTGCAAGCAGGCCAATGGCACTTGTTCCCAGGAACGCTCTTCGGTTGAACTTTCTCATTGAGATGTCCTGTTATGGATGGGTATGGAAGCATGTCGGATTCAGCCAATATAAGCTGCAAAGCGCTTACATGAAGCCTTTCATGCAGGCAAATGTGCAACGGCCCTCGTTCCGTACCCGTCTTGAGGGATTACGACAAAGCAAACGTTGCCGGAAGATCAGAGGATTAAAACCACACGACCTGCGTTCTCCCCATGCGCGAGGGCGTCGTGCGCCTCGGCAATGGATGTGAGGGGAAAGCGCCGGCTGATCTCGAAGCCCGGCCATCCCGCAGCCAGCGCCGCGTTCAGCCCAAGCGTCGCTGCTGTCTTTGCTTCCAGGGGGAAATCGTCGCTGCCGAGAAAAAACAGGCGGATGTTTTTAAAGGCGAGGGGCCAGAACGGGACAGGCGCTCAGAAGGAGAACCCGACGGTGAAACGCTGCACGTCGCCGATGCGCCCGTAGCTGTTCCAGGCATAGTCGAAGCGGGCCACGTAGCTTTGCAATTCGTATTGCAGCCCGGCGCCGAGCGTCAGGCCGTTCTCCGCGTCCTGCTGGAACAGGTTTTGATAGCCGGCCCGCAGCGACAGGGTTTGCATGAACGTCCATTCGCCGCCCATGCTGATGCTTTGCGTGTTGTCGCTCGGCTGGTAGGCATCGACGACGAACAGCGCCTGGTTGCGGGCGTCGATCTGGACCGGCAAGCCGACGCCGACCCGGAACAGGATCGGCAACGGATACTCTTCCGTGGTGAGCGCGGCGGGCAGGTTGCTGTTGTCGCCGTAGCGGTCGGGGTCCTGATCGAAGCGGATGCGCAGGTCGCGTCCGTCGTAGCGCCCGCGCGTCCCGAAGTTCGAGATGCTGGCGCCGATGTAGGCCCGGAAGGGAAGCTGGTAGAGCACGCCGAAGTTCAATCCGAGCGCCGAGAGGGAGCTGTGCCAGATCGTCTCGCGGATGTAATTGGCCTGCATCCCGGCGGAAAACCGGTCGGTGATCCGGCGTCCGTAGCCGAGGCCGAGCGCCAGGTTGTTGACCGAATAGCGCTCTCCGGTGCCAAGCGGCTGCTCGACCGTCCGCACGTCGATCTCGCCCGAATTGAGGGAGGTCACCGTGAGCAGCAGCGTATTCTGGCTTCCCAGCCGGATGCCGGCTGCCGCGTAGTTGTAGGCGATATCCGCCAGCCACATGCTGTGGGTGAACTGCGCGTCGGATTGCGGCATCCAGCCGAGGGCGGCGGGGTTGTAGAACGAAGCGCCCACTTCGTTGAAGGTAGTCACCCCTGCGTTTCCCATGGCGGCTACCCGCGCACTCGGTTCGACGAGCAAAAACTGCCCGATGGTTGTGCCTGTTTTGGTCTGCGCCTGCGCCGCCGCGCCCATAAGGCAACACAGCGCCAGCAACAGCCCGCGAGAGAGTATCTGACCTGCACGCATCCCGTTTCCGTATCTAAATGGCTCCGGCTGAACCTCACCGGCAGGCAAGGCGGCCCCGGAGCATGTCCCGTTACTTGATGATGGCAAACTTGCCGACGAACTCGCCCAGATCCCCGGCATCCACGTGGAAGATGTAGAGGCCGGGCGCGACCTCCAGGTTATCCTTCGAGCGCAGGTCCCAGGCGATGATTCCTGTGGTGGTGTTGTCCTGCGTAAGCGTCTGCACGAGTTCGCCGCGCATCGTATAGATGCGCACCGAGGCGCCGGTCGGGATCGCGCGGAACTCCAGTCGGCGCTCGCCGCGCCCGGCGACGGCAAACCGCTCCGGCTCGAAGCTGGCCGAGGCTACATAGGGGTTCGGCACCACGTAGGGTTCCTCCTCGGCAAACGCATTTTTCGCCGCCGCCTCGTCCACGTACTCACCCTGCACGCGGAAGGTAAAGACATCGTCCGGTCCGAAGGGCTTGCGCAGCACGAGGTGGTACACGTCGCCCGCGCCCGGCGGCGCGATTGCGCCTGCAATGCCGGTCGTATCGATGTTCAAGCGCCAGGTCGGACGAAGCCGCGCTGCCGGACTGTCGCTGTCCGGAGTGAGCACCTCGATAAACTCGCCGGGCGCGTTGAGCGTGCGGTTGTTGTCCAGATCCCGGAAACTGAATTCGAGTTGCCGGCCCGTATCGTCGGTCACGATCCTGAAGTGGGCCGGCTGCGCGGGCGCACCGATAGCGGCTCTGGACGTGTCGAGCGGTGTGTCGGCAAAGGTGATGGTCAGGTTTTCGGGAAAGCCCGGACGGTTGAGGTTGATCGGGAGGGTTTCGGAGTAGCGCACGTCGAGTTTTGCATTCGTGGTTCCCGTGAAGCCGGAGGCTGCCGAATCCACCTCGACGGTGACCGGCGTATCGATGATGGGCAGCACACCCCGGCCCACCGGCCCGGCGCCGCGACCGTCCAGATCCAGTCCGGTGTCAAAGACGACCTCGCCGGTCGTCACGTCGGTCATCGTGTAGGAACGGGCGCGGACGCTGTCGGCGAGGCCCTGAAACGCGATGCGGAACTCATGCCCGTCCGGCGCGAGCGCCGCGTTGACGATCTGCACGGCGACGGTCCCGCTTCCATCCCCCGCGACATGGGCGACCGAATTTTCTTCCACCAGCGCCCCCACGTAGCCGGGCACGGGCGGGTTCGGACGCACCTGCACGGCGTTCTGCGGCAGGATGGTTCCGCCGCGCAGCGTGCGCGAGATCGTTATGGCGTTCTCGGACGGGAAGAAGTTGAACTCCTCCGATCCCCGGTCATACGAGGTTACGGCGTAATAGTACGTCTGGCCGTTGGTGACCGTGGAATCGGTAAAAGTGTGCGTGATGCCGGTGTTCTCGCCGAGCCAATACGCAACCCCCTGCACTTGCAGGTTCGAGTAGCCCCGGATGTCGTTGTTCAGGTCGTATTGCGCGACGGGACGCCCGTTGCCGAAGGGACCGGTGCCCCGCGCGTTCGTGATGACCTGCGCATCGAGGAAGTTGGGGTCCGTCGAACGGTAGATGCGGTAGCCCTCGAAGTCATTCCGGTTGGTGACCGGGTCGAGGCCCTTTTCTGCGGCATTGTCCCAGGCCAGCGTGACGAAACCGTCTCCGGCGTAAGCCTGCACGGTGGGCAGGGGCGGCGGCGTGGCAAACTGGTAGTTCGCGTTGTAGATCGACTGCACCGTCGAGACGGTGCTTTCCAGTTCCGTCAGGTCGTCTCCGGCGGCCAGCGCCAGGCTGAAGCGCTCGCGGCGGCCTGCTTCCAGCGGGAACGGCCCGGAGGCAAACAGGAAGCCGATGTTGTAGTTGAGCACGAGCGGCTGGTCGAACCGCACGTCGGGGTCCGGGCTGGTGAACTGGTTGTAGAGCCGAAGCGGCCACTCCTGCTCGGCCATGTAGAAAACGATGTTGTCCGTTTCGGAACTGGAGGCGCCGGCCCCCGCGCGGATGCGGTTCATCTTGAACCCGGTCAGGCCGATCATGTCCGACTCGTTGATGT
>CBDUBU010000250.1:0-6184 GCA_965365465.1 uncultured Rhodothermaceae bacterium
CGATGACGGCGACGCGCTCTACTTCAGCGATGATGGCGGCGCTAACTTCAGCAAGGTCTATTCGTTCGATCCGACCAACTGGCAAAACAGAACCTACGGACAACTTCCGCCCATCGATGTCGATGCGCTGGCGGCGGCCAATGGCCTGCAACTGACCAATCAGTTTGTGATCCGGTTCCAGCAGGTAGGATCTCTCGACCTTGAGATGAGGTCTGGTTCCTCACACGGTTTCTTCATTGATGATGTTTCGGTGACGGCGCCGGAGGTGGTCTATGCGGGGTTGCCCTTCATGGATGACTTCGAGGGAGGGCGGCTGGACTCGGCCTGGACGTGGGCCAACCCGCTTTTCCCGACGCAGACAGGCGACGAAGGTACGGTAAACATCGGGGGAATCGTGGAGGTCACGCGCCGGATCGATGGCGTGGAAGCGCCGCACAACGGCTCCTACGCCGTGGCAATGGGACGCCTCGAACGCGGCGACAAGACGACCAACGCGCTGGATCTGCACCTGGACCTGAGCGGGCAGTCGCAGGTGGAACTACGCTTCTGGATTCGGCGCAACGGCGACTTTACCGATGACGGCGACGCGCTCTACTTCAGCGATGATGGCGGCGCTAACTTCAGCAAGATCTTTCCTCTGAACCCCGATGACCTGCCTAACCGGGTTTATCAAGAGGTAGCTGTTGATGTCGATAGCCTCGCTTCTGATAAGAATCTTACTCTAAATAATCAGTTTGTGATCCGGTTCCAGCAGGTGGGATCTCTTGACCTTGAGGTGAGGTCTGGTTCCTCACACGGCTTCTTCATCGATGACGTATCAGTCGTTGGAGATGTCACGACGCCTACCGATGCGGAAGGCGAAGCCGGCCTCCCCGAAGCCTTTGCACTGGCGCAGAACTACCCGAACCCTTTCAATCCGAGTACAACGATCCGGTACACGCTGCCGCACAACAGCCGCGTACGCCTTGACCTCTATAACGCGCTCGGTCAGCGTGTCCAGACGCTCTTCGACGGGATGCAGCCGGCGGGCGCCTACACGCTGCCGGTGAACCTGCATGGCTATGCGAGCGGCGTTTACTTCTACCGGATGCAGGCGGAGGGCTTCGCGCAGACGCGCCGGATGGTTCTGCTCGAATAGTCCTCCGATTTAGTCGTGCGGATACCCGGTTCAGACGGTTTCTTCGTTGAACTGGATGCGCTCATGGGCAGCGCCGCCAAAGACCATCGCGCCGAGGCGTCCATTGCCCACAGGCAGGGCCTCCACCCACTGACGCGCCGGGGCGGTGTACCAGAGCATCAACGGTGCATCAGAAGCCTGGGCATTGCCCCTGTGAAAAGAAGGGCGAGCAGCAGAGCAAAGCGAACGGAGCGCGCATGAGCGTTGGTTTTGACGGGATGTAGCACAGGAACTTCGCTGGACCGGAAAATGACGATGCCACGGTTCCATTTCCGTCAGGCCCGGTCATCTCAGAGCCGGTTGTGTCCTTGACTCACGCTCAATATCGGCCATTTACATGGAAGATGCCTCCCCAGAGAAAAATCTCAGCGCTTCAGTTCAGCCTCCCAGTTCGGCAGCGTGCGCTCCCCGGAAACGGTTGAATGGATCAGTTCAAACTGACCGAATCCGTTCCGGTCAGCAAATACAAAGACGGACTGGCCTTCGCCAGGTATATTGTTGTACTGCCAGACCTCGTAGGGCTTCATGTCGATGTCGTACAGGTGCGGTTCGATGGCGATGGGGGAGCCATACTTGACCAGAACGCGGCCCCGGTCGGTTTGCCAGCCGGGTGCATAGCTGCTCGAATAGCGTTCGTTGGCGTACTGAATGCGGCGGTAAAACTCGTCTTGGAACTCATTGATCGGGCTGGCGCCGTTCGGGTCGCGCTTCTGCCAGAACTCTTGCAGAAACAGGCGCTTTTCATCCAGATCCTGGATGCCGCGCATACGCCGCCGCTCCCGATCCGTTGCGACAATCTCGGCGTGTTTTATCGCCTGGTCGATCTCTTCCTCCGGCATGGCCGTGTACTGGTTCGTCTCATAGGAATCCGCCGCGAGATTCGACTCCGCACGCTCCACGGTGGGGTTGTACACGAAGAACTTGCGAGACTGCTCAACGACGGCTACGTTTTCATCGTTCAGCAGCGCGAGGCGGATGAAATAGGAACCGGTCGGCAGCGAATCCAGCCTGAAGGAACCAACCAGCACATCCGGTGTGCGGGCTTCGCGTTCAACCCGTTTTTGCATACCCTGAATGGGTTGTGGGCGGTTGGTTTCGGCGACATAGGACAGCAACGTGTACGTGTTATCCTGTCCGGCAGCCTGTTCCGGGTGGTAGGCTTCGGCATAGTAATAAAGGACAGGCACGCCCTGGCCGAAAATCTGGTTGACGTTGGGACGGATGGTAAGCCCGTTCTTGTAAAACACGTCATCCCGGTCTGTGGTCGGCGCGATGCTCGATGCGAGGGTAACGTCCGAAAGCGCAGCCTGCGCATTTGCCCCGAAGTCAGGCGCCAGTATATCGCGGCGCAACTCTAACTGCCGGCGCTGCGCTGCCTCGTCACGGGGAGCCACCACACGCAGTTCGTATTCGCCCGGCTGCAAAACGATACGCTGCTGATGCAGGAAATAGCGTCCCAGGCTCAACCCGGTTGTGTCCTGCACGACAAAACTCAGGCCGGTGGAGTCGCTCCATACCGGTTCCGTGGGCGTGCCTGGCAATGCAGCATCCGTACCACGCACGACCGACATATAGAGGGGCAGCCGCGCACGGTAGTTTGTGCTGTCGCGCTCGAAGTTGAGGGAGCGAGCATCGAAGGCCAGATACACCTCGACGAGGGAATGATCCTGGTCATAGCCGAAAACGGCGTAGTCCAGATCCACCTGCACAGGGAGGGGGGCCTGGGCGGCGGCAGGCGCAGCAAAAACCAGCAAAGCCGCAAAAAGAAGACAAGACACGCGCATAAAAAGCTCCTGATCTTTCAAGGGTTCTGACGCAAGATGAGGGACCCCGTCAGTCGTAAAATCCTTATAAAACAAAACATTGTGTGCGTTCCCGCAACGTGTGCGCCGGAACCGGCAAATTAAAACAGCGGCGGCGCCCAGGCGGCAAGCGCTGTCAGCGCCGGCCAGGCAAGGATCGCATCGAGTGTCAGGCTATAGTTCCGGGAGTCCTGAAGCCGGCTTGCAGCCGCCAGCATGATTACCGGCCCGACCAGATCCACAAGCAGCAGACGCGGAGCGCCGAACGACAGCATAGCAGCAAGGGTTCCAGCTATGGCAAAGGCAAGGGAAGACGCCGTGATCCCACGGAGCGCGGCGGGAGACCAGGCGGAGGCCATTGTATGGAGGCCCGCTCGCCTGTCGCCCTCCCGATCCGGATAATCCGAGAGGATCGCATTGGGAAGCACGAACAGAAAGCGGTAGGTCGTCAGGGCCGCTACGGCGGGCGTAAGGGCGGCGCCTGCCTGCAATACAGGAAGCAGCACACACCCGCCCGCCCATGCTCCGGCAATCAGCACCGGTTTGAAGAAACCGGCGGGTTTCAGCCGGCGGCCTGCCGGAAGCACAGGAATCACATACAGCAGGCTGAGCACCCCGATCGAGAACCCGGCCCACAGAACGCCAGGGCGAAGGTATGGAAGCGCGGCGATGGCGACTGCGGCGGCGCACCCAGACGAAATCAGCACGTAGCGCGGATGCGTACGCAGCCAGGCCAGGCGCTCCGGCTGGTTGAAATGATCTTCAGGGGAGAAGTCCAGCGCCCGGTCGAACTGGTACACGATAAAGACGGCGCTAAAGGCAAGCAGCAGGAGCGGGATGCTCGGCGGCAGCGCGCACAGGGCATACGTCCCTGACAGAAGCGCCACGGCGAGCAGGCCGGGCAGGAGGCCTGTATGCCGAATAACGGAAACCACACCTCTGCCGGCATCTATGCGTGGGACCAGGACTCTGTGCTCGTGCTGCATGTCGCCGGTGGATGATCGCCGCTAGCGGACGAGGTGCAAGGGCGTGCGGGTTGTCCTGTCACCGGCCTGGATGACGCACCAGTAGAGGCCGCCTGCCAGCCCTGACGCATCGAAAAACCACTCGTGAACACCGGCCTGGTGGCGCCCGCTCACCAACCCTGCTACCCTGCGGCCCATCAGATCGTATATGGTAAGCCGGGCCTCGCCTTCTTCCGGCATCTCGTACCTGATGATGGTGAAGTCGCTGAAGGGGTCAGGGTAGTTTTCCACACGCAGGGCAGCCTGTTCCGGCGGCGCGGCGAGATAGTCCGTCCAGACCGAGAGGGCAAACGCGCCACCCTCGCGTGTAATATCGGTGAGCGTAAGCTTCCGGTCCAGCGAGGGGTTGGCATGGTAATAAAAGCCGGGCAGCGTGAAAGGCGTGTACATGTCGCCGGGTTCCAGGGCCACACGGTACGTCCCTCCGGGCCGGAACGCCCGCAGTTTCTCCGAAGGCCCTTCGGAAAATGGCACCAGCCGCCGAGAGATGCCGCTGTTTTCAAGGCTGGAGTAGAAAAGGTAGTCGTATGCCGGATTTCTGCGTCCGCCGCACATCGAGTTGCCGGATTCCGGGGCCTTATACAGGTAAAGTCCCTCCTGCGGAAGAAAAAGATCATAGCTGTCGCCGTCGTCGTTGCCGTAGAAAGGAGCGCCCGGGTCGGCGGCATTGGGTGGGCTGTCCCAGAAGTTGGACCAGAACCGCGCCTCGACAATTAAATCGCCGCACGCATCGCGGCCTTCGCGGATGCGAAACACCTTGCCGGAAGCGAGCGCGTCCGGCGTATGCAGGCGCAACAGGCTATGGTTTTTCACGTCCACATTGACCACCTCGGCCCAGCCGAGCTTGATCCGGTCGCCGGCGCTCATCGTGAGGTAGGCGCCCCCCATGATCCCGATACAGTCCGACTCGGAAGCGATTTCGCTGTCGCAGGTATGATAAGGCCCGAAATGTCGGTGTCCGATCTCATGAGCGATGATGCGCACCGACTGCTTGCGCGTCGTGGCGCGGGTGATAATGCCTGATCCGCTCGTGAGGTTGTCGATCACGCGCAGGCTGCCGAGCCGAACCGGATCGCTCCGGAACGCATCCGTCGCCGGGTCCAGATAATCAGGTTCTCCCGGTCTGACTTCCGTGTCCGCGCCGAGCGAGCTGATCGAAGAGCCGGAAGAGGGTTTGCCGTTTGCCAGCCGCCGCAGGCCCGGCAGCGCCGCGCTCCGGTTGACGAGGATGATCATGTCAAAAATGCCGTCTCCGCCGGACGCGTACTCGTTGGAGCCGTTCCGGTAAGTGTCGAGCAGAGAGAGATTCAGGGAGTCCGGGTTCTCAGAAAAGTATTGCCGGATCTCAGAGGACGTGAGGATCTCATGGGAGAGGGCGACTGCTCCGTTCGGGAAGTCGCCCCGGTTGTCATGGTACCAGGATACCGGATGCTCCGGCGCGTACACACGAGGGTACACGTAGCCCTTCACGGTGAACCGTCCGTGCGACATGGTGTGGTAGAACGCACTCAACGAACCGGGGTCGAAGGCGGCAGGATCAGCGCCCGGCGGCGCGAGCAGCCGGTTCTCTCCGGCCCAGGCAGGAAGCAGTCTTTCCGGATCCAGGCTGTGCGTGCGGGGCCACTCGGTGGCGGGGTCGCTGGTATGATCTCCTTCTTCCGCGTTCTCCTCGTGCTGAACGAAAATTACAAAGGCATGAACTGCGCCGTGGTTAGGAAAGGCGAGCCGTGCGCCGTCCTGCGCCTGCGCACAGGCAGGCGGAATCGCCCACGCGATCCAGAAAACAAGCGGTATCAGCAGCGCCGGTGCGAGACGAGCCGGGCATAGCGCGTGCGGCATGAGAACAGACCACGGTCAGAAGGACAAATCGCCGATAAAAACCCGCAGCCCTGCAAAAGTTCTTCCCGTAGTAAGAAGAAGTCGGTTCAGATAACAACGAGGCAACTTACAGGCTTGCTACGCTGCGTGAGGCGGCGACTTCTTCGAGCAGGCGGTCGTAGTCGGCTACGTGACGGCTCCATTCCAGGTGCTCGGGGATGCCGCGCAGCGTAGACACCGGAAGGGGGCGCTCCCTGCCGTTCAGAATTTCTATCATGATCTGGAAAAGCTCGTCCTCGTCGTCGTAAAGCACCGGCGCGTGGAGGAGAGGCTTGTGCAGCGATTCAGGGATCAGTTCCGGA
>CBDUBU010000251.1:0-6183 GCA_965365465.1 uncultured Rhodothermaceae bacterium
GGCAACGACGCAGGCGTGCATCTGGTGCATCGGTACCGGGAGGAGGGCATCGGGTCGATCCGGCACGTACTCAGTTCCACCGGAGAGCACATCACGATGGCCTCGCTGACGACGATGGTTGGGTTCGGCGGGTTGCTGTTGAGTTTCCATCCCGGCCTCCACTCCATTGGCGAACTGGCCGTGCTCGGCATCGGCGGCACATTGCTGGCCGCGCTGCTGTTCCTTCCGGCGATGCTGCAATGGCTGGAGGACCGCCGCGCCGTTCCCACCCAACCCGAAGGGGCGAACGGAAAGGAAAATGCCGCCTACCGTCCCACTCCGGAAGAAACCTCGCCTGCGCGGTGAGAACGGTTTGAGCGGCAAGGTAACCTTTGCATTTTTCGCACAGGAAAAAGGCGCATCCACGTTCAATATCTCATAAACGTGGACGCGCCCCTTCTATATGTCCGCCAAACGACAGAGACCGCAGGCAGTGAACACCTCTTGCCGTAGCCCCGCCTTTTCCTAAAAGGCGGCCACGCCAACGGCAGTTGCAGGAAGCCCGCCCTTGACGCTGTTCCGCAGCGGCGTGAGCGCTCCGGTTTGCGGGTCGATCACGAAACCGATGATCTCCTGCGTGCCGCTGTTGTGGACGTACAGGAACGCGCTGCCCACAATCGCCATGTCCACCGGGCTGCTGCCGGCGCCCGTCATGCCGGTCTCGCCATTGGCATCGAGCAGGGTCAAGGCCCCGTTTCTGTCAACGGCGTATCCTGTCACCGTGCCGCTGCCCGTGTTCGTGACGTAAGCAAAGCGTCCGTCGTCGGTAACATCTGCCCAGCAGGCAGCGGATTCCGTCGTCAGGACTGAAGGGCTGATCGTTTGCAGCGTGCCGTCGCGCATAATGCGATAGGATGAGGTGGCGCTGGCATCAGTGGCCCCTCCGAAAGCTTCCGAGACGACAAGGATGCCGTCCGGCGTAAAGCCGAACCCGAACGGCGTCTCGCCGGTCGATGCCTGCGGCTGCGGCGGTCCGGCGATGCCCTGCCCGTCCACCGCGTACGTCGTGATGGTGTTGGTGGGCTTGTCCGTGATTACGAGAAAGCGTCCGTCCGGCGTGAAGCCGATCTGCGAGGGGCTTCCGGCGCCCGGATTGAGCGGCTGCCTGGAACCACTGATCTCCCGCAGCGTGCCGCGCGAGCCGAGCCGGAACCCCATGATGTTGCCTGGCCCGGTGCGGCCCACGTTCAGCACGTAGATGACATCGTCGTGCATCGTTATGCTGATGGGCCGTTCGCCGCCCGAAGGCACGACGCGCTCCAGAGCAAGGCTTCTGCCGTAGCGCAGAAAAACGGAAATTTCGTCGCTGCCGCCATTGACGGCGAGCAGAAACCGGTTGTCCTTGCTCAGGATCAACGGATTGGATGTCCCGTTGAGTCCGTCGCCTGACCCTTCCCCTCCGGTGTCGTAGCTGCGGCTGCTGGTGAGGCGGCCGGTGGCGTTCCGGTTGAACAGAATCACCGCGTTGCCCTCCGCCGCGTTGGTCATGGTATAGACGACGCCGGCAGGCACGCGCACGCGCCCCGGCAAAAGATGATCCCCTGCTTCCTGGTTCTCGCTCACCGCATCCGGCTGCGACTCAAAAGCATCGCAACCGCTCTGGATCAGCAGGGCAATTCCTAGCAACAGGTACAGGCGTGTGTTTTTTAACATGGGTCTTCCTCGCGTAGGTTGGTAAAGGATGCTACAGCAGCCCACTACCTTAAGAGCTTGCCTGTAAGAATACCTGTCACTTACGCCGGGAGCATCACGAAACCTTCAAAGAAGATCACAAAACCGTCACGGAAAGACGCTGCCGGAAGTATCGGTGCAGCGTCCGAAACGATTTGCAGAGGTCGTCGTTGTGACTTGAAATTTTCGTGCAGATTTATTTTGTTGAACCCTGTGCAGCCTTTTCCCGGTCAGGAAAGCATCGCTGCCCCTTTCAGCAATCTGTTTCCCACACGTGAAGTTCGGCTGCGTGATGAAGCGTCCTTTCCCCCAGGTCTTTCTTCTGATTTTTCTGGCTGCCCTGCTTGCCGTCCCGACGCTCCTGGTGGGCCGCTCGGCGACGCCGTCCGCGCCGGATGCCGCCGCTTCCCTCGAACGGTTCGGCTTCTTCTTCGAGGAGGTCTCGGAGCGCTCCGGCATCCGGTTTACCCATCAGGCCCCGAAACTGGACCCGCAACTCGACCATATCATGCCGCAGGTGGCGGTGCTGGGAGCTTCGGTGGCCGTGACAGACTTCGACAACGACGGCTGGAACGACCTCTACGTCACGAACAGCGGCGAGGGCAGCCTGAACGCTCTTTACCGTAACCGGGGCAATGGAACGTTCGAGGACGTGGCAGGCGCGATGGGCGTGGCCGACGTGAACCGGGAAGGCACGGGCGTTTCGATGGGCAGCGTCTGGGGCGACTTCGACAACGACGGCTTCGAGGATTTTTTCCTGTACAAGTGGGGCCGCTCCGAACTGTTTCGCAACGACGCCGGGCGCGGCTTCACGCGGGTGACCCGGCAGACCGGCCTTCCGGCGTGGGCGAACATCAACGGCGCCACCTGGCTCGACTATGACCGCGACGGGCGCCTCGACCTCTTTTTCGGCGGCTCCTATTCTGAGAACATAGACCTCTGGCATCTCACCCACACGCGCATCATGCCGGAGAGTTACGAGTACGCGCAGAACGGCGGCAGAAAATACCTCCTGCGCGGGCGCGGCGACGGCTCCTTCGAGGACGCGAGCGACCTGCTCGGCCCGGACACCCGCCGCTGGATGATGGCCGCCGCCGCCGCCGACCTGCGCGGAACCGGCTACCCGGATCTCTTCGTGGCAAACGACTACGGGGTGGATGAGGTCTTTTTCAACGAGGAAGGCAAGGGCTTCCGGCCTGCCGGGGAAGCGACGAACGTGGGGTTTGCCCCGAAAAGCGGCATGAACGTCGCCTTTGGCGACGTTTTCAACCAGGGTCTCCTGTCCGTTTACGTCTCGAACATCTCCGAGCCGGGGGTCTTGCTCCAGGGCAACAACCTGTGGGTTCCGAAGCCCGGCAGCAACGGCGAGGCCCTCGCGTTCACGAACATGGCCGCCGCGCTCCAGGTCGAGGAAGGCGGCTGGAGCTATGGCGCGCAGTTCGGCGACCTGAACAACGACGGCAACCTCGACCTTTTCGTCACGAACGGGTACGTCTCGGCGGACAACCGGGAGAGCTACTGGTACGACTTCTCGAAGATTGCGGGCGGCAACCGCGCCATCATTTCCGACGCGAAGCACTGGCCGCCCATGAAAGGCCGGAGCCTTTCCGGGCATCAGCAGAAGCGGGTCTGGATGAACGACGGCACCGGCCGGTTCCAGGAAGTGAGCTACCCCGCCGGCGTGCGGGAGCGCTATGACGGCAGGGCGGTTGCCCTGGTCGACCTGTGGAACCGGGGCGTGCTGGATGTGGTCGTGGCGCACCAGCGCGGCCCGCTGCTCGTCTACCGGAACACCGTGGCGCCGGACCATGCCTGGATCGGTTTCGCCCTGGAAGGCAGTCGGAGCAACCGCAGCGCCATCGGCGCCCGCGTGGAACTCTACTGGAACGGGCAGCGTCAGGTGCAGGAGGTCTCCGGCGGGAGCGGCTTCAGCGCCCAGAACCAGCGGCGGCTGCATTTCGGCCTCGGCTCCGACCCGGAGATCGAGAAAGCCGTTATCCGCTGGCCCTCCGGCGCGGTTCAGACCCTCGATGCCCCGGAAGCCGGAATAGTCCACACCATCCGCGAGCCTCATGCAGACGACCGAGCCGATGCCTGAAACCCCGGGCGTGATGACAGCGCCACGCCGGAGGGTTCAATATGACCGCCGGTTCACCCCGCCGCTGTTCATCACCTGCGTGCTGCTCGCGGGGCACCTTTCTTTCGGCATCCTGGAAGGCTACGAGCGAACGCTGCTGGCGATCGGGGCCGCCATCGCGGCGGAGATCGTGTTGAGCCGGCTCCTTCGGGGCGTCTGGCCGCATCTCGCCAGCGCCTATATCAGCGGGATCAGCGTCGGCATTCTGATCCGCTCGCCGCTGCTCTGGCCGTTTGCGCTGACCAGCGTGATTGCCATCACCTCCAAGTATGCCCTGCGGTACCGGGGCCGGCATCTCTGGAACCCCTCCAACTTCGCCATCTGCGCCATGCTGTTCCTGATGCCGCAGGCCGTGGCGCACCTGAGCGTGCAATGGGGCAACAACCTCTGGCCGATGCTGGTGATCTGGGTGGCGGGCGCCCTGATCATCCACCGGCTCCACCGGTTCCATATTTGCGCCACGTACGTGCTCTCGTTCCTGTTCTTTGCCTGGGCGCGCACCTGGTTCACCGGCGATGCGTTCCTGGCCGAGGTCTCGCCCATTACCGGGCCGATGTACCAGCTTTTCGTTTTCTTTATGATCACCGACCCCAAGACGACCGTGCGTTCGAGAAGCGGCCAGATCCTGGTTGCTTTTCTGGTGGCGCTCGTGGAGATGCTGCTCCGGCTCGGCGAGAGCATCCACGCGCCGTTCTACGCCCTGTTCATCGTCGGCCCGCCTGCCCTGCTCATCGAGATGTGGTGGCAGACGCGCAAGGCCCGCCTGATTCCGCAAGAACCTGTTTCCACAACCGCCTGACCCATACACCCCAACAAACCCTGATCTCTTGACGATGGCACACATTCCCCTTCCCGAAGGACTCCCCGGCATCATCGGCCCGCTCGCGCAGTATCCCGAAACGGCCCGTCATCTCACCGGACTGGCGCAGACGCTGCTTCGCGGGCCTTCGGCCCTCTCGCCCGGCGAGCGCGAAATGATTGCCGCGTATGTATCCTCGGAAAACAACTGCTATTTCTGCACCCACTCCCACAGCGCTACGGCGCGTCACCTGCTGGGCGAGCAGGCCGATGCCGTGGAGCAGGTCAAGCAGGATCTGGAAACGGCGCACGTGAGCGACAAGATGAAAGCGCTGCTCCGCATTGCCGGAAAGGTGCAGCAGGGCGGGCGGCGCGTCACGGAAGACGATGTGGCTGCGGCCCGCGCGCAGGGCGCCAACGACCAGGACATCCATGATACCGTGCTGATCGCTGCCGCCTTCTGTATGTACAACCGCTATGTGGACGGGCTGGCGACCTGGACCCCGAAGGACGAGGCCATCTACGACCAGCACGGCGCCGACCTGGCGACAAGAGGCTACGTGGCAGCCTGACTTCGGAAGGGGCGTAGTTCTCCGAGCGCCGTGCAGCCTCAGGCCGCTGGCTCGGCAGGCTGCGCCCCTTCGAGGCCAGCGATTTCCGGTTCCGGTTCCGGCAGCCGCTGGTGTACGAGCACTGCCATCAACAGCATCGCAGCAGCCCCGATCACGGTGTTGCTCACGTAGCCGTATTCCGTGTAAGCCAGTCCTGCTACGCCCCCGGCAATGCCGATGCCCACCTGTCCGATAGAGACGGCCAGGCTCATCAGGATGCCGCGCCGTTCGGCAGGGACCAGCGCTGTCATCAGGGCCTGCAACGGACTGATCCGCATGGCAACCATCATCATTGCGGCAAAGAAAAGCACGTACGCCACCCAGAGGCGATCCACCACATAGGTTGTCATCAGCATGACAAGCGCCAGGCCAATGCACGCGGAAACGACCAACGGCTTGCGCCCGATCTGGTCGGAAAGGCGTCCGGCCAACGGGCCGGTGATGACGCTCGCCAGTCCTCCCACCAGAAACATCGACGCAATTTCGCCGCCGCCGATCTGGAGCACCCGTTCCAGCCAGGTAGGCAGATAAACGAGATAAAGCCCCACGCTGAAGAACATCAGAAAATAGGCAAGGGAAGCCGCCGCCACTTCGGGCCGTTTGAGCAACGCGCCATAGTTGACCAGCGCGCTGCGAAGCGAAAGCCGGGTCTGGTCGCGTGCTACCGAAGGCTGCGGCACCACGCGCCAGATCAGCACGAAGGCAAGTCCCATGGTGATCGCAAACATCAGAAAGGGCGCGCGGAAGCCGAACCAGTCGGCCAGGAGCGTGCCAAGCGGAACCCCGGCGATCTGCCCGAAGGCAATGCCGCTCATGACCCACCCGTTGGCCCAGCCCCGGCGCTCGTAGGGAAAATAGTCGCCCACATAGGCCACGACCGCGCCGCTGAGCATTCCCCCTGCCGCGCCAGCCAGCGCCCGGACGACA
>CBDUBU010000252.1:0-6135 GCA_965365465.1 uncultured Rhodothermaceae bacterium
GATCCGCCTTGAGTGCGTTGAAGTACTGAACGTGGATCTCCCAGCCGGGAAAAAGCCCGCCGAGTTCGAGCGGGCGCTGGTAGGCGCCGATGGCGGCCTCGTCCCTTCCCCAGCGGGAGCGAATGTCGGAAAGGACAATCGTGGTGTCCGGCGTAACCACCTCAAACCCCAGATGTTCTTCCGGCACATGACCGACCTCGCGTTGCTCGGCCTGTTCTTCGCGGAGAAGGCGGTAGGCGCGAGGAATGACCTGGCGCAGCACTTCCTGCGCGTTGATTTTTGCCCCATGCACCACGAGCCGGTTGTCAATACCTGCATTCTGGAAGCGGTAGACGTAATGAAATGGTCCATACGGCCCTTCCGCGACACCGCGCAACGGACGCCCGTTCTCCACACGGTTTGCCAGGGTCGCCAGTGGGAGTGCGCGCAGGAGTTCATCCGGGTGCGTGGCGGATCGTCCGGGATAGAGGGTGGAATCCGCGAGATCGATGAAAAAGGGATAATCAATCAGTCCGGGCGTCGGCTGATCGAAAGGGGCATCGTAGTAGGCTCCCGTAGGCGAGGAGGCGTCGCGCACGACGTAACCGGTTTCATCCAGGGCTTTCGCAATGTTCTCCTCATACAGAATGCGCTCCGAGATGCGGGCCAGCCCGTCGGAGAGCTGCACGGCCTCCGAATAAAGGCCCTGTTCTACCTCGTTGACGAGGCGCCGCTGGGTTCGCAGCTCGAGCGCGGCCAGAAAAAAGCTCGGAACGACTGCTACCAGCACGACGAGGGCGCCGAGCAGCCATCTTGTTCCGGAACTAAAGTGCCGGGGTTTCTTTGCAGGGGATCGGTTCAAAGGTTCCTCTTGTCTTGCGGTAAGAGAGATCCTTTCGGTATGTTGTGTAAGGATGCGGCGAACGAAAATGGAGCTTTCCCTTCCTGTAATATAACCGGAGCAGGTATAATAGCCTAAAACCCCGTGAACCAGTATTCCGTCGTTATCGCCGTTTCGTTGGTCGGTTTCCTTTTGCTGGCTGTCCTCTTGCTGACGCCTGTTTATCTGTTCCTCAAGCGGGAAGAGAAATCCAGCGAGGCATGGACGGATGAGGAAATCGCAAAACGCCTGCGCGAAAAACATTCCGCATCGAACGGCGCCCATCCGGAGCAGGAGGAAAAAGGGGCATAACGGGCCGGCCAGGCGGAAACCCGGTCGGGGCCTATGTTTTGTCGCGTTTCTGCTGGTGAAACGCGCTCCAGGCGCGGGGCGGGACGTGCGAACGGGTGGGGATCATGGCGAGAATGACCAGCAACAGCGCTACTGTCACGTAATTCTGATAGGCGGGCGGCGGGGGAGAGGGCTGCGTGAGGAAGGTCACGCCGATCAGCCAGGCCGAAACGATCAGGTTGGCGAAGTGGAGTTTCTCCGCAGGCGGCCACAGCGCCGTCAGGGAGATGACGGCGATCACCAGCGCAGAGATCAGATCGTTTGCCCACAAAAACGTTTCCTCCGGGCCATGCCTGAAGATAAACGGACTCATAGCCAGCCAGCAGGCAACAGCGATTTCCGACGAACGCGCCCACATTACGATTTCCTCCGGTTTCTCTCGTTGATCATGCCGGCCCCCACTTCATGCGCTATCTCCGAGGGACGCCCGAAGAAGGTGTTTGCCAGAAGGCGCAGATCGCGGGATTTCTTCCAGACCCGTCGCAGGTAAATCAGGCAGGACCAGACCTCGTCGTAGGCCAGAAAGACGAGCGCCAGCGAGATGACGGCGGTGACCAGGCACAGGAAGCACCAGTTGCCCACCACGAAGGCTTGCATCATGACAAGAATGGCGCTCACGATGCCCAGCGGAATAACATCGATGCCGAAGATAATGACGAGCCAGGGCCGGTACTGCCACCGGCGCGTCGAGCCGGCCATTGCAAAGAGTACATCTCCCAGATAGGCCACGGCTCCAAGCATGGCATCCGGAATGCGGATCGCACGTTCCATGCTTTTCGATACATCGGAATCCAGCACTTTCATGGACTGGTTTCCGAAAACGGGATCCCACACGGCGCTGATCAGGCCCCACTGGTACAGTCCCATGTAGACGGAAATAAAAAACGCGACGAGCGCCAGAAGCGAAATCATCACGCGCTGCTTCCAGCTTGAAGGGTTGTACTCGAAAGGTTCAGGAGCCGCCGAAAGCGGCGGCAACCCTTCAAGGGTGGGATGCGTCGTCATGCGCCCGGCCTGCTGTTCTCGATCTCTGCGATAAACCTTGCTCTTTGCCTTTAAAGTAAACGAAAGGCAGTCAGGTTCAGGCCTTTGTAAAGCCCCCTGTAATCTTCGTGGAAAAGCGGGCAACTTCTCCGGGTCAGGGTGGGTCCACGTAAAGGAAAGGCAGAAGACGGGCCAGTGTTTTCTCGCCAATCCCGTTGACGGCGGTGAGTTCGCGCACCTCCCGGAAGCCGCCTCTTGCGTCGCGGTAGGCGATGATCCGGGCGGCCAGTTGAGGACCGATGCGCGGCAAGCCCTCCAGTTCCACTGCCGTAGCCGTATTGAGGTTCAACCGGGCGACGGGAGCATCCGGGATTACGGAGGAGGTGTCTGTAGCCGGCGCGGCCGGGACCAGACTCGGCAGGGCGTGTGACCCCTGTTCAAAAAGGCTGTCAGTTTCGGCGTAAATGTCCGCTGGGAACGGAGCGGGACGGCTTTCAAAAAACCGGATGGATACTCCAAGAGCAAAAAGGACCGACACCACCGTGAGCGCCGTACACTCCGGCCCTGTTATGGCAAGATGCTGCTGGAGACGATAGAGCCGTTTCATGGCTGCGTAGATAAGGCAGGCGCTTACAAGGCTTCGTTCTGATAGATCAGTTCCCGTTCGCGCCCGGATAGTTCGAGCGCCTCAATGGAACGTTCCCGTGTGGGCATTTGCATTGCCTGGGCGGCCATCACCACCAGAAACACAACGACAAAAACGGAGCTGCCGGTCAGCAGAAAGCCTACCCCGGTTGCCAGGCCGCCGCCTTCCATCAAAGCAAAACGCACGATGGTCGCCTTCTGAAACGCCGCCAGCTTTGCGGCCAGCGTTGGTTGCTCGGTGGCCCGGCGGCGAAGGGGCGCATAAACGAACCAGGAAGCAACGAGGCCGGCCGCTGCGATTGTCAGCAGGATGAAGAGCAACGCCGGCTCCGGCTCCATTGCCGGCGCAAACGTCCCGGAAGCAAGCAGGAAGGCAGCCGTCGCCATAAAAATTGCCTGCCCTGCTACGAGCGCCGCAACGATGATGATGATCTGGCGGAAAAACTGGTCGGGGCGGGTTGCGGTAAGGGGTGCGTTCATTCGGCGCCAAGCGATTGGAGGAATTCGTAGCTCTTGCGCATATTGTCTTCACCGGCCACTTCCAGCGTGGTGTATTCGAGGTGAGGGGCGTCTTTCAGCGCCTCATAAACGCCCCGAATGTCGATCACGCCCTCGCCGAGCGGCACGAGGCCCATGCCGCAGCCGTACATTGTTCCCCGGCGCGATTCCCACTCAGCCGGGAGATCCTTCCAGTGTACATGGCGGATGTGCGGCTTGAAGGTTTCCGCAAACGCCACCGGGTCGGCGCCGCCAAGCCAGGAATTGCCCGTATCCAGATTCACGCCCAGCGCATCCGGGTTGCCGAGCCGGTCCATGATGGCCTGCATCCCCTCTATCGAATCGGTAAGCACTCCGTGGGGTTCGAGGAGGATCTCTACGCCGAGCGCTTCGGCCAGACGAACAGGTTCATAGAGTTTTTCGGCTACGACGAATACCTGTTCCTCATGAGAGAGACGATGTCCCCAGTCCGTTTTGGGGTCGCCTTCGGTCGTGATAACGTGTTTTACGCTCATCCCTGCCGCCAGCCGCACCGCTTTCAAGATCTCGGACGTGCCATAGCGGGACGGAGCGCTCGGATCGAGCAGGTTGGCGTGCGCGCAAACGCTGGTTATGGTCAGCCCGTGTTTCTCGAACAGGTGCAGCACGTCGCGCGGGTTGTCGTCGAGGCTGACAGTTGCCGAGAAGCCGAACTCACGACCCAGCAAGCCGCCCGGATGGTTGTCGGTTACGTCGGCATACTTGAATCCAAGTTCAGCAATGCGCTCAAGCTGGTGTTCCAGCGTCTGGAAGGGGTCAATGAGCGCAAAACAACCTACTTTCATATCTGCTGCCTCGGATGCTTTAAAGCTTGAGAAGCCTTTTCAGACACGTTGTTTTTTCTTTTTTTATCGAAAACAACGTGCGTAACGGCGAAGGGCGTTCCTGCGGTTTTTGTCGTCAAAATCTGTTTGATAATAACAAATAGGGAAAAGGCGTGCAAAATGGGTTCGGCTTTATGGCAGATAAAAATGTACGGTATGCTCGTCTGTGAGTACGTAGCCCTGGCTGTGGCGCAGAAAATTCCGCTCGTTACAGGAGATCGGACGGCGGCTCGGCTATTTCCGGAGGTTGCTGTGCTGCTCGAAGATTTCGCTTCCGGCTCCTGACAAAATGTGCTTCCCTTCCACCGGATTTGCTCGTACCGTCAGAAGCCCTACACGCCGAATCGGGTTTTCCCTACACACGCTTCAGGTGAATCCTGTCACAACGGGCGGCTCCCGTTGCCGATACTAAATCCAGTAAGCAGCAGCAAGCGCATTGAATCGGCAGGACGTGCATCGACACGCCAACATCACCAAGCCTGCGCCTCCTGCTGCCTGGATCTGGTTCTCCTTGTGTTTCGAGGCCCGGCGTCACAGGATGTCGGGCCTCGCTGCATTTGTGCAAAGGCGCCTGCCGGCGGGGGGCAAATTAATGCCCTTGCTCAGGGTATCTTTTCGTCCCTTTTTACGTATCGGCGCGTGAACGTGTGTATTAAAAGATAAACGCCCTTCTCCGATATGTAGCAGGCCATGAACGAGCAGCGAAACAACCACGCAGAGACCCATGCGGCAAAGCCCCGCTGGACCGATTCCTTCCGCCTGAATGAGGCGCAGGCGACCTTCGGCGTCCTCGTCATCGTGCTGCTCTTTTCGGCGCTGGCTCAGACGCTCGGCTGGTGGTAGCAGAGCAAAAGGACATTCATCGTTCCCCGTCCCGGTGGACGGTATCCGGGGAGAAGGCGGGCAGGCAGACGGCTATGTACTCGGCCCCGCCCGGCTCCGGGGTGCTGTAGCGAATCCATTCTCCCGGCGCCGTCACGACGGCCTGCCCGGCCCGCACCTCCAGCGTTCCCTTTTCGTGCTCTACACGCAGCATCCCTGACAGCACGACGGTTATTTCCTCGAACGCAGGACGCTGCCCCGGTTCCTGCCAGCCTTCCGGCGACCTCATCCGGGCTATGCTGACTTCCTGGTGTCCGGAGTTCACACGTCCTGCGTATTCCTCGATGATTTTGGGCTTTGTGCCCACTGCCTCGATGACGGAAGGCTGCTGAAGGAGTCGCGGCATAGCTTTGAGGTTATAGCAGTTATCCTGCTTTCTGGCTGAGCATGAAACGCTTGCGCTCGTTCGCATCCAGGTAACGCTTGCGCAGCCGGATGTTTTTCGGCGTCACTTCGATCAACTCATCTTCGCGGATGAACTCGATGGCTTCCTCCAGCGACATCTTGCGCGGCGGAACCAGTTTCTCGAACGAATCCGCCGAGGAGGCGCGCATGTTCGTCAGCTTTTTCTCCTTCGTGATGTTCACGTCCAGGTCAACGTCGCGGCTATTCTCGCCGACGATCATGCCGTTGTAAACATCCTCGGTCGGGCCTGAAAACAATTCGCCGCGCTCCTGAAGGCTCAGGATGGCGTAGGGGGTTGCGCGGCCCGTCCGGTCGGCGACGAGAGCGCCCGTCGTCCGGTGGATGATCTCGCCGGCCCAGGGCAGGAACGAATCAAAAAGGTGCGTGAGCAGGCCCGTTCCTTTTGTGTCAGTGAGAAACTCCGTCCGGTAGCCGATAAGCCCCCGGCTTGGAATCTGGAACTCCAGCCGGACGCGCCCCGAACCGTGGTTGACCATTTTCATCATGATGCCCTTGCGCATCCCGAGTTTCTGCACGACGACGCCCATAAACTCTTCCGGCACGTCGATCAGCGCACGCTCGTAAGGCTCATGCGTTTTGCCGTCTATCTGGCGGGTGATGACCTGCGGCATCCCTACGGCGAATTCG
>CBDUBU010000253.1:0-6105 GCA_965365465.1 uncultured Rhodothermaceae bacterium
CGGCAGGAGCAGGTCAGGTAGAGGCGTCGGCTTCGCAGGTTTTCGCACGAAACCGACTGGTCGTGGCGCTGCCGCGCGATAATCCGGCCCGCCTGCAATCGCTGCATGATCTGGCAAAAGCGCGCCTTCGGATCGTGCTGGCAGCCCCTGATGTGCCTGCCGGACGGTACACACTCGATATGCTGGACAAAGCCGCCTCGTACAGCGCCTTTGGGCCGCGCTTTCGGGATCGTGTGCTCGGCAACGTCGTTTCCTACGAGCCGGGCGTCCGGGCTGTCCTCGCAAAGGTGCGCCTCGGCGAGGCCGACGCAGGCATCGTTTACGCTACCGACATCTCCGGGGAAAAGACCGGAAACCTGCTCCGGCTCGAAATCCCGGATTCACTCAATGCGCTCGCCGAATATGTGATTGCGCCGGTCGGCGGCAGCGACCATCCGGCGGAAGCAGCGGCATTCATCCGTTTTGTGCTGTCGGAACAGGGACAAACTATCCTTGCGCGTTATGGATTCCTCCCGGCCCGGTCTTCGTGAAGGGAATGCTCGGTACTCGCTCCTGGATTGGTGGCAGGCCGGGCCTCGCGGGGGCCTCACCCGAACGCCGGGCGCACTCTGGCGGCTGCTGAGTGTTCCGCTGCTAGCTTTTTTCGCTCTGCCTCTCGTGGCGTTGCTTTTCGGCGCAACGCCGGGCCAGTTGTGGGAGAGCCTGGGCAGAACAGAGGTGCAGCAAGCTATCCGCCTGAGTCTCAAAACGAGCGCTGTGGCTACCGTTCTGGCTGTTCTCTTCGGAACGCCACTGGCGTATCTGCTGGCGCGTCGGGCCTTTCCGCTGAAGCGCCTTATCGATACGCTGGTGGATCTACCCCTCGTGCTTCCTCCGGCGGTGGCCGGCGTGGCGCTGCTGATGGCCTTCGGGCGCCGGGGCCTGGCAGGCAGCCTGTTGCAGGAATGGGATATCCACATTGCCTTTACGCAGGCAGCCGTCGTTCTGGCGCAGACGTTTGTGGCAGCGCCGCTGTTCGTGCGGGCCTCCGTCATCGGCTTCGCCGGGATCGACCCGGACCTGGAGGATGCGGCAGTGCTCGACGGGGCTGGAGAATGGAGTCTCTTTCGTCATGTTACAGCGCCACTCGCACGCAAGGCGCTGCTGAGCGGGGCGTTGCTCACCTGGGCGCGGGCGCTGGGGGAGTTCGGGGCAACGCTTCTCTTTGCAGGCAACTTTCCCGGCAGAACGCAGACCATGCCCCTGGCTATTTATCTGGGTTTCGAGCTTGATCTGACCACAGCAATCACGCTGTCGGTGATTCTGCTGGCAGGTTCGTTTTTGACGCTTGCGCTGGTGAAGTTTTTCTTACCCTGACCCTGCCTTGCCCTTTTTAGCGTGCGCCGCGATCTTTCTTGTGCGATGCGTTGTAAACTGGAAAGCCGGTCTGCGCTCAGGCTGCAAACTTACGTTCGAGTGAGGCTGTCTTTTCCCCCTTCTCCTGCTCAACGGGTTAACGCAAGAGGTGCGCCGCGACATGACAGAAGCCAGACGAATCCCCGTTTTATGGAGAAACACAGGGTTGCTGATGATCGGAGTGGTGGGCCTCGGCGCAGCGCTGTTCGTCCTGCAACCCGGCGGGCGGCGCGTCAACCCGGAAGGCCCGAAGCGGCTGCCTCCGCCGACGCACGAGCGCACGCCGCTGCTTTCGAGCATTTCGGCCCCCGTCGCTATTCCTCTTTCCGAACTCGACACGCTGGTAAACGAGGTTGTTCCTGTCCGGTTGTATCAGGTTGAGGATATGCTCTTGCGAAAAGGCATCGCGCGGGCGCGGCTGGATCTGAAGGTGCGCCGCACCGGACGCATCTATCTCGAAACGCGCGACGGCAGCGTCGTGACGCACATTCCCCTGAAGGCTGAAGGCTCGGTGCGGGCGCTACGGATCACCCGCCCGTTCGAGACGACCTTCACGATCCATGCCGTCACCGCGTTGACGCTGGACACGACCTGGACGACGCAGGCCCGCACGCGCGGGCGCTTCACCTGGAACAAGACCCCGTCGATCAAGCTGCTGGGCATCACCATCAACCTGAAAAAAATCGCAGGCAAAGCGCTTGAGAGCCAGCTCACCCGCCTGACGCCTCGCATCGACAGGCTGATCGAGGATAAGGCTAACCTGCGCCCGCGCATGGAACGCATCTGGACGATTCTCAGCGAGCCGATTGCCGTGCAGAAAGAGCCGCCCATCTGGCTTCAGGTGCATCCCTCGGAGGTGTTCTACTCGCCTGCCGAGAGCAGCGGCGACAGCGTAGTCTACGGGCTGCGTCTGAAAGCCTTCGTCGAAACTGTTGTGGGCGCCCGGCCCGCCGCCGTCGATCTGGGAAGCCTGCCTCCCCTGCGCCCGCTGACCCCCGAAATGGCGCAGCAACCAGATTCCTTCCGGGTCAATGTGCCGCTTACCATTTCCTACAAGGACGCCGAAAAGCTGCTTTCAAAAGCCGTTGCCGAAAAAGACTATGACGTGCAGGACGTTGTCTCTTTCAAGGTGAAAGATATTTCCGTGTACGGGCATCTGACGAGCCTGGTGGCGCGCCTGGATTTCAGCGCAACGACTTCGGGAAAATGGATGTCCACGCGGGGACGGGTTTTCATGACCGGGAAGACCGTGTATGACCGGGAAAGCCGCTCCGTTCGCGTCGATTCGTTCAACTACGACGTAAACTCGGAGGATGCGCTGGTGAATGCAGCCGACTGGGCCTTGCGGGATAACCTGCTGGAGCAGGTGCGCGAGCGGCTCGTCCTTCCCCTCTCCGACCACCTGGATCTGTTGCAGGTGCGCCTTCAGGGAGCGCTGAACGGGCGCGTGCTGGGGCGCGTGTTGATGCTGGAGAGCGCCATCACGGAACTCGAACCAAGCGAACTGTACCTGACGCCGGATGGCCTGGGCGTGGACGTACACGTGCGCGGTCACCTGGGGGCCAGGCTGCACGGACTCTCGCAGGTGGTGCGCCCGAAACCTGCCGAAGCAAAAACGCCCTGAAACCCTGCCGAGGTTTTCACCCGGAGGAAGCGTCCTCAAAAGGATGCGGCTCCGGAGCACGCTGCGCATCCGAACTACGCCGGCGCTCGGCGATTCGCACGATGAAGATGCTGGAGACGAGCCAGATGAATCCTGCCGTATACCCTCCCATGACATCGGTGAGCCAGTGGACTCCGAGGTACACCCGGCTCGCACCGATCAGCAGGATCATGATTACCCCCAGCGTTGTGACCACGAAACGCGCCACGCGAGACCGCGTCGAAATCCACGTCAGGTAGATCACAATGCCGTAGAACATCATCGCCATGAACGCATGGCCGCTCGGAAAGCTGTACCCGGAGGCCGGGACAAGCTTCTCGACAGGCCGGGACCTGTGAAACAATGTTTTGAGCGCCACGATGAGGAGCGCCCCTCCTGCCGTGGTGAACACGATCTGAAAGAAGTTCCACCACTGTTTTCGCAGCAAGAACGCCCCGGCAATGACAACCACCAGCACCGTCGTGACCGGCGCGTCTCCAAAGTCGGTAATACGCACTACCCAGGTCGTCCATTCGGGGCTGATGAGCGATGAAACAAACTGTCGGATCTGGAAATCCAGGAAGTAGACAGCCTCGCGCTCTGTGATGCCGTCGATGAGTTTCAGGAATGCCCAGAGCGCCGCGCCGACAGCCAGCAGCGCCAGCGTGAAGCCGAGGCCGTAACGCTCTCCTCTATGCAGGCGGTGTTTCAGAAAATCCCACACTTCCGGCAGCCGTGCGCCGGCCCAGCGCCGGAAATCGCGGATGGAAGATTCATCGGGCATTTTTTGCGAGTCAGGTTGTTTAGCGATCTTGACAATATCTGGAAATACAAAAGGCCGAGCTTGTCTGCATCGGCCTTCAGACGGCAATGACACAAGGTGCAGCAGTGATGCCGGAGTTTATTTCTCCCTGGATCTCTGCGCCTCCTGCATGAAATATTGGCGATTCATGGAAACTCATCCTCACTCTCCGTGACTGGCTCCAGGTCATGGAACTGGCTGATCCGGACAGTTCCTTCAGGAAACTCTGCCATCACTACCAATTCCCCACCCATAGCCTGAATATAGCTGCGGAGCGTAGAGAGGTACATGTCCGTCCGGCGCTCCATCCTGGAGATTGCAGATTGCTGTACATTGAGCAACTCGGCCAGTCGAATCTGACTGAGCCGTCTCGCCTGACGCAGTTCGTGCAGCGGCATTGCAGCGATCATCTGCTCCGCTGCTGCCCGGTTCTGCTTGCGGCGACCCTCCGACATCCGGGCGCGTAGTTCCTTAAATGGTTTTGCCATGGCCTCCCTCTACCTGAGCCTGCATTATTGTATCGCTCTCAAATGCTCGTCGTACAGTTCGTCTATCGGCTCTTTCAAGTCTGGCCCTCAAGACACGTTACCACCCTGTCAAGAGCATCCTGCTCCCTCTCTGTCAGTCCACACCAAACTCGTCGGTGTATTCGACCTTCCAGGGCATATTGGCGCTTCTTGTCCGGAAATGTAATTCTCGTGAGCGCTCGAACGAAATAGCGTCAGAAAAAGATTCCGTCGATGGAATAACTCTGCGGATGGAATCGTCTCTTTGATACGCGCCGCGAAAAACGGGGCCATCAGGCGCGTCTCACGAAACCGCCCGGACTTCCTGCAGCAGCGAGCGGTACCGGGCGGACTGACCGGCGCGGCCCCAATTTTCATAGAGATGCACGAGGTCGTGCAGCACCTTCCGGTAGATAACAGGATCTTCCTCCTTGTACGGGACAGCAGCCTCGTAATAACGGAGCAGCAACGGTTCCGCTTCCTTGTATCGACGTTGCGCCGAGAGACAAGCGCCGAGCCCCCCTTCCGTCTCTGCAATATACCACGAGGTATCCGGCAGCGCCGCGCGGTAGATCTGAAGCGCCTCGCGGAGAAGGGGTTCCCCCCGCTTCGGGCGGTTGCTTTCCGTGTACACCCTGCCGAGGGCAGCGGCGCTTCTGGCAATGTACTGGTGGTCCGGCGGCAAGGTTTTGCGGTAAATCTCAATAGACTCCCTGAGATGCCGTTCGGCTTCGGCAAACTGCTTTCTGCCCTCCAAAAAACGGCCCAGGTTAAACAGCGCCGCCGCGACGAGCGCGTGCTCGGAGCCAAATATCTCACGGCGCAATTGCAGGGACTGACGGAACAGGGAATCCGCCGATGCCATGTTTCCACTCTCCATCGCCGCGAAGGCAAGGTTGTTCATCAGAATGGCTACGTCCGGATCGTGCTCCCCTTCAATCCGGAGCATAATGTCCAGCGCCTGCCGGTAAAGCGGTTCTGACTCATCCCCTTCCCCGACATAGCTTTTGGCCTGCGCCAGATTGCTTATCGCAGAGGAAAAATCGCGGTGCTCGGTTCCAGTCGTGGCTTTATAGATTGCGATGGCCTCCTCGAAGTAGGCAATGCCCTCCCTGTAGTTGCCATTTTCGAGGAGCAGGGTTCCATAGTCGTTGAGGGCTTCCGCAAAAGCCGGATCCGGCTTTCCCTTTAACACGCGGTGCATGAGGATAGACATACGGTAGAGCGAATCGGCGGCCTGCAACTGATCTTTCCAGTGCAGCGTGAGCGCCAGATCCTTGAGGCTCTGAGCCACGTCCGGGTGTTGCGCTCCAAAATAGGCGCGGCGAATGTCGAGGGCGCGGCGCAGGTAAACCTCCGACGTATCGTAATCCCCCAGGTTCATGCGGGTGACCCCCAGGGTGCGCCACAGATCCGCTGCCACATCCGGATGGCCGGCCAGTTCCGTGTCGATGCGGCGAGCGGCCTGACTCATGGCTTGCGCCACCGTGATTTCTTCTCCTTCCTTGTAGGGATCGGCGGAAGAAAGCATCTCCTGCAGGAAGGTATTGATCTGTTCCGCTTTCTGCGTTTCGGCTTCGGCCCGGTCCCGTTCCGCCGCAAGCTCAAGCGCCTGAAGGGAGGTTGTGTAGGCGAACCACACGGCCATCGACGCGATCACTACGAGCAGCAGCGCAACCAGAGAAGCGGCGGCTACGCCTACCCGGTGGCGGCGCACGAACTTGCCGGCCCGGGAAGAAAAGGTGTCGGCGCGGGCCATC
>CBDUBU010000254.1:0-6098 GCA_965365465.1 uncultured Rhodothermaceae bacterium
CCCCGCTCCGCGCTTACCTTCTCGTCCGCCGGCAAGCTCGGCGTGCGGCACGTCGGCCAGGACGGCAAGGTCATGTTCGCGCCGGTCTCGGTGGTCGAGGATGGCCAGCAGGCACTCTGGCTCGGCGGTCTGCCGGACGGGTGGTGGGGCAGCCAACTGTACCGCATTGCGGGCGTGCGAGCCGGTAAAGCCGTCGAATGGTTGATGGTCCCGTTTGCCGAAGCCGGGCAGACAATGGCCGACTACGAGGTGCTCGTAGATCGTTTCACGCCGATGACGGACACCCTTGCGTGGAGCCTCGACCGGTACCGGGAGCAACTCAACGGGTTCCGCAATGAATACGGCGGCAGCGTCGAAATGCCGGACATTCGCTTTTTCCAGTTCGGTATGGGCAACCGTAAGAAGCTGCTCTATAAAGACGGCGCCCTCAAGGAAGCCTTAACGGGCCAGACGCTGAAGCAGTGGGACGTGAAGCGCGAAACGATCCTGCCGCATGAATATACCGTCTCCCTGACGACGCAGGACGGCGTCGAAGTCCGGATTCTCGAAGACGAGGATGCGGTCTACGTGGTGGAAAAGGGGGAGCGCTCCGCGCTTGAAGGCACGCGCAGCCCTCTCAAGCTGCCGCGTTTCGAGGGGCGCCCTTACGCCTCCATTCTGCGCGTGCTGCACCACGAGATTCTCATCAACATCCTCGACGGGCAGCCTGTGCCGAGCTACCTGGTCTATAAAAAACCGTGGTATCGTGATTCGGCCATGATGGCTATGGTTCTGCAAGAAACGGGCAACCTGGACCTGATCCGCGACTGGATCCTGGGCCTGCGCGAGCCATACGACCGCAACAATGCCGGAGAAACCGAGGCCGATAACCTCGGACAGGCGCTCTACCTCGTCTCGCTCGTCTCGGATCGCAATCATCCGCTGGTGAATCGGGTTCTGGCAGAGCTTCTACGGTACGAGGTTAAGAGCGGAGAGGGCGTTTATATCAAGGGTCGTTCCGACTTTTCGGAGCACCCGGTCTATCAGACGAAATGGGCGAAGCTGGGCCTGAAGGCGCTGGGCCTGGAGGATCGCTACACCGTCCCGGCGGTGCAGGATTCCTACGCTTCGCTGTTCTGGATGGACAAAGAGGGACCATACGTGCCCGGCGGTGACGCGCGGGCCGACGAGGACTATCCGTACCTCAGCTGGGCCGCCGACCATTTCCACGGTCTCAAGCAAAGCCCGATCAGCAACCGTGACTATCCGCTCACCTGGGAGCGCAAGGCCAGCCAGGCCCGCTACGAGGAGATGGACCGCCTCGACAGCGTCTACACCCGCGCCCGTCTCAGCGCTCCCCACACCTGGCACGCGGCTGAAGTGTTTCTGTACCTGGTAGACCGAAAAGAATGAGCCTGGCCCAACTGCCGTGATTGCCAACTACTACACGCTGCAGGCGCTCGTGCGCGAATGGAAAGGCGTCCTGAACGGATGCATCGTCGGGGATGTGTTTTCGCAGGAGCGCGACGAACTGTCGCTGACGCTGGCAGGCCCGGAGGGAGAAAAGACGTTTCGCCTGTCCGTAGCCTCGCCGCTGCGCTATCTCTATTGCAGCGAAGGGCATCACCGCGCACGGCGCAACGTGGCCGGTCTTTTTGAGGAGGCGGTCGGCCTGCCCGTAACGGCGCTGCGTCTGGCCGAACGGGAGCGCATCGTCTACTTCGACCTCGCAGGGGGGGGGCGTATCCAACTGATGCTCTTCGGCCCCCGGGCCAATGCCTTTCTGGTGGACGCAGAAGGTATGATCCGGGAAGCCTTTCAGGACGACGGCGTATGGCGCGGCCTGCCTGCCCCGGAAGCGCAGCCCGCCCCCGAAGTTGCTTCGTTTTCTGATTTCGAGACGCGCTGGCGAACGGACAGGCGGACGACGGAGCAGGCCGTCGCGTCGGCTTTCCCGTTGTTCGACAGGTTGCTGGCCGCCGAGGTTTTGCACCGCGCCGGGGTGACGGCCGCGAAACCGGGCGCCTGCGCCGAATCCGACCGCAGGGCCATCTTCGAGGCAGCGGTTCAGGTCCGGGCGGAGTTGCAGCAACCCCGGCCGCGCATCTACTGGAGCGAGCGCTTCGCCGACGTGTTTTCGCTGATCCGGCTCGGCCACCGGCAGGAACAGGCAGCGGAAACTTTTGGCGCGGTGGATGCGGCGGTGCGGGTCTCTGTCCGGAAGTCGCTGGGGCAGCAGCATTTTCAGGCGGTGTACGTCCCGCTGGAGCAGATGCTTGCTTCGGCTGCAACCCACTACCGTGAAAGCGCCGCGCGAATGCTGGAAAGTCTCTCGGGCGAGAGCCGCGCCGGGCGGTATGAGCACTGGGCGCACTTGCTCATGGCCTCGGCATCCCAGGCCCCGGCAGGCGCAGTGGAAATCAGCCTCCCGGACCTGTTCGCCGCAGGCGAGCCGGTCACGATTCCACTGGACCCTTCTCTTTCCGCCGTCGAAAATGCGGAGCAGTTTTACGAACGGGCGCGGCGAACCCGGCAGTCCCGCGAGCACGCGGAGCGTCGCCTCGTAGAGACGGAGCAACGGGCCATTGAAGCTGAGGCGTTGCTGGGGCGTTTACGGGAGATAAATACCCTGACGGAACTGGAAACCTTTAGAAAAGCGGAGGCAGAACGCCTGCTCCGCTTCGGCGGCGGCAATGCGCGAGCCGAAACAGCGCAGATCCCCTTTCGCCGGTTCCTCTTGCCGGGAGGCTACGAGGTCTGGGTTGGCAAAAACGCGAAACAGAACGACCTGCTCACGTTCCGCTACGCGCAGAAATACGATCTGTGGATGCACGCACGCGGCGCGGCAGGCTCCCATGCCGTGCTGCGGCTTCCCAACCGGCAGGCCGCGCCCGGAAAGCGCCTGCTGGAACAGGCTGCCTCGATAGCAGCCTACTTCAGCAAGGCGCGAGGCAGCGGCCTCGTTCCGGTGATCGTGGCGGAGCGCAAGTTCGTGCGCAAGCCGCGCGGAGCGGCGCCCGGCGCCGTGGTGGTCGAGCGCGAGTCCGTGCTGCTGGTCGAGCCGCGCCTGCCTGCCGCAGCCTCGGAGGCGTAGCCTCACCCCTTCGGACGCAGCGGGCGCATGACCACTTCCGAGATCAGGTAATTGTCGCGGGTTTCCAGTACGTGCAACACCGTGCTGGTGATGTCGGACGGGCGCATGGCGTTGGGCGAGCCGCTGCTGCCGGATCCGCTGGAGAAGTTGGTGTCGATGGAACCGGGATACACGCAGGTCACCTTGATGCCGTCGGCGCGCAGTTCCTTCATGATGGCCTCGCTGAACCCGCGCAAGCCAAACTTCGTGGCATTATACGCGGCAAGGTTCGGATTGCCCAGCAGGCCCGCGATGGAGGCGATGTTGATGATGTGTCCGCCGAAGCCGCTTTCCTGGTTCTGCTGCTTCATGGGCGGGATCGCGGCGCGGGTGCAGAGAAAAACGCCGCGCAGGTTGGTTTCCATCTGAACGTCCCAGTCCTCCACCGAGAGGTCAGCTACGGGGCCAAATCTGCCAAGCCCGGCATTGTTAATCAGCACGTCAAGACGCCCTCCCTCTTCAGCCACCGTCTTGAACGCCGCGCTTACCTGATCCTTTTCGGTAACGTCGCAAGTTACCGGGTGGAACTGCTCGCCGAGTTCGTCCCGGAGCTTTCGTAACTTATCCTCGCTCCGGGCCAGCCCGAAGACCCGGCTTCCTTTCGCCACGAGTTCTTTTGCGAAGTCCAGCCCGATTCCGCTGCTGGCTCCGGTAACGACCACTACTTTATCCTGTAAGTTCATGCTTTTTTGTGTACCGTTTATGTTGAAACGTCCTTCCTGTGGTCAGGATGACACGGCTTTGAGAGTTGCCACGACCTGCCCCGAAGTGTCGCGAAGCGAAGCGTTCATGTCATCCGCCTTGCAGGCGGCCCGGCAAGAAGAAGGCCGGAAAGGAGCGCGCTTGCCCGGCTTGCCGTACAGCCTCCCAGAACAGCAAAGTAAGGCATTCCGGAGGCGAAAAGGCGGACAGATCACCGGGAAAGCGTCGCAGCGTAAGAACGATGTTGTAACGTTTACCTCGCCCTCCTGGCGGATGGGCGCGTCAACCGAGGCATCTGAGCAATGCGGGTACATCGTCCGGAAGCGGCCACGGCTGTTTCGGCACGGCCTCCCAGCAGAAAAGCGGTACGAGTTCAGCGGCGCGGCAGGCGCGGGGCGTTTCGAGCAGGCCGAGCGAGAAGCCCAGGTACCCCGCCGCCTGTTCGGCCTGCACCCCGGCTTCCCGAAGCGCGCGCAGCGAAAGCGCGGCGTCCCGCTTCGAGAGCTTTTCTCCTGCGGCGTTCACCACGAGCGGCGCGTGCGCGTAGACGGGCCGGGCGCCGCCGAGCGCCTCGATCAACTGGATCTGCCGCGCCGTCGAGTCCAGCAAGTCCTGTCCGCGCACGACCTCTGTGATCCCCATGAGCAGGTCATCCACGACGACGGCAAGCTGGTAGGCATACAGGCCGTCGCGTCGCTTCAGCACAAAGTCGCCGACGCTGCGGCCGACGCGCTCCTCGATGAGGCCATAGACTTTGTCATGGAAACAGACAGGATTGTCGTCTACACGGAAACGCAAGGCGGCCTCCGGAGCAGGATCGGCCTGCAAGGCTTCAAACCAGCCGGGATCCAGGTCGCGGGGGCGCAGCGAGGCCGGATAGGGGGCCGCCCCCTGCGGCCCGTGGGGGGCCGAGGCCAGCCCTTGCAGGTCTTTGCGCGAGAGCCGGCACGGGAACAGCCTTCCGGCTGCGTGGAGATGGACCAGCGCCGCCTCATAAAAGGGAAGCCGTTCCGACTGGCGATAGGGCGCATAGGGGCCGCCCCGATCCGGTCCTTCGTCCCAGTCAAGACCGAGCCAGGAGAGATCCTCCCGGGCTGCCTCGGCCATGCCGGACGCGACGCGCGGCAGGTCCAGGTCTTCCAGCCGCCAGACATAAACGCCGTTCTGCCGCCGGATGGAGAGCCAGGAGGCCAGCGCCGTGCGGGCATTGCCGAGATGGATCAGGCCGGTGGGCGAAGGCGCATACCTTCCCCGAACGGCGTTCGTGCGCTCCGCCCGAAAAAACGTCGGGAAAAAGTCGGGGCGATTGGTTAAGTTATCCGGCATGAGAGAGGCGCAAACGGCGGCATCCCCGGCCTTCTGCAAACGCCATCCGTCAGAGATTCGGATTCACAGCTTGTTCTGAGACGCTACACGATGTTCCACAAAAGCCCCCAGTCGCTCGGCAGTGTGCTTTCCTCCCTGATCGACACGCTCGGCATCCAGCGTAAGCTGAACGAGGCGCGTGCGGTGGAAGGATGGGCGGTGCTGGCCGGCAACCAGATCAACGCCGTAACCGACTCGGTCTGGATCAAGGGGGACAAACTGTTCGTCAAGATCACGTCGGCGGCCTGGCGGCAGGAGTTATACCTGCGCCGCCGGGAGTGGTGCGAGCGGCTGAACGAGCACCTCGGCTCCCCGATCGTGAGCGAGATCGTTTTCCGGTAGGCGGCCTCCTAGTCCTCGTACTTGCGGAACGCGACGGACGTGTTGTGCCCGCCAAACCCGAAGGCATTGCTGAGAGCCACATTGACAGTCCGGTCCTGCGGCTGGTTAAACGTGTAGTTCAGATCGCAAGCCGGATCCGGGTTCTCGAAATTGATGGTCGGGGGGATGCGATCATTCCGGATGGCCAGGATGGTAGCAATGGCCTCGATGGCGCCTGCTGCGCCGAGCAGATGCCCCGTCATGCTCTTCGTAGAAGAGACATTCATCTTGTAGGCATGATCCCCGAAAACCTTCTTGATGGCTTTGCTTTCCGCTACATCTCCGAGCGGGGTCGAGGTGCCGTGCATGTTGAGATAGTCCACGTCCTCGGGCTGTAGATCCGCGTCCCGAAGAAGCGCCTTCATCGCCAGCACCGCGCCCTCGCCTTCGGGATCGGGCGCCACGGTGTGGTGCGCGTCCGCCGACATGCCGATGCCGATGACCTCGGCGTAGATTCTGGCCCCCCGCGCCCGCGCGTGCTCCAGTTCCTCCATGAAGAGCGCCCCGGCGCCTTCTCCGAGCACGAAGCCGTCGCGGG
>CBDUBU010000255.1:0-6093 GCA_965365465.1 uncultured Rhodothermaceae bacterium
CGGGCCGACGAGGCCGAACATCTCGCCCCGGCGCACGCTCAGGCTGAGGCCCTGTACGGCTTTCACCTCGCCGTACTGTTTCCAGAGGTTCTCTATGTGAATGGCGCGTTCGTCCATGTCAGCGCTCCGTTTCATCCAGCCTGAGCACGGCATCGGCGTACATACCCGGCTTCAGCACACTCGACGCATTCGGCGCCTCCACCTTGACTTCGTATACCAGCTTTACTCGCTCCTCCTTCGTCTGCACGTTCTTGGGGGTGAACTCGGCTTCCGGCGAGATAAAGGTGACACGCCCTTTCAGCGGCTGCTCCGGCTCCGCGTCCGTATAGACCTCTACCTCCTGCCCCAGCCGAATCGAGCCGAGGCGCGTCTCTGGCACGTAGATGCGCAGGTAGGCTTGCGTGAGGTCGGCGATGGTGACAATCGGGCTTCCCTGCCCGAGCATTTCGCCGGCCTCCACCATCTTTGCGGTAATCATGCCGGAGATGGGCGCGATTACATAGGCATTTTCGATCTGACGATGGAGCAGGTTGATAGATGCCTGGGCCTGCTGCAACTGAGCCTCCGAGGCGCGCAGTTCTTCCGGACGGATCAGGTTCTGCAACCGCGCCACAGCCTGCTGCGCCGCCTCGCGCCCGGCTATCGCCAGCGCCAGGCGCGCCTCGGCGTCGTCAAGCTGCTTACGGGTTGTGCTGCCGCTCTCGGACAGGGCGCGCATCCGCGCTGCGTCCTGCTCGGCCTGCTCGGCCTGCACCTCGGCCTGCGCCAGTTGCGCCTCAGCCTGCGCCACATCCTCCGCGCGTGCTCCCCTTTTCAGAAGCGCCAGTTGCGCCGCTGCCGCTGCCGCGCCTGCCTCGGCCTGGCGCACCTGCAATACGAGCAGGTCGTGGTCGATGATGGCCAGCGTGTCTCCCTTGCTGACCGCATCTCCCTCCTCCACCGCGAGCACCCGCACCTCGCCCGGCATTCTGGCAGAAATGCGCACCTCCGTTACATCGATGGTCCCTGACGCCCGCAGCGTGTTCTCGTTCTCGCCTGCGTTGCAGCCTGCCAGCAGCAGGAAGGCTGCCGGCAGCAGGAACAGGGCCGTTTTTTTCAGTTTGTTGCGCAACCGCATGGTTTTTCCAGACAGGTAGGTTTTGTAAAAAGAAACGCCGCTATTCCTCTTCCGGGCGGGACTTCAGGCCCAGGTACAGCACCTCAAATACGTGCCCCTTGCGTGCTTCGATGAAAGCATCCCAGTCGTCGGCCAGGGCCGGGTTGATCGTGGTAATCATCGGGGCGGCGATAAAGACGAATATGCACGCCGCGACCGTGGTGACCAGCATCTGGTAAGGGTCTACAGGACGTATCTCGCCACGCGCCGCAGCTTCCGACAATTTTTCCAGCAGAATGCGCGGGGTCACGATTTCGGCCTCAACAAAAATCCGTTTCAACTGCGCTTTCAGGACCGGCCCGCCCGCCAGCAACTCGGCCACCATCAGGCGCACCACAGACTGGTGACTCCGTACAAACTCGATATAACATTCTACGAAGGCGCGCAAGGTATCCCTGAAGGTTTCTCTCTCCCGTATCGATTCCCCCAGCGCGTTCATAAAGCGGCGCATGACGTACCCGAAGACTTCTTCGTACAGCTTGTCCTTGCTCCGGAAGTAGTAATGCAACATGGCTTTGTTGATAGCGGCATCGTCTGCAATCTCCTGCATACGCGCCCCATCCTTCCCTTTCCGTGAGAAACTGCTGAGGGCTGCTTCAAAAATGCGTTCTTCCGTTTCAGAATACTTTGCTGAAAAATCGGCAACCATGAATCCTGACCAGATGGTTAACAATCGGACAAGCAGAGGCGCTTGAAATGCCTCCGCTGCTTACACCGCTATGATACGAGTCTTTATTTTCATTTTCAACCTTTTGGTTAAATAATATGGTTAATCGCTCTATGCTTGCTAAAAAGTCGGTTTATTCTTCCATTCTGTCTCGATAAAAACCCGGAATGCGCGGAAAAGGGATAAGTCGGAAATAATTCAAGGTTTTGGTATACTGTGTATTCCTTATCCCACTATCTCCTTTCTTCTACAGGCGGAGTTGTCCAAGCTATGGCTGATTTTGTATCTGAGCCGACCACCCCGGCAAGAGTCACAACCGGAATTGTGGGGTTGGATGCCGTCCTGCACGGCGGACTGCCGGTTAACCATTTGTACCTGGTGCAGGGAAAGCCCGGCACGGGAAAAACCACGCTGGGGCTTCAATTTCTGATGGAGGGTGCCCGGCAGGGCGAGCACGTGCTGTACATCACGCTCTCCGAGACGGAAGTGGAGTTGCATCAGGTAGCGCGTTCTCATGGCTGGTCCCTGAAGGGTATCAATGTCAAGGAGTTTTCTCCGGCAGAAGCGGCAGAGCAACTCGTTTCCACGCAGACGCTTTTTGATTCAGCAGATGTGGAATTGAGCGAAACGACGCGTGAGATTTTCGAAGCGCTGGACCAGGTCCGGCCAACCCGCATCGTTTTTGATTCGCTGGCGGAAATCCGGACGCTGTCGCAATATTCGTTTCAATACCGGCGGCAGATCCTGACGCTGAAGCAGTACCTTGCCGACCTGCGATGCACCGCTTTGCTTCTGGACACGGCGGATGAACTGCACAGCGACGAGGGTATGCAGGACCTCGTGCATGGGGTCATCAATCTGGAGGCGAATACGCCTGAGTATGGGGACGTGAGCCGAAGGCTCCGGGTAGCCAAGATGCGCGGAGCCTCCTACCATGAGGGCTACCATGACTTCCAGCTTTTTACGGGAGGCATCGAGGTTTACCGCCGGATCAAGCTGACTGAAGGTTCCACACGTGAAAAGTGGGAAACCGTCAACAGCACGTGCGAACCACTCGATGCGCTGCTGGGGGGCGGATTGGAACGCGGCACATCCTGCATCATCATAGGTCCTTCCGGCACCGGAAAAACGCTGCTTACAACGCTTTATGCCTATGCGATGGCAAAACGGAACGAGCGAGTAGCGGTCTTCATGTTTGAAGAAAGGATCGACACGTTTCTGCGGCGCAGCAACGGGATTGGGCTGAAGGTAGGCTCCCTCATAGAACAGGATCTGATTACACTTCACCAGATCAACACAGGAGAAGTCTCTCCCGGAGAATTTGCGTACAGGGTGCAGCGGGAGATCGAACAGGGCGCGCGCGCCGTTGTCATTGACAGCCTCTCCGGGTATGTGAATGCGATGCCCGATCAACGCCTGCTCTACGTGCAGATGCACGAGTTGCTGGCGTACATGAGCCAGAAAGGCGTGCTTTCCCTGCTCGTAGCCACGCAGCATGGCATCATCGGCGGCGACATCAAAGACCCGGTCGATCTTAGCTATCTAGCCGACACCGTTGTGCTGCTGCGCCATTTCGAAGCCCAGGGAGCCGTCCGGAAGGCGCTCTCGGTAATCAAGAAAAGGCATGGCGCCCACGAGAAGACCATTCGAGAGATGACAATCACCTCCAGCGGAATCGAGGTCGGCGAACCGATCACCGACTTCAGCGGCGTTCTGACGGCTGCGCCTATGTTCACGGGCCATCGCCGCGCCTTGACCTCGTTTGAAGATGGAGAAACGAATGCAACCCAGGCGTGAGTCGGACCATGAAGCAATTCTGGTGCTGGCGCCTATCGGACGCGACGCTGCGCTGGCCTGCGAAATGCTCACGCAGGCCGGCCTCGCCTGCGCGGCCTGCATCAACCTGCAAGCCTTGTGCGACAGGATTCCAGAAGGGGCCGGCGCGGTGCTTATCACCGAAGAGGCCGTCCTGTCACCAAGCACCGGAAGGCTCCTGCAACTGCTGGAAAAGCAGCCGGCATGGTCCGACCTGCCGTTCGTGCTGCTGGCCAAACGCAGAGGGCTTTCTTCCGCAGGAGCAAGCACAGCCCGGCAGCTTACCGAAAGGAGCACGGTAACCGTTCTGGAGCGACCTCTCCATCCCAACGCGCTTATTACTGTGCTGCAAACAGCCCTGCGGACGCGCAGAAGGCAGTATGAAATCCGGGATCTGCTCGCACAACAGGAAGAAGTCATCGTGCGAGAGACAGGACTTCGGAGCCAGTCTGAACAAGCGCGTGATGAGTTGCAGGCGAGCAATGTGTTGCTGGAACAGAGAGCAGCCGAACGAACACAGCAGATTCGCACCCTGGCCTCCCGGCTTACCCTGGCTGAACAGCGTGAACGCCTGCGCATTTCCCAGTTCATGCATGACGACCTTCAACAACTCCTCTATGGCATCAAGTTGAAGTTACACGCCCTCGAACGGAAGCTAGACGAGAAGCACACCACCCGCACCAACCAGTTGAATGAGCTTATTCAGCAGGCTATCGACACGACCCGCGAACTGACAGCCGACCTCAGCCCTCCGGTCCTGCAAGGAAAGGGCCTGGAGACCTCCCTGGAGTGGCTGGCCTTTTACGCAGAGGACGTGCATGGCCTGAAGGTTGACTTCAAACACGATGGCCCCTGTCCTGTACCGGACGATGCGCTGCGTGTTGTGCTGTTCCAGCTCGCCAGGGAGCTCTTGTTCAATGTCGTCAAACATGCAGGTGTGGACCAGGCGCAGATCAGCTTGACTGAGGAGGACGGTCATATTATCATTCAGGTCAAAGATGAAGGCGCCGGATTCGATTCGGAGCGCATTCAGGATCAGTACGATTCCACAGGGGGCTTCGGCCTTTTCAGCGTGCGGGAACGCCTGGGATGGTTAGGCGGTCGTCTGGAAGTGGAATCCGCACCCGGCAAGGGCGCCTCCATGACTATCGTTGCGCCCAGAGAACCTGTCTGAAAAGGCGTTTGCTCCTGTCAAAACAAGAAGCTGCTGAACATGGCACATCCGGAAACCATCAACTTTGCAATAGTCGGAGCCGGAATGATTGCCGAGCGCCACCAGCAGGCCATTGCTGCCTGTGAAGAACAGGGCGCGAGACTCGCGGCAGTCGTACATCATGATCCGGATCGGTTCGAGGCAATCAGCGGGCAGTATGGGGCGCCGTGCATGAGCCTGGAAGCCATGCTGAAACGCCCGGACATCCAGGCCGTAAGCCTCTGCACGCCGAGCGGCCGGCACGCGGAACAGGCCGTCGCGGCGGCGGCGGCAGGCAAGCACGTGCTCGTCGAAAAGCCGATGGCAACCACCCTGGATGACGCAGACCGGATGATCAGGGCGTGCAGAGAGGCAGGCGTGCAGTTGGGCATCGTTTTTCAGCGGCGGGCCGAGCCGCTTTTCAGGCGCATCCATAAGGCTGTTCAACAGGGCGATTTCGGCGATCTGGCACTCGGCGTGGTAACCCTCCCCTATTACCGGGGCCAGTCCTATTACGACTCGGCCGACTGGCGCGGCACGTGGCGGCTCGATGGGGGCGGCGTGCTGATGAACCAGGGCATTCATCTGATCGACCTGCTGGTGTGGTATATGGGCGATCCTGTAGCTGTTCGCTCCCTGGGAGCCACCCGGTTCAGACACATCGAGGTCGAGGATGTCATGGCGGCTGCGCTGGAATTCGAGAACGGCGCCGTCGCCACGATCGCCGCCGCCACGGCCGCGGAACCCGGCTTTCCGCACCGCCTGGAAATCTACGGAACCGGGGGCGCCGTTCAGGTTGAAGGAGAGTCTGTCGTGCGATGGACAACAACCCGGCCCGACCGGGCAACGGTGCAGCCTTTTGAACCGTCTGAAACTTCCGGCGCAGGGGCAGGCGGCGATCCGCGCGGCATTGCCCTTACAGGTCACATCGGGATCTTCCGCGATTTCATCCAGGCCATCCGCGAACAGCGCCCGCCGCTCATCGACGGCGCCGAAGGCCGCCGGAGCTTATCCCTGATTCTTTCCATTTATCAGGAAGCCGGCCTGCTTCCCTCAAAGAGTGTGTCATGATAAAGCGCCTCCTGCTTGCTGGAAGCCTTGTCCTTTCCCTGCTTTTCGGTGGAAGAACAGCGCACGCTCAGCCCACGTTCGACGTGGACATCTGCATCTACGGCGGCACATCCGCCGGAGTCATTGCCGCCTATACGGCGCGTATGTATGGCAAAACCGTGCTGCTCGTCGAACCGGGTCGCCATCTCGGCG
>CBDUBU010000256.1:0-6092 GCA_965365465.1 uncultured Rhodothermaceae bacterium
GCCGCCTGCCCGATTACGAGCGTGAGAAGCAGGAGGCCGAGCACCGCCAGCGGCCGATAGGCCGGGCGCCAGTGGGTAGAGAAATCATAGAAGGCATGCATGGCAAACACCGACGGATGCGTGGATCATGTTCAAGAGGCACGAGCGACCTGGGTCCAGTTGACGGCCGTGATGTAGAGTCCGAGCGGGTTGTATTCGATGGAGGCCGTGGACGTCGGCGGCACCTGGGTGAGGGTGAAGTAGCCTTCCCACGCCGAGCGCACTTGGGTGTCCGTCCCCTTCGGCGTCTCGATCTCGATCCAGGACACCTTCCAGCTCTCCGAGCCCGGCACGGCGATCACGCTCTGGATCTCGATGCGCCGGGAGAGCCGGCGCGAGAGGAGGCGTGGGTCGTTCTCAGGCTTGGAGAAGTACCCATTGAGCCACTCCTGCGCCTTCTCGTCGACGAAGGCGTAGGCGCGGACGATCATGTCTTTCTGGGCGAGCGGGTCCTCGTAGACCGTCCGGATGTTGCGGACGAAGAGGCTCAGCTGGTGAACGATGAGGCGCTCGTCCGCCTCCTCAAGCGCTTCTGCCGGACCAAAGGCGCGGGCCTGGCCCAACGCATCGACCTCCACGATGTAGGGCGTGATGCGGGAGGAGGATGCCAGGCCGATGTAGGCCACGGTCATGGCTGAGAGCAGGCCCAGCGAAAGGAATGCTATGATCTGCCAGTTGCGCACGGCCCGGGCAAGGCGCATATACTGATCGGCGAACTCCCGCCGCCCACGGAGGATACGGCCGTCGGCTGGCTCCTCTGAATAACTGGAGGCCATGACGCCGTTCGTGTGCTCCGCTGCAACAGATGGCGTCGTGGCAGCTTCGGTGTTTCCAGGAGATGAACTATGTTTGGAGGGTCTGAAACGCATGACGCACCTGCTATCGCATTTGCACCGCTTCACGAAGTCCAAAGCTGGCGCCGTCGGTAAGCTGCCGGGCAGCGCGGTTGGGGATAATGAGGGCGATGCCGGCAAAGATGAACGAGCCCACAATCATGCGGAAGGCGAGCTTGTAATCCACTACTGACATCGTGTCGATCATCGTAATCCATTCCTCGGCCACGTCCTGACCGATTCCCACGAGCAGATACAGTAGGAACAAGCGGATGCCGACGGAGAAGGCGTAGACGAGGTACCGATCGGTAAAACTGGATGTCCCCCTGAATGCCGCAAAGCCGAGGAAGAAGACCCCCGTTCCGACGACAATGTAGCTTTCAACGATAGTGATGACGAGTTGTACGGCAATGAGGGCGAAGGCGATGACGATAAGGAAGCCAGCAATGAGCGCCGCAACCGTATCTGCCGTGCTGACAAGCAGTCCCCACGACCAAGCCTTCTCCATCATCTTGCTATGCAACTCTATCCCGAGTTCGGCAACGGCTGATGGTGAAAGTCCTGAACCTCCAGAAGCAATCTGGCCGGCCGTCGCGAGAGATTGGGTAATGAGGGGCCCCCAGTGAATCCACGCCATCAGAAAGAAATAGAGGACCGATAGCATCAGAAACTTGAGAAAGAACTGCCCGAGGGTGTCGTCCAAATCCTGACGTCGGAAACCCCATACGTAAGCGCTGACCGCAAACTCAAATCCCGCAAACAACAGAAACAGTCGCTGTGCTACCGGCGAAAGTCGCACGTACCAATCGCTCTGCATCAGGCGGTATTTCTCTGTCAGGTCGTCGGTGACCACCTGTGACATGGCAGGCTCCGCTACGAGACCACACAGCGCCGCGAGGCCGATAAATATCAGCAGGAGGCGGTACCGGCTCCACCGTGACCCCGAGTTCAGGGAGGATCTGAAATATGTGTGACGGTGTAGGGGAGGCATATCAGGGACTCTCGGTGGAATCAGTCGCAAAGGGATCCTCCGTACCTGTGTAGGTCTTGCCTTCCAGGCGTGGGCTCTCCGCTGCCTCGACAACCGCCCTCGCTTGGACTACGGCCCGGCAGTTAGGATAGTCCGCGTATTCCTTGGCTTCACAGAAGCTGATAGCCTCCTGAAATCGTTCGGGGTTTTGCTCATGTTCGCGCACCCAGAAATCGCCAGCATATCGCGTGCTCTGAGCGGTGACCTTTAGCGCTTTAATAGGATCGTCGCCATTGGCGATGTCCTCATTGGTGGGTCCACAAGCGGAAGTGAGCAGCAATAGGGGCAGTACGATGAGTAGTTGCGATGAGTTAACCGAATGCGTATAGCGTGTCATAAGCCGTTCCAGGTTCTAGTTAGAGATCAGGTCTAGAAACCAGTGTACGAGTTTCCGATGAGTCGCGGCTGCATAGCCGCAGCCCTGTACATGATTTCTCGGGATGCCGTAATCTGTGCGTCACGGTTCACCCCGTACGAAGCTTGAACAACCAGTGCATTCGTTTGAGCAGCCAGGAGCTGCCGGATCAGCACCAGTTCTTCCGCCGAAAACGCCTCCAGGGTGTTCGTCATTTCAATTGCTGCCGTCTGTCCCGTGACACTCATCATCTGGTTCTTGATCGCCTGGAGCTCAACCTGACTCTGCGCGAAATGCTCGCCCTGTCGGCGCAGGCTGAGGAGCACATTCCGGTAGGTGTCGAGCGTTGTCTTGAACTGACGCCGCTGCTCCGTCGACCAGTCGACGTAGGCCTGGAAGCCGGGAAACTTGATCCCGAACTGCGACAGCAGGTTGTTTGTGCTGTAGGCGATGGCTTCTCCCTGCTGCATGAGGCCGTCGAGTTGCTGCACGAGCGCCTGGATCTGGCGCCAGGGTGGACTCGACAGCTTCTTTAGCATCTCAATCTCATTCTTGATCTGTTCTATCTGATTCTTGATCTGGTCGGCGAGCTTGATTCCGTTGATAACCGTCTCGGCAATGTGACCCAGGTCGACGACGGGTGTAGCACCGCCTCCACCCGGCAAGCTCGGCAGTCCGGGCAGACCCGGCAACCCTGGAAGCCCGGGACCTCCGGGTATACCTGGCAGGCCTGGACCGCCTGGAAAACCAGGGCCCCCCGGCAGGCCGGGTAGGCCCGGAAGAAATTGGGCGCGTGCGGTGGGCACCGCAATACAGAACACGCAGGCAACCCAGAAGAGTACGAGCAACCTGAGGTGCATGTGTGCCCGCAGCCGGACCTCAGGTCCCTGTAGCTGTAGTATGTGCATGCCAAAGTGCATCGTATATCTCCGATACATCGAACATTTGTACTTGGCTGAGGCGAAGGGCCGTTCGCTCCAGACCCCGGAGCTCCAGGTATTGCTCTTCCCAGTTTGGTCCGTATCGCGCGGCGAGTTCGTCCGCAAATTGGATCGTCTCCTGCATCGTCTTGCCGGGTATGGGAGACAGGAACGAAAGCGCGGTCTCCCCCAGGCCGAGCGCGAAGAGGCGGCTGCCGCTGGGACTTTTGTAGTAGTAGTCACGCTGCTTGCGGGCGCGGGCGATGATCTTTATCTCGGCATCACCAAGCCCGAGCGCTCCGTAAAGCTTTGCCGTCTCCGGATTCAGCGCGTCCGGGTTTGGCAGGAAGATGCGTGTCGGACAGCTCTCCGTGATGAGTTGCTTGTTCTCCAGGGCTGCGAGCTGGACCACGCTGTGCGCTACCAGCACGACCGCCGCATTCTCCTTCCTGAGTGTGAGGAGCCACTGCTTGATGCGCCCGGCGAAGAGACTCCGCATGAGCGCGGCCCACGCCTCCTCGATCACGATCAGCGTTGGTCGCCCGCCTGTGAGCCGCCGCTCCACCTGGCGGAAGAGGTAGAGCAGCACCGGCACGAGCACTTTGTCGGAGAGCTCCATCAGGTGCTTGAGCTCGAAGACCTGATAGTGCCCCTCCCTGATGCCGTCGCGGTCGCTGTCCAGAAGATAACCCAGGTTGCCTGAAACCGTGTAAGGTCGGAGCGCCTCCTTGAGCTCGCGGCTCTGCAGCTGCACGGAGAGCTCGGTGAGCGTCCGGTTCGGACGCGGCACCTGGGCAACGAGCGCGAGCGCGTGGTCGAGCCGCGACCGCAGGGCCGGGGTCACGTCCACACCCTGAAGGCCGAAGAGGACCTCCAGCCACTCTGCTGCCCAGGACCGTTCGGCAGGGTCGTCGATCCGGGCGAGCGGCTGGAACTGCACCTTGTCGCTACGTCCGGCAGCAATGTCATAGTGCTTTCCTCCCGCCACTTTCGATAGCAGATAGCCCGAATGGCCGAGGTCGAAGAGAAAGACCTGCGCCCCTTCATAGCGCATCCACTGGGCGACGAGCATGTTCACGAGCGTCGACTTTCCGGCTAATGGTGAGTGACACCCGAGCGGTTGCTCGGGCGACGCTGAGAGAGAGCCATCTTGAGCGCCGTCAGCACGAGGTCCTTCCGAAGATGAATAGCCATCGCCCAGCCGACGATGCGCTGAAGACATCGAGAACCACGGCCAGGTACAGAAAACCTGCTCTGGTAGGCACGTAGGTTATGTTCGCCACCCAGAGATCGTTCGGTCGCTCGGCGCTGATATACTGCTCCCCTTAGAATCAGGACCACCAAGAAGGCGTTTCATGAACGATCACGTCTTGGAGTTGACCCATGGAAGAGGATGGTCAGGTTCAGCGCTGGACAGCGAAGCGTTGATCGGCGCTCGTGCTAGAGATTCTGCGTGGGCAGACTTCGGTGCAGGAGGCTGCGCGGAAGTATGCCTTCACGGTCGCGGAGATTGAGCAGTGGACGGATCGCTTCCTATTGGGAGCTGAGAATGCGCTTCGGACGAAACCGAAGGAGGAGGAGGTCCTGAAGGAGGAGGAGATCCGCCGGCTCAAGCCGAAAGTGGGCGAACTAGTTATGGATAACGACATCTTGAAGGCCACGATCGAGGTGAAGGGGCTGCCCTCCCCCTTTTTGCAGAAGAAGTCCGAGCAGGGAAGGAACGCGTGCGGGCTGAGATGAGACGTGGTGGAGCAAGTAGTGAGCTGAGGGTCATGAGTCTATATCTCTAGGCATGCCCTGCCAGTCTCGATGTGAAAAGGTGAAAAACAGCGTGTACACTTACGTGTACACCACCCTTTCTAGAATCTACCATACAGACGTGCTATAAAACAAGAAATCGACCCTCTTGCCATCAAGAAGGCCGATTTTGAGGAGTCGGGGTGGCGGGATTTGAACCCACGACCTCTTCGTCCCGAACGAAGCGCGCTACCGGGCTGCGCTACACCCCGCTCTTTGCTGCCGCATCCGACAGCAAAGGGTCTGAAATATACGGATGCCGCCGGTTCGTATCCAAATTTTCCTTCCCCTCCAGCCCAAGTTCAAGGTTTATCCATATGCCGCCCTATACCACCTGCGCGTACATCTCGTCGATCAGGTCGGCGTAGCGCTCTTCTACAGCCCGCCGCCTCGTCTTGAGCGAGGGGGTCATCAGGTTGTTCTCGACCGTGAATCCTTCCCTGAGCAGCCGGAAGTCGCGGATCTTTTCGTGCGCCGCCGCCGTCTTCGAGTAGGTTCTGAAGGCTGCGCTGTAGAGTTCCAGGATCTCCGGCTTCGTGAGCAGGTCTTCATCGGAGGTGTAAGCGATGCCTTTGTCTTTCGCGTATTGCTGCAGGGCCTCCAGCGCGGGCACGACCAGCGCGGTCAGGAACTCGCGCCCTTCGCCGACCACCATGATCTGGTCGATCCAGGGGGAGGTCTTGAAGGGTTCTTCGATGGGGCCGGGGTAGATGTTTTTGCCTCCGGCGGAGACGATCATGTGCTTGATCCTGTCCGTGATGAGGAGGTAGCCCTGGTCGAAGCGCCCGACATCGCCGGTGTGGTACCAGCCGCCGGCGTCAATGGCGGCTTCGGTTTCTTCTTCGTTGTTCCAGTAGCCCTTCATGATGTTGGGCCCCCGCGCGATGATCTCGCCTTCCTCGGAAGAGGTCGTGTTCGGGTAGCTGTCGCCGGAGACCTCAGCGATGATCTTCCCGTCGGTCAGGCGCTGGATGGCGACCGTGACGCCGGGCGTGACGTGCCCGACGGCGCCGTACCGGGGCCGGTCCATCGGGTTGAAGGTGAGCACGGGGGCCGTCTCGGTCAGGCCGTAGCCTTCGATGATGGTGATGCCGGCGGCCTCGAAGAACTCGCCGATG
>CBDUBU010000257.1:0-6082 GCA_965365465.1 uncultured Rhodothermaceae bacterium
CGTTTATCTCGCCTCAGCCATGATTTGGCTACTTTGATTGTCAACACACCCTAATTGTCATCATCCATAACGACGGGCGCTCTGGAGAGATGTAAGCATCTCATCAGGTGAAAACCATTCATCATTGCTGCAGTCATACAAACGATCCCCTATGGTTACGGTAAATCCCCGCTCTGACTTTCTGAGATCAACAACCGGCAGCCAGTTCAGTTCGTTATTCTTTTGCAAGGCATCCCAGATGGTTCTGGCGGCGGCTTTGGCGTTGAGAACATGAATTTCAGCCAGCGTGCGTTTCAATTGAAAACGAGTCCAGAAAATGGCCAGCAGGAGGGCGACAGGAAATCCATAGACAAGAAGCCCTGTGATTTGCAACCCTTGTAGTACCCGAACAAGGGATAGGATCATTACTGGAATGGTGCAGAAGGCCAGCGGCCTCAGTACAGCCCAGGCGAAAACATTTTCCTTTGGGGAAGAAGAGGGATGCGCCTTGCTAAGGTATACCTTATGCTCGGAGTCGTTCGTTACGGTGACCATAAGTCTCCACCCGACCTTATTGGAAGCCGTCTCGAACACGAACGGATCGCTTCTTCATTACTGCATGAAAGGATAAGCAAAATGATGGGGTGGAGCGAACGTTTCCTTGATAGCTCTCGCTGAAACCCACCTTGTCAGATTTAGCGCAGATCCGGCTTTATCGTTCGTTCCTGAAGCCCGCGCACCTCCAAACGGCTGTTGCCCGACAACGGCCCCTGTAGGTTTATCGTTTATATAGAAATTGCCTGCTGCATTCTCGAGGTGTTCCATTGCCTGCATAATGGCCTGTCGATCCTGAGCGAAAATTGCCCCGGTAAGCGCGTATACGGCAGACTTGTCTACTATGTCCAGCAGTTCAAGGTACTTGTTATCATCATACACGAATACCGAGACAACCGGGCCAAATATTTCTTCGCACATGGTGCGGTAGGAGGGATCCTCTACCTTTATGATGGTTGGTTCTATGTACCAGCCGTCCTTGTTTGAGGAATTTCCACCCCAGAGAATCTCAACGCCGTCCGTGATTTTTGCGTGCTCAATGTAGGACGTGATGCTTGCGAATGCTTTTTCATCAATCACTGCGTTAACGAAGTTTGTCGGGTCCTCAACAGGTCCCATCTTGATCTCACCAAGCTGGCCGAGCAGTTCCTTTTCAATGGCAGGCCAGAGCGATTTCGGTAAATAGACCCTTGAGGCCGCTGAGCATTTTTGTCCCTGATATTCAAAACCGCCTCGAACGATTGCTGTAGCAACGGCTTTCACATCAGCAGAAGGATGCGCGACAATAAAATCTTTGCCTCCGGTTTCGCCAACAATACGCGGGTAGGTGCGATACCGTGTGATATTAGCGCTCATCGTCTGCCACATTTTTTGAAACGTTGAGGTCGAGCCTGTGAAATGCAGGCCGGCAAACGCTTCGGATGCGAAGACTGGATCTCCAACGGAAGCTCCGCTGCCAGGGACCATGTTGATGACGCCGCCCGGCAAGCCGGCCGCCTCAAGAAGTTTGTAAAGGAAATAAGCAGAATAAACAGAGGTAGAAGCCGGTTTCCATAAGACAACGTTCCCCAGAAGCGCCGGCGCTGTAGGAAGATTGCCTTGTATGGATGTAAAGTTGAAGGGCGTCACAGCAAATACAAACCCCTCCAGTGGACGGTATTGCATCCGATTCCATACGCCCGGCGATGATCTTGGCTGGTCAGCATAAAGCTGTTCCATAAAGTATGCGTTGAACCGGAAGAAGTCGATGAGTTCGCAGGCCGCGTCAATTTCTGCCTGGTAGATGTTCTTGCTTTGACCAAGCATAGTCGCTGCATTCAACCGGTTTCGCCAGGGACCTGCCAGAAGATCAGCGGCTTTCAGAAAAATGGCTGCCCGTTCAGGCCAGGGCATTCGACTCCATTCCTTTCCTGCTTTCAAAGCTGCTTTTATAGCCTCATTTACCTCTGAACCACTACACCTGTGCCATTTCCCCAGAACCTGTTCTTTCTCATGAGGCGGGTGAATGGTCTCGGTATCTCCCGTATAGACTTCCTTTCCACCAATAAAGGCCGGGATGTCAAATTCCTGGCTCTTAAGATCATTTAGCGTTTGTAGAAGTGAATCTCGCTCCGGGCTTCCGGGGGCATAAGAAAGTACAGGTTCATTATGAGGGACCGGAACGTGAATTTGAGCGTTGTTCATGGCGCAGTGAAAATCAGTGACGTGGGTGGTCGATGCGAATAATATACGTATAGCGCTACAATCGTTTTTCCAAGTTAAACCTTCAAATTCTGAATCCTTAACAGCCGTTATTGCAAGATTAAAATGTTGCAACTCGAAAGATACATAGCCAAACGATACTTGTATGCTGCCGAAAGTGGAGGGCAGGGGCGCGGTTTCTTGCGGTTTATAACCTATGTGGCTATCGGAGGTGTGGCTATTGGAGTTGCTGCCCTTTTGCTATCGCTCTCCATCGTTCACGGATTCAGCCGTGAAATAGAGGCAAAGATTATAGGCTTCGGCGCCCACATAGAGATAGAAAATTATCAGGATGAGCCGTTGCAGGATGCTGAGGAACTCGAAGCAAAGTTGTCCAAATTCGAACATGTAACTTCGATAGCACCGGTTGTTCAGGAGTTTGTGCTTTTAAGACATTCAGCCAATCAGATCGATGGGGTCGTCCTGTGGGGAGCCAGAACAGTTCCGCCGTATTTATCCGGTAAAGTCATTTCGGGTGCGTCATCTCTTCAAGCCGACTCATCAGGACTGGATGCCGTTGTGATAGGCAACCAACTGGCCTCGAAGCTCCAGCTGTCTGTGGGGGATGTGGTAACAGTGTTCTCGATGAGGAGATCTGCATCCCAAACCCTTGACGGAGCCGGTATAGGAATTACAATGCCTCGGATAAAGCAGTTTAGCATAGGCGGGATTTATGAGACATCGCTTAGCAACTTCGATGAACTATACATCTTTGCCAGTCTTGACCAGGCCAAACAATTGCTTGCTTATGGCGCGGACGAAATATCTCGTTTTGACCTTACCCTGGATAATGCAGCGGAGGCCAGGACGGTGGCTGCAGAAATTGAAGATACTTTGGGATTTCCCCTCATGGCGCGAAGTATTTTCGACGTGTACCGAGGCTTGTTCGCATGGGTAAACCTGCAGGAAGGCATCATTCCACTAGTTATTAGTGTCATAACTCTGGTCGCTGCATTTAACATTGTCGGAGCGCTGCTGATGATCATCCTTGAAAAGACGCGGGAGATCGGGATTCTGGGAAGCATGGGCGCCTCCGGCAAGACGCTACGCCGTCTTTTTCTATGGTTGGGACTATTAATAGGGATTGCAGGCGTGATCCTGGGAGAATTGCTTGCTATTGCGCTGGCTTTGCTTCAGAAATGGTACCAGATCATACCTCTCCCGGAGGAAGCATACTATATGAAGACTGCTCCTGTAGAGATAAACCCGGTCGATTTTGCCGTTGTGGGTTTATGTACTTTGCTTTTATGCCTCGTGGCAGCATATCTGCCGGCGCGGGTTGCTTCAGGCATCGATCCGATCCGAGTAATCCGGTTCCGGTAAAAAGTATTTCTTTCAGGGACTTCTGAAACCACGCAACAGGTCAACGAGTAGTCCAACCTGTCATTATATCACCTAAACCTTCGAGATAAATATGAGCATCGAGAAAGGACAGAAAGCTCCGGATTTTGAACTTTATGACGACCAGAAGCAAAGATTTCGCCTCGCAGATCATCATGGGAAGAAAAAAGTACTGCTTCTTTTCTTCCCTGGAGCCTTTACCAGTGTTTGTACGAATGAACTGGCTGCCGTCAACAACGAACTGGATCAGTACGAAAGCCAGGATGTTCAGGTGGTAGGAGTTTCAACAGATTCTCCTTTTGCCCTGTCGGAATTCAAGGATGTGAATAACCTTCAGTTTCCTTTGCTCAGCGATCATGATGGAGAGGTTAGCTCTGCATACGGAGCCAAGTATAATCGCAATTTTACCAATATGAACCTGGATCGCATCTCCAAACGTTCAGCCTTCCTGGTCGATGAAGAAGGAAAGGTTCAGTACGCAGAGGTTCTGGAAAACGCCGGGGAATTGCCTGACTTCGATGAGATCAAGCGGGTGATTACAAACAAGTCATAAAACCCTTAATGACTCGAAGCGAAGGAGGAGCCGCGTTGACGCTTCGCGTTCTGTTTTTTGGTGTCTTACGTGAAAAAACAGAACGCGAAGCGATTACTGTTTTTTCTAACGAACCTATGACCTGCAAAGATCTGGTTGATCGACTTGCAGAACAGTATCCATCAGTAAAAAGCTATCGTGCTGTTATACGCATTGCACGGAATCATTCCTACGAAGACGAGGATGTGTTTCTTGAAGATGGCGACGAGGTCGTGCTTTTGACCCCTTACAGCGGTGGATAACTTTCGAAAGTTTCTATAAGTCCCTTTATTGCAGATCAGTGCTTTCCTCATGGAGCAATGTAGAAACGGACGCTACTGGATTGCCCTTCAAAACGAGGAGATCAGCGAGGAATATGCTATTGCCTATCTCCGAGAAGAATCGGCGGGTGGGCTGGCCTTATTTGTGGGAACCACAAGACGGCTGACAGATGAGCGTGAGACTTCGCATCTCGAGTATGAGTGTTACATGCCTATGGCAATGAAGGAAATCCGGCAGTTAACCGAAGAGGTATGTTCCAGATGGCCCATTGCTCGGGTATGCGTAATGCATAGGCTAGGCGCTGTTTTGCCTGCTGAAACCAGTGTATTTGTTGGCGTCTCAACACCGCATCGCGCAGAGGCATTTGAGGCGTGTCGTTTTTTGATTGATGAGTTGAAGCGGAGTGTTCCTATCTGGAAAAAGGAAGTCTATGCCGACGGCACGGGAGAGTGGGTGCAGAATTCATGGGTATAGCGGAGCAGAATCTTGCAAAAATGTTTGGCAGCGGATATGATGGTCAGGAGCAGCAGGTTCAACTCCGGCTCGTTGCGGGGCCGGGACGGAGCGTGAGGCACGAGTGCCGCTTCGCGCCAAGCATTAGGGAGCGAGGTGCAGATCTTTTGTAAATTCTTAGCAATCTTACCTTCATGAGAACGATTCTTGCACTTCTCCTAGCCCTGACCGTATCGCCTTTTTTACTTTTTGCACAGCAGACGCAGAGGCACAGGCTGGTTGTGCTGACCGACATTGAGGCCGATCCGGATGATACACAGTCCCTCATTCGTCTGCTCTTGTATGTGAACGAGATCGACATTGAAGGGATTGTCGCAACAACATCCGTTCATATGAAATCGCAGGTGAATCCCGAGTCCATCAAGCGCGTGATTCGGACCTACGGTGAGGTGCAGCCGAACCTGAGCCTGCACGAGTTCGGTTTCCCGACAGAGGAGCAACTGCTGGCGCTCGTTAAGCAGGGACGCGCCGAATATGGGATGCAGGCCGTCGGTGCCGGTAAGGATTCAGAGGGATCTGACTGGATCATCAATGTTCTCGAACGAAATGACGACCGCCCGCTTTGGGTTTCCGTATGGGGGGGGCCGAACACGCTGGCACAGGCGCTTTACAAGATCAGAGAAACGCGGTCTGCGCAGGAAGCCAAGCGGCTCGTCTCGAAGCTGCGGGTCTACACGATCTCTGACCAAGACGATAGTGCTCTATGGATCCGAGAGCAATTCCCGGATCTGTTCTACATCGTCAGTCCGGGTGCCTATGGGCGTGCCACATGGATCGGGATCAACCAGGTCGTCGATGGCATCGTCAACGAGACGATCAGCAACCGCTGGCTGGCCGAAAACATTCAGCAGGAGCATGGTCCGCTCGGCGCCCTCTATCCCGACGTGGCCTGGGGCATGGAAGGGGATACGCCGGCGTTCCTGTCGCTCATCCCGAACGGCCTCAGCGTGCCCGAGCGGCCCGACTGGGGCGGTTGGGGCGGCCGGTACGAGCTTTACACGCCCGAGCCCACGACCCTCTCGAACGCCCTGCCCGCGCCGGGGCAGGAGGACGTGCCCGTGGCGGAGACGCGTCCGATCTGGACGAACACCGACGACCACT
>CBDUBU010000258.1:0-6044 GCA_965365465.1 uncultured Rhodothermaceae bacterium
ACTACGAGCCTACCACCGTGACGCGCATCGAGGACCGCTTCGGCAATGTGCTCTACGAAGCCGAACCGGCGCCGCAGGAGGCGCTCAATGAGGAAACCGCCTACACCGTGGTAGACATGATGCGCGGCGTCATCGACTATGGCACCGGGCAGCGCATCAACAACCAGTTCGGCCTGGGCAGCTATGATCTGGCCGGAAAAACCGGTACCACGCAGAACAGCGCCGACGGCTGGTTCATGCTCATGCATCCCGAACTGGTCACCGGCGCCTGGGTTGGCTTCAACGACCGGCGCATTGCCTTCCGTTCAAGCTTCTGGGGCCAGGGCGCGCACAACGCCCTCTACCTCGTCGGGCGGTTCTTCCGCGCTGCCGTCGATTCGCCGGATGTGCAGATCGACAACGAACGCTTCCCAACGCCTGAAACCTACGAGATGCCCGAAGGCGTTTCGATCCCGACCGGCGAACCGGAAGACGACGATAACCGCAGCGACCGGGGCCGTGTGGGCTGGTAAGGATGCACGGTGGAAAAAACAGGGCAATCCTCCTTTGCCTGTTTCCCCTTTGCGTAAACTACTCTTCTCGTGAAAATCCTCCATACCGCCGACATTCATATCGGAAGCAATGCGCACGGGCGCCTGGACGCGGCTACCGGCCTGAACTCCCGCCTGCTCGATTTCAGGCGGTCGTTCGAATTCATGGCGGCGCGGGCGCTCGAAGAAGACATCGACCTGTTCCTCTTCTGCGGAGATGCCTACCGCAACGCCGACCCGGACCCTACCGAGCAGAAACTGTTTGCCGAATGCCTCAAGCCAATTGCCGACCGGGGCATCCCGATCGTCATGATCGTCGGCAATCACGATCACCCGGTTGCCTTCGGCAGAGCGTCGTCTATCGACATCTTCGGCTACCTGACCGGTAAGGTTTACATCTTCAGCCTCCCGGAGGTGCAGACGATCCCGACCAAAAGCGGCCCGCTGCAACTGGTGGCCGTGCCGTGGCCGATCCGCAGCCGCCTGCTCGCACGCGAGGAGTACCGGAAAAAAACCCCTGCCGAGATCCGTGATCTCATTGAAGCGATCTATGTGGACTTTGTCGAAAGAGCGGCTCAAAGCCTTGACCCCGCGCTTCCGGCGGTGCTGGCCGCGCACCTCACGGTGCAGGGCGCCGAGCTCTCAGGCTCGGAAAGAACCTCTCACATCGAGCGCGAGCCGGTGTTTTCCGTCGGACAGCTTGCCCGCCCTCCGATTGACTACGTCGCCCTCGGCCACATCCACCGGTTTCAGGACCGCAACCCGGAGGCCTCGCCGCCGGTCGTCTACAGCAGCAGCATCGAGCGTATCAACTTCAAGGAATGGGACGACCGGAAAGGCTTTGTCCTCGTCAACATCACGGCGGACGGCGGCAAGAAAAGGACAGCCTACGAATTCGTGGAGACGCCCGCCCGTCGGTTTCTCCCCTTCCAGATCGACGCACGGGGCGCGGCGGACCCGAATGAGACCATCCTGAAAGCGCTCGAAAAGCAATCGCTCGATGATGCCATCGTGCGCGTCCGCTACCACATCGATGAGGCGCAGGCGCCCCTTATCGACTTGCGCCGGATCCGCGAGGCGCTCAAACCGGCCTTTTCCATCGCAGCCATCGAGCGCACCGTTGATCCGGTGGAACGGCAGCGCCGGAACGTCGTCGAACGCGATGCTACCCTGAAGGAGGCCATGCTCCAGTACATCGGCCAGCACGAACACCTCGCGCCGATGAAAGACGACCTCCTGCGGGCGGCCCTCGAACTGGAAGCCGAATACGAGGCGCAGCAGCGCAGCCAGACGTGACAGATTCAGCGAAAGACGCCCTCCTTCAGGCGCTCGGCGAGCAGCCCGTCGGGCTGGACCGCACCCTCGGCGTAACGTATGAGAAGCTGGAACCGGACGAGGTGATCGCCGTCATGCCCGTCACGCCGCGCCACCACCAGCCCCTCGGCTACCTGCACGGCGGCGCAAGCGTGGCCCTGGCGGAAAGCGTAGCCAGCATCGGCGCCTTCCTCAACAGCGGCCCGGACAAGGCCGCCTTCGGCATGGAAATCAACGCCAACCACCTGCGCCCGGTGCGGGAAGGCACGCTGCGAGCCGTGGGGCATCCCCTTTTCGCCGGACGCACGTCGCAGGTCTGGGAGGTCAAGCTGTTCGACGAGCGCGCCCGGCTGATCTGCATTGCCCGTTGCACGCTGGCCGTGGTGGACTGGGAACCCGATCCTGCCGCGCCGACTAAAAGGCCGGGGCAACCAGCATAGCGCATGAAAGAACCACACGATCCCGACATCGAAGAAGTAACGGTCATCGTGCCGCGCAAGGAAGGTGTTGCGCGTGATGGGGACCCGGTTCGCGTCGGGCCGCTGGGCGAAGCGGCGCTCGATGTGATCGGCGCGGACCACGGGACGCGCGAGGCGGCGCGGGGGGCCATGCGCTACAGCGATGGCTGCGTCGTGCTGGCAAATTACCTCAACAGCGAGGCCAAGCGCGTTTTCCGCATGGACTACCGCTTCAAGGCGCCCCTGCTCACCCTCGCCGCCACGCTCGCCCGGCAGGACGAGGGGGCCGATGTGATCTATGACGCGGAGGAGGGAGCCATCTACTTCGAGACCGACGAGGCGCAGTTCTCCTTCCACACCTTCAAGGACTGGACGGTGGATTGGGAGGCCCTCGCCGACGAAGTCATTGCCGGCTACGAATGGAGCGGCATCGAAAACCAGACCTGGGCGCTCGATATGCTGCTCGCCTACCGCACGGATTCCAGCGCGGAGAAAGGCTGATGCTGCATTGCTGACGCCACCCAAGACGAAGCGCTATTCTGAGTTGTTAACTTCTTGAGAAGCAAAACCCTTTACTGCTTGCCGCGGGAGCGAGAACCTGAGCGGCGCTTGCCCCGGCCTTTCTGTTCGCGCGGCCCCTCCCGGTCGGAGAGGCGTTCGGGCTGTTCCGGCTCGCCGGGCCGGTCGGGGACGGCGTGCAGGCGCTCGTGGTAGAGGTCATCGACGAGCAGGGCCAGCAGTTCGGGTTCTTCGCGGGCCAGTTCCTGCACCAGCGGCACGAACCGCTGCATCCGCTCGCGCTCCAGGTTGCTCTTGTCGCGGATCAGGTCTTCCAGCACCACGGTCATCCTTTCCGCGACGCGGCGTTCTACGTCTTCCTGTTCCGGAAGGGGCAGTTTCTCGATGTTGATGTCATACCTCCGAGCAATGCTCTGTAATTGCCGTTCGTCCGCACGGGTCGTCAGGGCGATGGCGATGCCGGTTTTGCCCGCCCGGGCCGTGCGCCCGGAACGGTGGACATAGTATTCGGGGTCCTGCGGCACATCGTACATGAAGACGTGGCTCAGGTCGGAAATGTCGATGCCGCGCGCCGCTACATCGGTGGCAACGAGAAAACGCAGCGCCCCCCGGCGGATGCGGTCCATGACCTTTTCGCGGTCGCGCTGCGTCAGATCGCCGGAGATCTCCCCGGCATCGTAGCCGTAGTTCTGAAGAAAGCGGGTGATGTACTCGACTTCCTTCTTGGTGTTGGCAAAGATGATCGCCGAGTCCGGGTTTTCCATCTCGATGAGCCGCACGAGCGCCCGGTCCTTGTCCATCGGATCGACCGTGTGCGAGCGGTGGACGAGGTCCTCGACGCTGACCTGCCCGACGCTGAGCGAGAGGAACCCCGGCTCGTTGAGAAATTCACGGGCCAGCGAGCGCACCTTCGGGGGCATGGTGGCGCTGAACATATACGACTGCCGGGGCGCGTCCGAGAGGTGGCGTTTCAGGTCGCGCATGGCCGGGTAAAACCCCATCGAAAGCATCTCGTCGGCCTCGTCGAGCACGAGCACGCGCAGGGCGCGCAGCGAGAACGTGCGGCGCATCAGATGATCGAGGATGCGTCCGGGCGTGCCGATAACGATCTGCGCGCCGTCTTTGAGCGCGCGGGTCTGCGGGCCGTAGCTCATGCCGCCATAGACCAGCGCCGTGTCGAGGCCCGCGCCCTCCTGCCGCATCCGTTCAAACTCGGCATGGATCTGCCGGGCCAGCTCGCGGGTGGGCGTCAGGATCAAAGCCTGCACTTCCTTCCGGTCGGCGTCGAGCAGATCAAAGAGCGGCAGCAGGAACGCGCCGGTCTTTCCCGATCCGGTGCGCGACTGCACGATCAGGTCGCGTTTTTCCAGGATGTAGGGAATGGCTTTGGCCTGCACCGGCATCAGGCTGCTCCAGCCTGCCGCTTTCAGCGCGCGCTGAAGGGAGGCGGGAAGCGTGTCGGCGGAGACCTCCGGCAAGGAAGCGTCCGGCTCCGCGAAGGCGGCAATGCCCCTGGCCTGTCCTGCTTCTTTCTGGGCGCGGGTCGTAAGATCGATATGGGCCGTATACGGCGATAGTTCGGGTGAATTGGGCGACATATGCCTGAAAAACTGGAATTTATTGGCCGGCGCAGCAGCCCGGTTCAACCGCGCCCACGCCGTTATCCCCTGTCATACGTTCGATAGGCCCATACGATCCTGTTTTCCCCCGGATAACTTGTTCCAGCCGCGTGCAGCCGGAAAGAACGGACCTTCAGACAGGTTGCGCCTTTTTTTCGCTGGCAGCCTGCCGGGCGATCTCGGTCGCCATTGCCCGCCACCGTTCTACCGTTGCCAGGTTGCCGAGCGTAGCCAGGTGGTTTCCGGAACGGGAGGCGTGCTCCCTGAGCAGCCGCTCCGCGCCTTCGCTTCCAAACAGGGCCAGCGTCAGGCTGCCCTGTTCCAGGAGCACCTCGCGCAGCACCCCTTGCAGCGCGTCCGCGAAGTAGTCGGCGCGGACCTCGTCTATGCTTCGGCCCGGCGCCTGCCCAAGCACTGGCTGCGCCCGGTGCAGCACGGCGTGAACAGCCTTGTCCACGTAACGCAGCGACGGATGCCGCTGCCCCCAGCGCTTCACCGGCTCCAGACATTTGTTGTTGACCAGCATCCAGTAGGCGCGCGGCATATAGCGGCGCAGGATCACCTCATGGATGATGGCATGGTCCCCCACCGGCGCGGGCATCCGGAAGCCCATGCGCGCCAGTTGCGGACTCAGGTACGGGGTCCAGAGGCCCCGGTTGTTCCAGTTGAACCGCTGCGCCATAGCCCCCCAGACGGTTTCGCGCTCGTAGAGCAGGTATAGATCCATGATGTCGTAACCGTCGGGCGAAAGCGCGGCGTAGGCATCGACCCGGCGCATGAAGCGTTCGGTCACGGCGGCCCCCAGTTCCGGCGCCTGCCAGGGAAGCTTCCCGGTGAGGTGCCTCCTTTGCAACCGGGCCATTGCATCGTCGCGGGTCAGCGGGCGGCGCGCCACGAGCGACTGGTAGTAGGAGCGCCGGTAGACCTCGCCGCCGCCGCCCCAGGCATGGGGGGTGATGCGGCGCTGAAACTGCGGCGGCGGCGCAATGGCCCGCTTGCTGTCGGTGGCGCCGTTCATGGCGAAGGCCATCAGATCCGTGTTTGCCAGATACGCTTCGGGCGTGAAGCCGACGGGCAGGCAGGCGTCAAACGAAACCTGGTAGTGCTCCGCTACCCGCGCGGCGATGCGCGCATCCCTGGAATCGGGTTCCCCGTTGCAAACCGCGTGAATCTGCGAAGGCTCCGTCACCGAGAGCAGCAAGCCCAGCACGGCCCGGCTGTCAAACCCGCCCGTCAGGTCCATTTGCACCCGCTCCGCCGCGCCGACGAAGTTCCGTGCGCGCTCCCGCATCCACGCCACCATGCGTTCCAACTGCTCCGCCGCCGACTGCCTGTCTTCCGGCGCGATCCGTCCTTCCGCATCGAGCACCGGCAGCCCGCGCCGTTGCATCCGTCCATCGCGCCAGCACACGTACTCCGCAGGGTGGCAGAAGATGGCGTCTTGCAGCAGACTCTGGCCCCCCGGCGACCATTCGACCGAGGCGATCCCGGCGGCACTCGTCAGATCGAAGCGGGCCGGGCAGTCGCCCGTCGAGAGCAGCCCCAGATCGTGCGGCGAGACAATCAGCACCCCGCCCCCCGCATGGTAGTACAGACTGCGCTGC
>CBDUBU010000259.1:0-6038 GCA_965365465.1 uncultured Rhodothermaceae bacterium
TTTGTTTTTACTGACCAGCCTGATGGCGGGATTTTATCCGGCTTTTGTACTTTCGGGGTTCCAGCCGGTAAGGGTGCTTCGCGGCGCAGGTGCTTCGACAGGTCGGCGCCGGGGTGGATGGCTTCGCAAGGGTCTTGTCGTGACACAATTCGCGGTTTCCTGCATCCTCATCGTTGGGACGCTCATCATCTCGCGTCAACTCGGCTACATACAGGAAAAAGCGCTGGGCTTTCAGGGTGAACAGGTAGTAGTCATCGATCTGCTCGATCCCCGGATGTGGCGGCAGCGTGACGACATCAGGCAACGCGCGCGCGCCCATCCGGGTGTTTTGAATGCCTCAGTCGCTAGCGGCATACCCGGAAGGTTTCAGATCAGGCTCGGGTCCAAACCGGAAGAAATATCACCCCAGGCCCGTGTAGAGGCCGAAAATATCACGTTTGCTCCGACAGTGGTAGATCCTGATTATGTGGACTTGCTGAAGATCGAGATCATCGCAGGTCGCAACTTTTCCGCCGAACGTTCGGATGCGGCAGCGCATAGCTACCTTCTGAACGAGACGGCCGTAAAGGAACTGGGCTGGTTGCCGGAGGAAGCCATTGGCAAACCATTTACGCTCGGCGGCGATGCAGGCGAAGTGATCGGTGTGACGGCGGATTTCCATATCGCGTCGCTGCACGAAAAAATAGAACCTGTCCTGTTACAGGTTCACGAGAGCGCGTCCTGGTCAACCGATGGCCGGTTGCTCGTCAAGCTGGGACCGGAAGGCATCCGCAGCACGATGGAGCGCCTGGAAGCGCAGTTCAAACAATTTGCGCCCCACGCGCCGTTTCATTACCAATTCCTCGATGACCTCTTCCAGGAGATGTACGGCACGGAGCAACGGTTGAGCCGGATCTTTACCACGTTTGCATTCCTCGCCATCTTCATTGCGTGTCTGGGATTGTTCGGGCTGGCTGCCTATGCCGCCGAGATGCGCACCAAAGAGATCGGAGTCCGCAAGGTTTTCGGCGCTACCCTCTCAGACATCATGGTGCTGCTTTCAAAGGACTTTCTCAAGCTGGTGCTTGTTGCCTTCGTCGTTGCGGCGCCCCTGGCCTACTTCTTTATGCGACGCTGGCTCGAAGACTTTGCTTACAGGGTTGATCTCGGGGTGGGAGTTTTTGCGCTTACCGGAGTGCTCATGCTGCTCATAGCACTCGTGACAGTGAGTTATCAAGCCGTCAGGGCGGCGCTTGCCGATCCGGTCAAGAGCCTGCGCTTTGAATGACGGGCTGCGGATCTAGTTCGCCGGGCCTATAAAAACGTCGGCAGGAATGTTCAGGCGATGCACGAGCCTTCGGATCATGTCCAAAGAGAGGGCGCGCTTTCGGGTCAGAATCTCTGAGACACGGCTCCGATGAACACCAAGGATCTCTTCGAGGTCTTTTCCCGTCAGCCCGTGCTGCTCCATTCTGAACAATATGGCTTCTACTGCTTCCGGAGGCAGGATCGGTTCGTGCTTCTCCTCGTAAAGGTGAATGAGGGTGGTCAAAACCTCCAGTTCATCCGCTTCTTCGGAACCCTGCGGTGCTTCCCACAAGTCTTCGACCCGGCTCAATGCAGCGTCGTAATCTTCTGCCGTACGAATAGGATGGATGCGCATAGGGATGTCTAGATAGCAGTTACGTCAATCTTGTCATATTGGGCGTGGGAGCCGATAAACCGGATGAAAAGAACGCCAATGTCGTAGCGGACGGCGACAACGAGGCGATACTTGTTTCCGCCGATATTAAAAACAATCCGATTATTTGCCACAATGCTTGCTGAAGCATACCGGGCTTTAACGTCCGCCGGATTCTTCCATGCGGCCGCTTGCGCTTCGGCAAACCACGCACGGAGTGGTTGCTCGGAATCAGGATACTGTTCCCAGAAGCTACGGAGGGTCCGGCGGGCGATAATTCTCATATACGAAGCTACTCAAGTCCCGTTTCGAGGTCAAGCATATCGGGGTTTCATAGCGCTCGTGACAGTGAGTTATCAAGCCGTCAAGGCAGCGCTTGCCGATCCGGTCAAGAGCTTGCGTTTCGAGTAGACCGGCGTCTCTGTGCAGGCTGGTGCCGGGCGCCGCATTTCTTTTTCCTGCATGGAGCCATCGGCGCGTGCAGGCGTAAAACGAAGCTGGATGTGTAAGTTGCTGTTCCAGGGCAACTTATCGGCTGTCGCAGCAGCCTGCGCGCGCAGATTGCGTTTCCGACGGTCGGCTGCTAGTTTCCGGTTATGTCCGGCGCCTGCCACCTACAACGAGTTTCCAACGGATGTCCGAAGCGCAGAAGAAAAGGGAAAACGTTACGCCGTTGATGCGGCAGTATTACAAAATCAAGGATCGGCACCCCAATGCGATTCTTCTGTTCCGGCTCGGTGATTTCTACGAAACGTTTGAAGACGATGCCAGAACCGTCAGCCGCATCCTGGGCATCACCCTGACGCGCCGCGCCAATGGGCAGGCCAGCGAAGTGCCGCTGGCCGGCTTTCCGCATCACGCGCTGGACAATTACCTTCCCAAACTGGTGCAGGCCGGCCTGCGCGTCGCCATCTGCGAGCAGTTAGAGGACCCGAAGTATGCCCGCAAGGTGGTCAAACGCGATGTGGTCGAAGTGGTTACGCCGGGCGTATCCTTCCACGATCAGCTTTTGCATCCGAAGCGGTCGAATTATCTGGCCGCAGTGCGCTGGGGTGCGGAACGGCACGACCGCGAAGTGGTGGGTTTTGCTTTCATAGATGCCACAACCGGAGAATTCGGCGCTGCGGAGGTTCCCGCGAGCAAGATAGAGGAGGTGCTGCAGACGATAGCCCCCGCCGAGGTGCTCGTGGACAAGCGACAGCGCGAGCGGCTCCAGGCATTCCGCGATCAGGGCTTTCTGATTACGCCGCAGGAAGACTGGTGCTTCGGGTCCGACTTTGCCTACGAGGTGTTGATCCGGCACTTCCAGACGCACTCCCTCAAGGGTTTCGGCGTCGAAGACCTGAAGCTAGGGATTGTGGCAGCGGGCGCTGCGCTGTATTACCTGGGCGAAACGCAGAAAGGACGCCTGCCCCATATCCGGCGCATCACGCGCTATCAGCGGGACGATTATATCGCGCTCGATGCTCAGACAAAGCGAAACCTGGAACTCATCACGTCCATGCAGGGCGAGGGCCAGGAAGGGACCCTCATGCAGATGCTCGACGAGACGCTGACCCCCATGGGGGCGCGCCTTCTTCGGAAGTGGCTCGTCAGGCCGTTGCGGAACGTGGATAACATCAAGAAGCGGCTCGATGCCGTGGAGGCGCTCGTTGTTTCGCGCCGGTTGCGGGAGGCCTTGCGTGAGGAACTGAAGCAAGTTGGAGATCTGGAACGCATCGCTGCAAAGATCTGTGTGGCGCGTGCGACGCCGCGCGACCTGGTGAACCTGAAGCTGACGTTGCAGCAGATACCTGCCGTCAAAAGCCCGCTTGCCCAGGAATCATGCGAAACGCTGCACCGGCTGGGGGAGAGTCTTACCCTTTGCCAGGAAGTGATCGACCGGATCGGCAAGGCGCTCGTGGATGATCCTCCGGCAAGCGCCTCCGAAGGAGGGCTTATCCGTCCAGGGTTTAATGCGGAACTCGACGAACTGCGCGAGATCTCCCTGTCCGGGAAAACCTGGGTGGCAAGGATGCAGAAAAAAGAGTCCGAGCGCACTGGCATCAACTCGCTCAAGGTCGGCTTCAACAAGGTGTTCGGGTATTACATCGAGATTACCAACGCCCACAAGAGCAAAGTTCCGGAAGACTACATTCGCAAGCAGACGCTCGTGAATGCTGAGCGGTACATCACCCCGGAACTGAAGGAGTACGAAGAGAAAATCCTCACGGCGGAGGAGAAGATCGCCGGGCTTGAGGCAGAACTGTTCAACAGCCTCCGGATGCTCATTGCCGAGGAAACCTCGGCGCTGCAGCTCAATGCGTCGCTCCTGTCCATGCTCGACGTTTTCTGCGCGCTGGCAGAGGTGGCCGACAAATACCAGTACACGCGCCCGGATGTCCATGATGGGGTGGAACTCGACATCGAGGACGGGCGGCACCCGGTGGTCGAGCGTATGCTGGCGGCAGGAGAGCCGTTCATCCCCAACAGCGTGCGCCTTGACTCGGAGACGGAGCAGATTCTGATTATCACCGGCCCGAACATGGCCGGCAAAAGCGTGGTGCTCCGGCAGACGGGACTCATCGTGCTGCTCGCGCAGGTGGGCAGCTTCGTCCCGGCGACGCGGGCGCGCATCGGCATCGTAGACCGCATCTTTACCCGCGTCGGCGCCTCCGACCACCTGGCGGCAGGCGAGAGCACGTTTCTGGTCGAGATGAACGAAACGGCGAATATCCTGAACAACGCAACGCCGCGCTCGCTGATTCTGCTCGATGAGGTGGGTCGGGGCACCAGCACGTTCGATGGTCTTTCTATTGCCTGGGCGCTGGTCGAGTACCTGCATGAAAGACCGGACGTTGCGGCGCGAACGCTGTTTGCAACGCATTATCACGAATTGAACGAACTGGCGGCGCGGCTCGGGCGAATCCGCAACTACCAGATTCAGGTGCAGGAACATGACGGGAAAGTGATCTTTCTCCGCAAGCTTGTGCCCGGAGGGGCCGACCATTCGTACGGGATCGAGGTCGCAAGAATGGCTGGACTGCCGGAACCGATCATCACGCGGGCGCAAGCCATTCTGCGACATCTTGAAAGCCAGCATCTCGTGGTAGAGGGAGCCGGAAATGACGGCGGCGTGGAGGGAGGCGACGGCGTTCAGGCCCGAATGGCGGCGCCCGGCAACATGCCTCCCCTGGATTCATCAGCCTTGCAGATGTCCCTGTTCAATACGCAGCGAGACCCTGTTGCCGAGGAACTGAAAGAAAAGCTGCGGGTCGTAGAGCCGAACCGCATGACGCCGATTGAAGCGTTGATGAAACTGGCAGAACTGAAGCGGCTCGCTGAGGGTTAGGATCGCCCGGTTGTGTAAGTTGCGCCGCATCAGGACCGCCGTGTGGGCATCCTGCGCCGTGTCATTCTTTTACACACAATCGTCCTTTTTTATGATAGAACCGTTTATCAATGTCTCGCCGACGTACGATGAATCCAACTTCATAGCCCCTTCCGCCGTGGTCATTGGAGACGTAACACTTGGCAAGGGAGCCAGCATCTGGTATCATGCCGTGGTGCGCGGCGACGTTCACTGGATCCGGATCGGCGAAGGGTCCAACGTGCAGGACAATGCCGTCGTGCATGTGTCGCATGGCACAGCCCCTACGCGCATCGGAGATTATGTCACGATTGCACATGGCGCTATTGTACACGGCTGCACCATTGAAGACCGGGTGCTGGTTGGCATGGGAGCCGTCATTCTGGATCATGCCGTGATCGGTCACGACAGCATCATCGGGGCGCGTGCGCTCGTCACAGGGGGGAAAGTGATCCCGCCGCGCTCTCTGGTGATGGGAAGCCCTGCGAAGGTGGTGAGAGCGCTGACGGATGAGGAAGTGGCCGGCATTCGTGAGAACGCCGAGAATTACGTCCACTATAGCGCGATCTACATGGGCAAGGAAAAGCCGGAGACGAATCCTTACTACTGAGCGCAGGTTGCCGGAAGGCGAGAGAAAGGCATGGTCTTTTATGACGTGATTATTGTAGGGGCAGGCCCCGCCGGGCTTAGCGCGGCCCTGTTGCTCGGCAGGTGCCGCCGAAATGTGCTGGTGTTCGATGCTGGTAAGCCCCGCAATGCTGCATCGAATGCGTTGCATGGCTATCTCACCCGCGACGGGATCTCTCCGAAAGAGTTTCTGGAAATCGGAAGAGCGCAACTCGCACAGTACGAAAACGTCGCCGTGCGGGATGGGGTGGTCGTGGATGCCTGTAAAACAGAGGAAGGGTTTGAAGTGACGCTGGAATACCAGACGCGCTACTGCGCGCGCAAGTTGCTTCTGGCTACCGGGGTTGTCGATGAGGCCCCGGAACTGGAGGGCATGGCGGAACTCTACGGAAAAAGCGTCCA
>CBDUBU010000260.1:0-6025 GCA_965365465.1 uncultured Rhodothermaceae bacterium
CCGTGGTGGCTGGCGTATGCAGCGCTGCCGTCCTGCCCTCCCGGTCGAGATGAAAGCCGGAAAGGAGAGCCGTTTTGCACGCAAACCGGAGCAGCAGTTCCAGGTACGTTTCGATAGACTGGAGCCGGTTTGTGAAGGGCCTTGCACGGGGGAGGTTTCTGTCGCCTGCCTGGAGAGGGAAACCCGGAGGTCTGCTCGGATGTGCGGCAGCCGATCCCTGAAGCAGCAACATCAGAAAGCCGCGTCCGGCGGCATGGTCAAACCTGAACTGCCGGTGCGCCATGGTCAGAACAATCTCTCTCCGTGAAAAAAGATAGGCATCGACAAAGCCTCGATGCCGGGCTGATTCTACCAGAGCGCCCAGGGAGGGTGCGCCGCCGCCGTGCGGCGCATGGCGCCGGCGCACGGCGTGAGACATGCCATTCACAGGTTCGTTTTGTGTACCCTTCTGCACCGACAAGCTGCTTTTTGACGTTTTCACGGAGTGTCAGGCATCCTGGACGCTGATGCGGACAAGATAGGCATCGCCATACAGGCTCTTTCCCGGAAGGAGCGCAAGCCCTGCGTCCGGTTTCGGCGCATATGATGTGTAGGCTCCGGCAGGGCAACCGGAACGCGGCAGTTCTTCTAGAGCCTGGTCGCTCTTGTTTCAGGACAGGAGAAACTGTTTCTTCTCTGCATCATATTATATATCAAACACGTAACTACCCGGAAGAAGAATCACTCAGGGGCTTGCGCCCTGATTCTTTGACAGGCATCCCGGAAATCCGTTGTCTGGAGAGAGGGTCTTCTTCTTTGCCATGGCTCTTTTCATATTCATATTCCTGATTTGCCTCTTTTCCTTCTCTGCGTTGTTTCTAAACTACTGGCGCCACCAGATCGAACGCGAGACTGCTGAGGAAATCGCTGCCCGATCGGCCGGCCGAACAACCGACACCGAGGCATCGGAAGGGAAACCCCGCACGGCAGGTTCCAGGTAGGAGAGCGCGCAGCGCCTCTTACGCCCTGCCTCCAGGCAATCCGGCGCTGGTTCCGTCAGACCAGATCAGCGGGTTTCGCCTCCCATTCCAGTACGCACGCAATGGTGGTTCCTCCTTTCCGGGAACGCCGTTTCACTTCCAGGGATGCGCCAATAACGTCAGCGCGGTATTGCATGGTGCGAAGGCCCCATCCGCCCACGGCGGCGGCATTTTCCGGGATGCCCTTTCCGTCATCCTCGATGCGCAGCACAACACGGCTTTTTCTGCGAGCAAAGTCGATAGTAACGGTCTGAGGCGCTGCGTGTTTGACCGCGTTGTTGATGGCCTCCTGAGCAATGCGGTAAAGCTGGAAGGCCACATCATCCGCCACTTCTGCGCCGCCGCCGCGCAAGCTGCATCTGATGCCGAACGCCTTCTCCGTCCTCGCTGCAAGTCGTTCCAGGGCTATCGAGAGAGAAGGGCCGGGTATGGAAACGGGGGAGAGTTGATGCGAGAGGCGACGGGCGCTTTCACGCGCCTCCCGGAGCATCTTGTTCATCTGGAACGCATACTTATGCAGAGTAGAATCCCCGGCTTCCAGCTTCTCCTCGATCATCTCTGCGAACGCCGCAACGGCTGTAAGCTGCTGTCCCAGGTCGTCATGTAGTTCCTGACCGATCCGGCGCTGCTCACGCGCTGCGGCCTCCAGAACCTCGCGCTCCAGACGCCGTCGCTCTGACACGTCGGCAAACATTTCGAGCACGCATTGCTCGCCGATGAGGTCGATCACCTCCGCAGAAGCAAGCGTATCCCGGATTTTCCCTTCCTTTGTGCGAATCTGAAGGTTGAGGTTTTCAAAGCGGCCATGCCGCGCCAGTTCGCTTTCCCGCTGGAGCGGACTGTGGAAAACCTTCAGTTCGTTTACCGTGAGGCCGGTGATTTCCTCCCGGCGATATCCGGTTAGCCGCGTAAAGCTCTCGTTAACGTCCAGAAACCTCCCTTCAGCCAGGGTCGTCAGGCAGATGGCAACCGGGGCAGACTGGAAGGCCATTGAAAAACGCTCTTCGCTTTCCCGGAGTGCGCCTTCTACACGTCTGCGTTCCTCCACATCGTGCATTGTGTAGAACCGCCAGTTTCCTTCAGGGCCGGTTTCAGAGCCGGAGCGCATCTCGGCCAGAAAGGTTGTTCCGTCCCTCCGTCTGCCGTAGCCGTCGCACACGCGAGCGCGCCCTTCCTGATGTTCCTCAGGCTGTGCATCCGCCTGCTCCTGAAGGGGCGTGAACAGCAGATTCAGGTTGACTTTTTGCATCTCGCCGGCGCCATAGCCGAATAGCTGCTCCGCGTAACTGTTTGCGTACTTGATCTCTCCAGACCTGGAGGCCAGTATCGCGGCATCTGGCGATCCCTCCAGCAATTCCATCAGGACGTTCTGGTAATCCCTCGCGGAGGTGCTCATAATATCGGGAAATAGTTACTGGTAGAACGATTTCTTGCTTAAGGTCCGAATAAAATATCCGATAACATTATAACCAAACGGCCTTACAGTATATCTATCAGCCTGGCGCCTGATCTGTTTGAATGTCGGCATTCTCAGGCATCTGCGCGTAATTGCTCGGGAAAAGGGCCTTCTCGTTGGTTCGCTCCATAGCTGAATCTGCTTCATGCGTAAAGCGAATTTTCTGCATAAGATATACTGAAGCAAACTTTTTTGTGACTGAGTACTGTGCATGAAAACAGACGCAACAGCGGAAGATACTGCCTCTGCGAATCGCATCAAGGTGCTGGTCATCGACGACCACCCCTCCGTCCGTCTGGCCCTGGAGGCAAGGATCCGTGGCAAGCTGGACATGGAATGGTGCGGGGAAGCAGGGTCGGCGCGGGAAGCCGTGCCGTTGCTGGAAGCGACAACGCCTCACGCAGCAATCGTGGACATCTCGCTTGAGGACGTTCACGGCCTTGATCTGGTGGCCTATATCCACAGTCACTATCCTGCAGTTCGGGTTGTCGTTTACTCGATGTTTGATGAGGACGCTTACGGTGAACAAGCCCTGAAAGCGGGGGCTTCGGGTTATGTGATGAAAACCCAGCCCACTCAGGTTGTCATAGAAACGTTGCGAGCGGCGATACGGGAGCGTACGCTTGTGCATGGACGCTCTTCTGGTCAGCCAGCGGTCAAGCCTGCGGACAAGCAAAACTTCAGGGCAGTACCGGACCTGGGAGAGCTTACCCGGCGCGAACGCAATGTCTTTGAACTGTTGGGAGAGGGTATGATGATCTACGAGATTGCGGAGCAGCTCCGGCTGAGTTATTACACCGTTGAGCAGCACCGCAGGCGCGTAAAAGAGAAACTCGGGTTTGAAAACCTCGGTTCGCTGGTTCAATTCGCGATCCGCTGGAAGTACGGCCAGCATACGGAGATGCAAGCCATCCCTTCCAGGAACTAGAAAAGGACTGGCAGAAACACAGCTTCGCCCGACGCAATACGCCTGACGCTTCCCGCAGAAAAAGCTGCAAGAGAAAAAAGGTCGTACAGGTGTATGCGTCTGTAGCGTACGCCCCATTGCGAAGAATACCTGCATCATGTGACGCTCATACAGGGGTTAATCCAGGCAAGCCGTGCATAAATTGCACTTCGAGAGCAGAAGCCTGCTCATGCCTGCAAACATCTCTACGAGCGCGCACGTTCATGCAGCCGGAGTTCCTTACCGACCCTTGCCATTATTCCATAGAACACCTTGTCCGGCAGGCGCTGGCCTACCGGCTTATCTCTGACTACCGCATGACTTCCGAGGCGCTGGACCTTGAGCAGGCAAGCGGCGTCATGCTACGCTACAGCCCGGAAACAGCGCGGGTGTTCCTGCACGGATTGGTTTCCGGTTATGAAATCGGGCAGCGTGCAGGCCGGATTCAAGAAGAAATCGCAGAAGTCTTGTAGATGTACGGGGCAGGGTTTCCGCAGTCCTAAACGGTGCGGTGCAGGGGGGCGCTTTCTGCAAAAGCATACGCAGCCCACACTTCCTCCACCACCTCAAGGAGCCGGTCTATATCCGCTTTCGTATGCGTCGCCATCAGGCTTATGCGGAAACGTTGCTGGCTCACCGGGACAGCAGGGTATTCTATGGAGTTAATGAAAATACCAGCCTTGTGAAAGTGATGAGACGCCTTGCGCAAGTTCATGGTCTCCGGAACCCGCAACGGTATGATGCCGGAGGTCGCATCTACAGAGAAACCGATCTGCCTGAGTCCGTTGGCTGTGTAAGCAATATTGTCTCGCAGGCGTTGATGGATTTCCGGTTCATGTTCGAGCAGATCCAGGCTGGCGAGCACCGATGCCAGTACAGCCGGCGGGAGGGAGGACGAAAACATATAGGATCTGGCAAAAAAGCGCAGGTAGTCAGCAACTGCCTGCGTCGTAGAGGCAAAACCGCCGACGACCCCGAATGCCTTGCTGAAGGTGCCCATGATGATGTCAACCTGATCTCTGACGCCGAAGTGCTCGGCGGAGCCGCCTCCATTTGGTCCTACAACCCCGGTGCCGTGCGCATCGTCAATAATCAGCGTGGCTCCATACTGCTTGCAGAGCGGGGCGATCTGGTCGAGCGGCGCGAGGTCGCCATCCATCGAGTACACGCCTTCCAGCCCTACAAACGTGTCGCCGGTCTTATCAGACAGAGTCTCCTCCAGGAGCCTTTCCAGCTCGCAGGTGTCGTTATGAGCAAACTTCACAGCCGGCGCATCCCCCATTTTCAGCCCGTCGTAGAAGGAGGCATGGCTATAGGCGTCATAGATAACCGTATCGTGCCGCCCGGTGAGGCTCGTCAGAATGCCCACATTGGCGCCGTAACCACTCTGGAACAGCACCGTATCCTCCTTCTGCTTCATGGCAGAAAGCCGTTCTTCTACCTCTTTATGCAACCGTGTATAGCCATTGAGCAGGGGCGGCCCTCCCACGCCGGCTCCATAGGCATCCACAGCCTGCTTGATGCGCTCACGCACGTAAGGATGGCTCGTCAGCCCCAGATAGTTGTTCGATCCAAACATGAGCATACGGTGCATCTGTCCCGTAAACGGATCCACCGTCTCGACTTCGCGGTCTGCCGCCGATATGATTTCGCGCCGGTAGAGCGCCTCTCCATTTTCAGCGAGTTTCCTGACCCACTGAGAGAAAAATTGCGTGCGTTGCGCAAAGTCGAGTCTTCTGCCTCTGAGCAGGATGTCGCGGAGGCTGAAATTCTCGCCTCCTGAATAGGAAGTTTCGTTAGCCATGGCGTTAAGGTGAGGTAAGGTTGGTATGAAAAAAAACGGCAACGATAAGCCCTGTAAAGGCATTCGTTGCCGGAAGAACAGACCCGGATTCACTGCCGTTTGTGTTCTTCATCCGTGAGGTTCACAATGCGAAGCTATCCGGACTTCGCCAATAGAAAACACGAGAGTATCTACTTCATTTATGTTACGGAGTCGTAATTATATCGTGGTATACGCATTGTCAAGTAGTTTCATGCGATCTTCTTTAATTGTGCCAACAACTTGTTTTACAACAGGAAGTCCTCCAGAAGCAGCACAACACGCTCTGTGCGGCGCGGCCTCCTCGAGCCGAACTATGGTGCAGAAATTGCCCAACCGCCGAAGGCTTCCAGCATATCTCATATCCCTTCATCACATATACCGCTAGATTCATGGAGAGACAGATCGCAAACCATTACCGACAGGGCGCTGAAACAGGCGTCATAAACCTTCGCCTGCTGCAAGTTGCGGGAGGAGATACTGCTTTTGCAGAGAAACTGCGTGAACTGATGTGGCAGATGTACAGCGAGGCTGGCCTGCCGATGGGAGTTTCAGAGGAGGGCATGTATGCATGGTGGACGCATACACAAGCTCTAAGCCTCTAGAGAGGAGAGGGGCAGGAGAGGATTTTAATTCTTCCAGGGTGTAGAAAAGAAACCTTTTCACGAGGGAGGGGCCGGCATCGCCTGTTTCTCCCAGAGAGCAGAAGGGAAACCCCCGGCATTTCAGCGTTCTCGCTGGAGCCAGAACAGCAGCAGATCGTCGCCAAACTCCGCCCGCTC
>CBDUBU010000261.1:0-6001 GCA_965365465.1 uncultured Rhodothermaceae bacterium
GCCTTCCGCGCCGCCTCGTTCGAGGTCAACGCCACGACCGCAGCCCCGGCGTACGTCGCGGGCGACTATTTCGAGGGGGCGATCACCGGGCGCTACCTGTTCGGAACCGTCATGGAGGGGCAGCCCGTGCAGTACCGGCTCGACCGGCTGCCGGGCGGATACGCGCCGCCGGGGTACCCGGCCTATCGCTTCGGCAGCTATGAGGACGGAGAAAGCCTGTACCGGACGCTGGTGGAGGCCGATACCCTGCTCGATGAGGATGGCAGGGCACCGTTTCGCCTGCCCCTGCCCGGCAACCGCAGCGGCGCGCCTGCGGTCCTGGCCTGGAGCGGCGCCGTGACCGACCCGTCCCGGCAGCAGAATGCGGGGCGCACGCAGATCACGCTCCACCCCGGCCTCTTTTACATAGGACTCAAAACCGGCACGACGTTTCTCGACGTGAGCCGGGAAAAGAACATGACGGTGGATGTCATCACCGTCGATCCCGCCGGAATGCCGGTTGGAGGGAAAACGGTGGACGTGGAACTCGTGCGCCGCCAGTGGAACAGCGTGCGCGAGGTCGGCTCCGACGGCAGGCTGAACTGGCGCAGCGAGATGACCGAGGAGACCATCGGGTCGCACCGGGTAAGGCCGGAGCCGGGAAAGGCCAGGCGCCTCACCATGCCCGTCACGGAAGGCGGCAGCTACGTCATTCGGGCGACGGGGCGCGACGTGCGCGGCAATATGGTTCGTTCGGAGGCTTATTTCTATGCCGCCGGCCCCGGCTACGTGGCCTGGGAGCGGAGCGACGACGACCGGATCGACCTCGTCGCGGAGCGTGCGTCGTACCGTCCGGGCGAGACGGCGCGGCTGATGGTGCAGTCGCCCTATGAAGAAGCCACGGCGCTCATCACCGTGGAGCGCGAAGGCATCCTTTCGAGCCGCATCGAGACGCTCCGGGGCAGCGCCCCTCAGATCGAGATCCCGCTGACGGAAGCACACCTGCCGAACGTGTTCGTCAGCGTGATGCTGCTCAGCGGGCGCACGGCCCGGCCCGGCCCCGGCAGCGACACCGGCGCGCCGTCTTTCAAGATCGGCTATGCCTCGCTGAGGGTCGATCCGGGCCTGCGGCGGCTGTCGGTGGCGGTGGAGCCTGCACGCAAGGAGTACCGGCCCGGCGATGAAGTCTCCGTGGACCTGCGCCTGCTGGACGCCGACGGAAAAGGCGTGGCCGGCGAGATCGCCTTCAGCGCCGCCGACGCCGGGGTGCTGAACCTGATTGGCTACGCGCTGCCCGACCCGTTCGACGTCTTCTACGGCCCCCGGCCGCTGGGCGTCAGCACCAGCGAGACGCGGGCCAACCTGGTCGAGCAGCGGGCCTTCGGGCAAAAAGAAGAGGACATGATCGGCGGCGGCGGCGACCGCAATTTCATGCTGCGGCAGGACTTTCGCCCCCTGGCCTACTGGGCGCCCGCCATCCGGACGGACAGCCGGGGCCGCGCCACCGTCCGGTTCCGACTGCCGGAAAGCCTGACGACCTTCCGCCTCATGGCGACGGCCCTGACCGGCGACCACCGCTTCGGGGCAGGCCGCACCGACATCACGGTGACGCAGCCGCTCGTGATGCAGCCTGCGCTTCCCCGCTTCGTCCGGCTCGGCGACGACTTCGAGGCCGGGGTGCTGGTCACGAACCGAACCGGCAGCGCGGGCCGGGCTGTCGTCAACGTGCGCGTCGAGGGGCTGGATCTGGAAGGCCCCGCCGAGCAGTCGGTGGCGCTGGCGCAGGGAGAGACCAGGGAAGTGCGTTTCCGGTGGAAGCTGGCGCGCGCCGGCGCGGTGCGGTTGCAGTTCAACGCGCGGCTGGGCACCGAGCAGGACCTGCTGGCCCTTGAGATCCCTCTGAGCGCGCCGCTGACGAAAGAGGTCTCGGCCACCTTCGCCTCGACGCCCGGCGAGGCGCAGGAGGCGCTACGCCTGCCCGAAAACCGGGTCCCCGGCCTGGGCCGGTTCGAGGTGCGCCTGGCCTCCACCGCGCTGGTCGGCCTCGACGGGGCCGTGCAGTACCTGTTCGATTACCCGTACGGATGCCTCGAACAGCGCACCTCGCGCGTGCGCCCGCTGATCGTGGCCGGCAGTCTGCTGGACGCCTTCCAGTTGCGCGTGCTCGGCGGCAGCCGCCGGGCGCTCGTCGAGGCCTGGCTGCGCGAACTGGAAGGGTTCTGGACCGGGAACGGGTTCGGGATGTGGCCGGGCGCCTCTTACCGCAATCCGTACGTGGAGGGATACGTCGTGCTGGCCCTGGCCGAAGCCCGCGACGCCGGCTACACGATCCCTGAAGACCTCACCCGGCAGGCCCTGGACGCGCTGGAACGGCAGGTGCGCAACCGCAGCGAGCGGCCCGAATACTACAGCGCTGCCGTCTGGGACGACACGCGGGCGTTTCTGCTCTACGCGCTGGCCCGCCACGGAAGGGTGCTGGAGAGCGAGATCGCCGCGCTGGCCGACGAGCGAAATGCAACCGTCGAGCGGGAAAGCTATCTGCTGCGCGCTATCGTGGCGGCCCGGCGCCCGGCGCTCGACCGCTTCCGCAGCGCGCTCACCGAAAGCCTCCTGCGGCGCGTGCGCGTCGAAAGCACGACGGCTTACCTTGCAGCGCCGCAGGGCGATGGCTATGACTGGGTGTTCGCCAGCAACGTCCGCGCGAGCGCCTACGGATTGGCAGCCCTCGTCGAAGCCGATCCGTCGGAGCCTCTGGCGCCGATAGCCGAGCGGATGGTGCGCTACCTGATGCAGGCGCGGCAGGGCGGCCACTGGGCCTCCACGCAGGAAAACGCGGCGGTGCTGGATGCCTTCCGCGCCTATGCCGACGCCTACGAGCAGGCAACGCCCGACTTCACCGCCGAAGTCAGGCTGGCGGGCCAGACCCTCCTGAAGGAAACCTTCAAGGGCCGCTCGCTCAAGGCCGCCGTGGAAACCCGCCTGCCGGAAACCCTGCCGGCGGAGGCGCCCCTTGAAATCACGAAAACCGGGGAAGGACAGGTTTACTATTCATTCCTGCTCGAAACCTTCAGCAGCGCCCCACTCCCGGCAGCCCGGAATGGCCTGAGTGTGGAGCGTCGCCTCCAACGCCTCGACGAGCGCGGGCAGCCCGTCGGCGCTTCGCTGGCGGTCGGTGCGCAGCCCGTAACCTTGCAGGCGGGTGAGATGGTGCGCGTCACGCTCCGCCTTTCCAGCCCGGCAGACCGGAGTTACGTGGTGGTGGACGATGCCCTGCCTGCCGGACTCGAGGTGCTGAACGCCGCCTTCGAGACCACCCACCGGGAGGCGCTGGAAGAGGCGGGAGCCGGACAGGGCCGGTGGTGGGGCAGTTTCAACCACACCGAGTTCCGCGACGACCGGGTGCTGCTCTTTGCCGACTACCTCCGGCGAGGCGAGCATACCTACACCTATGTTGCCCGCGCTACGACGCCGGGCACGTTCACCCACCCTCCGGCGCAGGCCGAATTGATGTACAACCCCGAAACGAACGGTCGCACCGCCTCCGGAACGCTCGTCGTGCAGGCGGCAGGCGGGAACATGGCATCGCAGCGGTAGGGTGGGTTAATGCTCGCTGCCTTGCCGGAGCGAGGAAACGGTTGCGCCGGAAGGCACGCGGGGGTACCTTATTCGGGTGTGAGCGGGTTCGTGTCCAGACCTTTTCGTTTTTCTTCACCAGGAGATGATTAAAAAGCTCCTTGCCGCCCTCGGCGCCGTCGGCGGCGTGCTGCTCGGACTCCAGAGCATCGGTGTCACACCGGTGGCGCCGGGCTACGACACCGGCTTTCACAGGAGCGCGGCGTGTGCGGACGCACAGGGGTTGTGCTTTTCGACCGATGCCGGAGACCTCTCGGTGCTGGCGACGCTGCGCGTCCATGCGCCGGAGGCCGACAGCGCCGCAGGCTGGCAGGCAATGCTCACCAACGGCGCTGCGCTGGCCGTCGCCGCCGACAGGGTCGCAAACGGCACATGGCGGCTCCGCATCGAGAAGCCGGATTCGAGCCTCCGGCTGTCGAAGTTCAAATGGCCGAGCGGGGTTGCGCTTCAGGTGTGGCATCGCCATCCGGGTTCCATTCGCCTGGAGGATTGGGAGGTGTCTCCCGAAAATGCCTCCTACGACTCCCGCAGCCGCGCAAGCTGGAGAACCGTCTGGTTCTGGCTGCTGCTGGGGCTGCTCGGCATCGGCCTCGTCTCGGTCGTCTGGGATCAGTTGGGCAAAAAGCCGGAGGAACTGAGCGTTCAGGCGCTGATCGCGCAACTCGTGCGCCGTACGATCCTGGAAGTCCAGGGCGATTCGGACGAAGAGACGAGAAAGATCCGGGAACTGCTCGGAAAAGTGCTGCTGGGGTCCGTTCCCGTCGTGGAAGCCCTGCGGGAAGTGGAACCGGAGAGCCAGGGACCGCGCCGGCAGGCGCTTTTCTTCAAGGCGCGGGCCAGGTTTCTGGCGCATCTGGACAAGCTCCAGCAGATCTTCGACACCTACCGCATCTTGCTGAGATAGACCCTCTATGTCAAGCGAACCCCCCGGCTGGGACGCGCTGCTGGCGCGGCTGGAAGCAGACCTCAGCTTCGGCGAGGCCGCCGGCCGCGACGAGGCGGCCTGGCTGCTGCTTACCGAAAGGCTCCGGAGCATGGCAGAGGCCCTGCTCCGCCGGTACGGGCCGTTGAAAACGAGCGATGCCGGGGATCTGGCGCAGGATGTCCTGCTCTCGCTCCAGGCGCCGGACGGCCTCCGGAAGCTGCGGGCGGCAAAGGCCCCCGAAGGGTATCTGGTGGTGTTGCTGCGGAACCGGATCATCGACCGGCTGCGGCGCGAGCGTTCCGAGCGGCGCCGGGACGACCACCTCTCGGAAGCGGCCGGACCCTCCGACCCCACGCCGGAAGAGCGGCTGGCGCTCCGTATCGCGCTGGAAACGTTGTCCGAGGCGGACAGGCAGTTGCTGGAGATGCGTTTCTGGGAAAACCGCTCCATCCAATCCATTGCCGATGAACTGGGCATCAACTACTCAGCCGCCGCCGTTCGGCTGTTCCGGCTGCTGCGCAGGCTCCAGACGCATCTGGAATCGTAAGGGGTGATGTAATGGAATTCGATCCGCGTACGTCTATATAATAGAAAGGGGATGCAACAGGCTGTGCAGGCATCCTGAAAGACTTAAAAGAGAGAAAACATGAACGTAGAAAATCTGGTGGAAAAGGTCCCATTGGTCTGGAGAGAGGAGTTCGTGCAATTCGTGCAGTCCGGGGAGGCGAGCGAGGCGTTTCTGAACTTCCTGGACGAAAGCCCGGACTGTCAGGAGGCTGTGGAAGAAGCGTTCACCGCGCAGGCCGCTGCTTTCGAGCGGTTCGCTGCGCACCTGCACGCGCCCGCCCCTGCCGGGCCGGAGGCCGCTTTTCCATCGAGAGACGTATCGCCCGAGCATCTTTCGGTGGAACTGGCCCGGACGATGAGCGCCGCGTCGGAACTGCCGAACGAGGCGCGGCGGCAGGTGGCGGAGCGCGCCGCCGAAGTCATTCGGAGCGGAGCCGTCGGCATCGGCCAGGGCGTCCGCACGCTGGTGGTGCAACTGGAAAAAGCGCTTGACAAAAGAATGCCTGTCTGACAGCGGAAAGAGGATCGATTCGGCCCTGCTGCCCGTCTTTGAAACATGAAGCGAATCGACTTTCTGATAGAAGAGTTCCTGCACGAAACACAGACCACGCGCAGGCATCTGGAGCGGCTGCCGGAGGAGCGCTTCGACTGGCGGCCCCATCCGAAGTCATTCACGGCAGGCCAACTGGGCGCCCACATCGTCGATTGCGTCCGGTGGGCAGGACCGGTGTTTCGTGTGGACGAACTGGACATGGACGCGGCGGGCCACGCACCCGTCAGCGCAACCTCGACCGGCGCGCTTCTTGACGCCTTCGACAGGGCTGTAGAGGAGGGAGGGCAGGCCATGCAGCGCACGACCGACCGGGACGTTACGAAGTTGTGGCGGCTCAGGATGCG
>CBDUBU010000262.1:0-5967 GCA_965365465.1 uncultured Rhodothermaceae bacterium
CATAGGTAGAGGTGTAGCCCGACGCGGTGAGCGTGGCCGAAAGCGTCCCGGTGCGCCCGTTGCGGTTAATGTTGACGGTTGCGCCGCTTTCGCAGCCGGCGCTTTCCCAGGCCAGGTTCCACCACGAAAGATGGCTCACCTCGTAGACTGCCAGAAACGTGCCGTTGGCCTGCGGCCCCTGGATCGTCGCCTTGCCCTCACGGACCCAGACACCGCGCGAAGCTTCGTAGCTCCAGATGCCTACCTGGTCTCCGTTCTTTATCCGGGCGCGGGTTTCCGGGTTGGTCGTGCCTGCCGGAATGGAGAACGAGATCTGAAGGGGACGGGTAAAGGTGCTGGCCTTCCGCCCGCTCGCATCCGTCACTTCGAGCGAGGCAAAGCCGGCTGTCACCAGCGCACCGCCATTCCCGGCTTCTACAGAACCGTTGAAACCTCCGGGGAACGAGCGCAGCGCCGACTGCGACTGGTTGGTGAAATAAGTCAGACTGGTGTGCAGGTTGCCTGCCAGGGAGGCTCCCGCAGCATCACGAACGACGCTGCCCGCCGGAACGCTTACCGAAGCAGCAGCTTGCGTCTGCGTCTCGGTGGGTGTGGTTACAGAGTACGTCTGCGCGACGGCTCCCTGCGCGTCCGATTCTCCTGCGCGGTCTTGGACGGTTACCGCGCCCTCCGGGGTCGTCCGTTCCGAAACCAGGTAGAGCGTAAAACTGTGGCCTCCCGTCTTCCGCAGCGCGACCAGCGCGGAGGCGGTCTGATACCCTGCTGCTTCGGCGGTCACCTTGATCTGAACCGGACTGCTTGCGGAAGGGACCACCTCCTTGCGAATTCCGAACGAACTCAGCCCCCCTTTCACGGTCTGCTTCTCGATCGGGTCGCTGTACAGGTCGATCACCGCACCCCGGTCTACGCCGCCGAACGTGAGCGAGACGCTTCCGGGAACGAGTTCTCCGGTTGCCGCATCGAGAATCTGCCCGGAGACAAAGGTTTCGATGGGTTCGAGGCCGATGACTACCTTGAAGTCATCGACCGCTTCCTGCGCCCCCGTGAAGTCACAGCCCGCTATCAGGATGGAGAGCAGCGCGACGGCAATCAGGCCCGTCCATACACGAATCATATTATTTTTGCGTTTCATCGTCTTCATGTCTGTAAGTCCTCAACACAGCGTCACGGTTTCCAGAGGCTGAAGCTTAATCCTACCGATACGAGCGGGTAGAATTTGAAGCTTTCAAAACCCTGTTCGAGTTTGGCGGCCTGCCCGGCCGTCGGCGCGATCATGCCGCTGCCGGTCATGCGCACGCTCGGGGAGTTTGTATAGAGCAGGCCCAGATCGAACGCCACGCCGAAACGGCGGCTCACGGCGTTTCCAAGCCCCAGCCCGACATAGGGACTGATTTTCGATTTGTAATCGACCCGGGCCGTGAGCGTGCCGATCCGATCCGGCGAGAACGTCTTTTCCTTGATCGTATAGGACTCGATGGGCGTGATGACGGCATCTACCTTGTTGCCGTTGTAAACAGCGCCTGCGCTGAACCGAACCGCATTCCTGAAAGGATGCCAGTCCAGCATCGCCGTCACGGAGGTCAGTGTCAGGTCGGCATCGTACCGGACGTCTATCTCTTCGTGCAGGATATCGGAATGTGCGTAGGTCAGGTAGCTAACCCCGACGCGGGCGTTCAAGCGCGGCGCAACGGAAGCCGTCACGTCAAGACCCGGCCCGAGGCTGCCAGCCCGTGCGGAGACCGCAAGGCCCTGCGCCTTTGCCGGTGCAATCGATAGAAGCACTGCTCCGCAGAGCAGCATCAGTACAGTCCAGATTCTCGACATATCGCCTCCTCTCGGTTCCGGCTGACTGGCGTCTTCGTCGGGCAGCCTTCTGGTAGTGGGTGTTCAGGGGCCAGGGAAACTCTCCATGCAAGAAAATGCACAGGTCTCTGCCCAGAGTATCGGCGCAGAAAGCAGCGGCTTAAACAGAGCGTTGCAAAAAAGCAGAAGCGAAGACCAGGCGCCGCAGGGAGATAGCAACACGGAATGCCTGAAGGTCCTATGCCGTCAGATGCCAGGCCCGAAGCACCTCAGCGACACTCCATGCCTGAGCAAAAGCCCCGCGCGGGGCAAAAGGAACATCCCCATCGAAGATTTCGCTGATGGTGCCCAGACCATGCTCCGAGAGATGCCGGAGCAGTCCGTACAGGTAGGAACGCGCTGCCCTCTTGTCGCTATATACCTTCAGATGAGCGGCGACGAACGGCCCGATGAGCCAGCTCCAGACGGTTCCCTGGTGGTATGTTCCGTCGCGGCTGGCCTGGTCGCCGCCGTAGCGGCCCGCATAGGCCGGATCGCCGGGGGCAAGGCTGCGCAGTCCGTAAGCAGTAAGCAGCCGCCGGGCGCAGACATCGACTACGGCTTTCTGCCGCTCCGGAGTGAGGGGGCTGTAAGGCAAGGCCGCGGCGAAAAGCTGATTGGGGCGCAAGGCGGCATCGTGGCCCTCCGGCGCGTCGAGTACGTCGTAACAGAAACCGGCCTCCTCGTTCCAGAACCGCCCGAACCCTTCTTCGGCGCGATCCGCCGCGCTGCTGAACGGGGCGGCGTCTTCGCCGAGAAGCCGCGCAAAAGCCGCCATGCTCCGCAGAGCATTGTACCACAGGGCGTTGACCTCTACCGGTTTGCCCACACGTGGCGTTATTACCCGGTCGCCCACTTTTGCATCCATCCAGGTAAGCTGCACGCCCGCCTCGCCCGCATACAGAAGCCCGTCCGCCGGATCGACATGGATGTTGTGGCGCGTCCCGTGCTGATACCGGTCGATGATCTCTTCCAGCGACGGGAATACTTCCTGCAGCAGACGCAGATCATTCGTAGCGGCGTGGTAAGCGCGCAGCGCCTCGATGTACCAGAGAGCGGCATCGACGGTGTTGTACGACGGCTCCTCGCCGGTATTCGGAAACCGGTTGGGCAGCATACCCTGGCTGACAAACTGCGCAAACGTGCGCAACACGTCCGCCGCGACATCGGGGCGGCCCGTGCAGAGCGTGAGGCCGGGCAGGGCGATCATGGCGTCGCGCCCCCAGTCGCCGAACCACGGATAGCCTGCAAGGATCGTGTGTCCCTGCCGGCCCTCCGGCGCGGCGCGGCGAACGATGAACTGATCCGCCGCCAGCGCGAGTTGCCGGATCTCTCCGGGCGCTTCGTCGAACCCGGCCTGCACGATCAGGTTTCTCTCCCGTTCCCGGTGCTCCTGCAAGGCAGACGTTCCGTTCAGGCCGGGAGCAGCTTCGGTGCTCGCCACGATCGTCAGATGCTCTCCCGGTTGCAGAACTGCTTCGAAGGTTCCTGCCAGCAGATGGTCTTCTACCGATTCCATTCCTCGGTAGGCCTCCATGCCGAGGTACACATCGAGATACCAGGCGTGCTTCGGCGTAACCTGCGCCTCCGGACTGAGCAGGAAAAAGGGCGTTGCTGCATCGAAGGCTCGCACCCGCAGCCCGTGTTCAACCGGCTCGACCTGCATCTGCCAGCCGTCGGCGCGTGTGATCGCGTGGTGATCCCGGTAGTTGACCAGCGCGTTGAGTTGCAACGAGACCGGCGCATTGCCGCGCTGCAGATCGTAGCGGACGTACGTCGTGTTCTGCCCGTGCGCCATCCAGATTCGCCTTTCCAGGAGCGCATCGGCGCAGGCATACGTCCATACCGGTGTTGCGCCTTCGAGATGAAAGCGATCAAGGTAGACATAGCCGGTCGGCGCCACAGCCCCGCCGACCCAGTGGTTGGCCGCCAGGCAACAGGTGTTCCCGCCATAGGTGAGGGTCTCCTCCAGCTTCGAGACGAGCAGCGTCCGCCCCAGCGGCGGTTTCAACGCGGCCACGAGCAGCCCGTGGTAGCGCCGTGTCAGCAGCCCTCCGACCGTCCCCGAGGCATACCCCCCGATGCCGTTTGTTACAAGCCATTCCCGGCGTTCCGCGCTGCGCAGGTCGCAGCACAACCCGCGCCCGAAGTCGATGAGCGTGCGGCCCTCTCCGGCGCGCTGATGGTCGGCAGAGGAGCCGGAAACAACTGCATTTACGGGCGAAAGCATGGATCGTAGCACCGTTAGAGGAAAACGAGGATTGCTGCTGTTCCTGATAAAGCAATTGTTCGAAGTTTCCACAAACTGCCCTGTAGGTAACCGCCTGAGCGCTTTCCGGATCTCGAACGGAAGGGCTTATTTTGTAACTTTGTGCGAGCCTGGTTCGTATTTCTTCCAGCGCCCGGCTCCAGAGCCTCTTTCATGAACGGACCCGATCAGCCTTCCGATGCCATGCCCGACTTTTCACGCAACGTTCTCGTCCTGGTAGTCCTTCTTCTTTTCCCTCTTACGCTACAGGCGCAGGAGCAAACAACCCGGACGGCAGAGAACCGGCCCGGTCGCGCCTTCGAGGCGCTGGTGACGCTTGCGAAAGAGGCGCAGCACGAGGCCCAGCGCCTGCGCGAAGCTGACACGGATGACGCGGCCCTGGCAGCCATTGCCGACGCGCTCGATGACGATGTGGATGCCTTCGTCACGCTCCGCGCAGACGGAGAGGCTGTCGCCCGTTCTTCGGAGGAGATGAAACGCCTGGCAGCATCCCTGCGGGATTTGCTCGGACAGGTCCAGGATCTGCGCGAGCAATACACGACCTCCGCTGAGCCGGAACGCGCCGACCGGCTCGAACCGCTGGAAAACAGGCTCGGCGAGACCACGACGCTGCTTTTCTGCCTCGTCTATACCGACGAACCGGCCTGCGAAGAGATGGCGGCCCCTCCTGCTGAAAGCCGGGACCGGATAGCGGATCAGTCTGATGACCGCCCTGATGAGCGCATCGCCGCCCGGCGGGAGCGCGAACAGGAAGCGCGGGAACGGGACGAGGAAAGGGAGGACCGTTTCCGCTCCTGGCGAGAGCGTCGCCGCGCCATGATCGGGCGGCAGGGCGGCCCCGGTTCGTTCGTCGGGTATGCTGCTTCTTCGTGGCCCTACCGCGAAACCGCGCTCTACCGCTCGATTCCTGCGGTGCGCTACAACCGGGTGGAAGGCTTCGTACTCGGCTTCGGGATGCCTCCTATCGAATGGGATGCGTTCGAGCACAGCAAAGTGCTCGGACAGGTCGGATACGCTTTTGCGCTGAAAGCATGGCGCTATGAGTTTGGCGTCGAAACTGTCCCCTTTCAGGATCGGCGCGGAGACTTCGGCCTGAAGATCGGCGGCGCCTACCGCTTCAATACCGCCACCAATGACCTGTGGAAATCCAACTGGGTTGAAAACTCCCTCGCTTCGTTCTTTTTCGAGAACGATTTCTTCGATTACTACGAAGTGCAGGGATGGACGGTCTACGCGGTCCAGCGCCTGACGCCGTATCTGCAAGTCAGCGGCGGCTACCGTGACGAGAAATACGGTGCGCTCCTGCAAAACACGGAATGGTCGCTCTTTGGAGGAAACGAGTTCCGCCCGAACCTTCCCGTCCAGGAGGGCCGGATGCACTCGCTTCTGTTCGCGCTGGAAGGAGGGCGGGTGTACGGACTGTACGACCTGCCGCGCGGTTCTGCTTTCCGGATGGAAGCCGAGATCGGGCAGGGCCTCGGCGGCGACTTTTCATTCAACCGCGTTCTGGCCGATGCGCGTCTTTACCTGCCGCTGAGTTCCTACACCAGCCTGGGAATGCGGCTCCGGGGAGGCATCGCCGGCGGCGACACGCCGCTCCAGAAGGAGTTTACCCTGGGAGGGATCGGTTCCATGCGGGCCTACCCGCAGAACCAGCTCTTCGGCACGCGAATGCTTCTGGGCAACATCGAGTACGCAGCCGGCGGGTTACGGCTCTTCGACGACCTGTTCGAGGATCTCCAGGTCTTCGGGTTCGCTGATGCCGGATGGGTCGATTTTGGAACAGAGAAAGCGTTTCGCCTGGACGACGTGTACCCCTCGGCAGGGTTCGGGGTGGGCCTGCCCGACCGGTCGGT
>CBDUBU010000263.1:0-5945 GCA_965365465.1 uncultured Rhodothermaceae bacterium
TCGGCGCTGACTATTCGAAGACGACGACGCTCTCGTTCACGGCGGCCTCGAACAACTTTGAACTGGCGATCGCCGTCGCTGTCGCCGTCTTCGGGATCGGACACGGAGCGGCCTTCGCTGCCGTGATCGGTCCGCTCGTGGAGGTGCCCGTGCTGATCGGGCTCGTGAGCGTCGCGCTCTATTTCCAGCGGAAGTATTTCGGCGGTGAGGTAGAGCGCGGCCACGTTGAGGGACCCGGCGACGTCTGTCCGACCGAGGTGAAGCGGCCCCGCCGCGAGATAGCCGAGCATTCTTGAATTCGTACCGCTTACGTATGCGCATGGAATCCGTCCTCTTCGTCTGCACCCACAACTCGGCCCGGAGCCAGATGGCCGAGGGGTGGCTCCGCCACCTCGGCCTCGGCCGCTACGTCGCCGCCAGCGCCGGCGCCGAACGCCGCAGCGTCCACCCCCTCGCCACAGAGGTCATGGCCGAGGCTGGCGTCGACCTCTCAGAACACCGCTCGAAGACGGTTGAGGAGGTGCTGGCAGAGCATGACGGCGATTTCGACACCGTCGTCACCGTCTGCGACGCCGCTCGCGCGGCATGCCCGTACGTGCCGGCCAGGCGCCGGAGCCTGCACCACTCCTTCGCTGATCCCTCGGCCGTTGAGGGGACGCGGGAAAAGCGCCTCGCCGCCTTCCGCGCCGCCCGCGACGAGATCCGAGCGTGGGTCGAGCAGACCTTCATGCTCGATCCCCGGCACACTCAAACCGAACGCTAGCTGTCCCACACCAGCCATGACACTCCGCCTCTTCGACCCGCCGTGCTGCTCCACCGGCGTGTGCGGCTCCGACGTGACGCCGGAGATCGCGCCCGACCGGCGCGACAACTTCGACATTTACCTGCCCCTGTGGCTGGCCCGGTACAACAAGCTGATCTTCGGCTGGCTTTTCGTGGCCGGCTTGCTTTTCACGCTGGCCTGCCGGCAGGGCTGGATCGGGTAGCGGCTCCGGCAGGGGGTGTGCGTTTTCTGCCCTTGCTCACGGAGCGCCGGAGGCTTTCTGCGCTCGCGCCCCGGTGCGCTGCGCCGATACGTGCATTTTTGGGCCGGTTTCCTCATATTGTCAGGCACGTGCTATCGACGCTGACGAAAAAGGGGGAAACATGAAAAAGGTTTGCATCGTGGGGGCATCCGGAAAACTCGGGCAGTACATGGTGCGGCACGCGCTGGACCGGGGCTACGAGGTCACCGGCGTCTGCCGGGCGCAAAGTGTGGGCAAGCTCGACGCCTTCCGGGATCGAATCGCCATCGTGCCGGGGATGACCAATGACCGCGCCGTTATCCGGAAAGCCGTGGCCGGGTGCGACGGCGTGCTCACCGTGCTGGCGCCCTGGGGCGTGCAGCAGTATGCGTCCGGGACGGCGCAGGCCGTCCTGGACTACGCGGAGCCGGGCGCCCGCCTCCTCTTCTCCTGCGGCTGGCACATCAGCCGCGACGGCAAGGACGTTTACTCGTGGAAACTCAGGGCCTTCGTGGCCGTCTTCGGGCGCATCGCGCGGCTTTTCCGCCTGGTGGAACTCGACGATCAGGTAGAGGCGTGCCGCCGGATCTTTGAAAGCAGCACGAAGTGGACCGTCGTGCGCGGCAGCGACCTCGAAGAAGGCGAGAGCCAGGGCCTGCCGGTGTGGAGCCGGCACGTGGGCGACCCCATCCTGGAAAGCAACCTCACCCGCCGCGTGGACTTCGCGCTGTTCATGGTGGCGGCCCTCGAAAACGACGCACTCATCCACGAGGCCCCCGCGATTGTCGGCTGCCGGACGCCTTCGGCGCTGGCGCACGCGGGCCAGAACTGATTTCTTTTCCGGTCGTTCTGACGTTACTTTTATGGCCCCTGCCGCGTTGGCGAGCCGTGAACGACCTCACGAAAGGGTCTTCGTATTCTACCGTCCGGGCCGTCGTGCATCCGGTTTCATCTACTGTGGAATGCCGAAAGTTCTGGAAGTCGGACCTTACAGGTTCTTCGTCTATCCGTATGATCGGGTAGAACCGATGCATATACACGTTGAACGCGACGATATGACAGCAAAGTTCTGGCTTGATCCCGTCCGGCTCGCGCATAACAGCGGGTTCAAGCGTCCGGAACTCAGACGGATTGAGCGCCTTGTAACCAAAAACCGGGAGTTCTTCATAACGTGGTGGCATGGATACTTTAACGAAAGCAATTGAAAGCGCCAGGGCAGCCGCTGTCGAGGTGAAAGACGGAACGCTGTTCGTTACGTTGACGGACGGGCGGACGATCACGGCGCCGCTGGAATGGTATCCCAGGCTTGCGCATTCCACGCCGGCCCAATTGCAGAATTGGCGCCTGATCGGGCGCGGCGTCGGGATCAACTGGCCGGACATAGACGAGGATTTGTCTGTTGCGGGCCTGCTTGCCGGTTACAGGTCCATGGAAAGCCCATCATCCTTTGCCCGGTGGCTCGAAGCGCGGAAGCAACGCCTGGCCTGATCCGCTGCTATGCGCGGGTTTCTGGACAAGCCGGTATTCGAGTCGCTGCGGGACCCGGACTACTTCCGCCGGGTGCGGGTTGTAGACGGGTCGGTTTCATGGCCGGATGAGCAGGACCTTTACTGCGGCGCCGTCTACGAACGCGGCGAAGCGCTTTCCCCGGCTGCCGGGTAAGGCTTCTTCCTGCTGCGGAGTGCAATCTGACCCGCGCGATTAAGTTTTCCGGGCCGCCCACCTGCACACTCCCTGCGGGTTGTGGTGCTGTCCGGCGTCGCCGGTTTCCAGCATCGCCACAGGCGGCGTCCTGTCAAGCTCCGGGAATGAATGACGCTGAAGTGATTCGGCTTGCCCCTGGTGAGAACCGCGTTCTGATCACAAACGACAAGGACTTCGGGGAAAAAGTCTTTCCATGCCTCACTAAGGCCCGCTCGTCACTCGTTTTCTGCGATCGCACGTGAGGCGAGGGAATCCAGGTACAGTTCTGCTATCCGTTCCTGATCGACGACGATAAGGTTCACTGCCCGTCCAAGCTTTTCATGTAACTTGGACTCCAGTAATGCCATTTTCCTATCGAACTCCTCCGGCAAATTACCGAGAATAAAAAGGTAGGCAAGAGACGACTCAGAGTTCCCGATGCACCGGTCAAGGTCATCGAAAGGTTTTTCCGTGTACACATCGCTGTAGTAGTTCTTGCATTGTACTGGCGCAAGCTCATGTATTACGCTATTCGAGATCGGATCAGTGATGCTGATCCTCATGTCCCATCCTTTTCCTTTATCCTTCTGTTCTTTGACGTCAACTCCTGGAATAGTCTGAAGCAGTTCAGCAACAAATTTTTCGAAATCCTTAGCTTTCCAGCGTTCCGAGATCGTCCGGGCTGTGCGCTGGAGGACTTGCTCACGGGTTTCTAAAAGATCGTTTTGAATCCTTCTGACATTTCCGTTTCCAGAGGATTCCCAGAGTCGTTCCCTAACGATACGGTCTAGCGCCTGTTTACTGTTCTCCGAGTACACTTCGTAGTAATTTCCCCGTTTGCGCAAATCATGCAGCAAATAATTCGGAATAGCCTCATGATGCATAGGGACTGGTTTGGGTGTGAGCGGTTCACACTCCAGGTAGTGGTTGAAGTCATCCTGGTCGTCCGTGACCTGGTACTCCCCGGTGACTTCAGCAATCAGGAACTCCCGGAGGGGGCGTCCCAGCTGAAGAACAATGCGGTCTCCCTTCACAATGCGTTCGATCAGGAACTTCGTATACGTCCATGTCACCTTCTCCTGATCTGATCTCGCGCCTGGCTCCTTCCGCCGAATGGCGTGAAGGTCCGTTCCTTTAGGAGACCATCCGAAACGAACCCTGCCTTCAAGGAATTCGTCCAGCATCCACGCTTCACGTCCCGTGCGTGTGGCAAGCAGTCTGAAGTATCTCATCTGGTTTGTGTCGGTTAGCGTTATAGAGAACCAGGCGCTCATCCACAACAAGCGCGGGTAACCTCCTGTGGCGTTCCTTAAAAACCTCAGGGCCGAAGGTAAGCTGTCCTTTACAGCAAAACAAACCTCACCGCGTCAGGTGATAGCCCAGGGCGCTGACAGGAAGGCGGTTACAGCATCCAGGCGCGTCCGTGTTGATGCACTGGTTATGCAGCCATCTCGCGCACGTGCAGAATCTCCCGCTGCTGCATCAGACGCACCGTACCCACCTCCAGCGTTAGCACCGCTACCGTTTTACCTTCTCCGGTGACAAACTCTACTTCTACCGCCTGTTCGTCTCTGTAACGATGAACCACGGCGCCGACATCCCCCTGCGCCAAACCATGCTCGGGCAGATCCTGCTTCAGCACCACGGTATCAAGTTCGTTGATCGTTTCCATTGCTAGAGCGGGTAGGCTGTTACAAAGCGCGGCCGCGGATCATCGGCCTCTATGATCCAGACCGTGCGCAGGCGGAGGATGCTGCCCTCAGGGGTAGTCAATATACCTGCAACCACGTACTTTGTGCCGTGAGGCGAGGCGACTTCCTCAGCCACGTCTTCTGCTCTGGCGATTGAGAGCAGCCCTTGCTCCAGCAGATGAGCCGTCTCCACCGTGAAGCCATGCGCCCGGAAGAGGCGCGCTTTTTCCTTTCCGACGGCGTGCGTTTCGGAGAGGAGATAGCGGGTGAGCTTCTCAGGCGGGACACAGGCATACTCACGGTTTGGCAGAAGCATCCTGCTGAATACGATGGTTATGCTGCGCCTCGCATGGAGCGGCCTTGTCGTGGAGGGCGTCACACCCCAAGCTGTGCAGCTGCCATCTTTGTGCCGCGTACACGCGCCTCGATCTTTGCAAAGGCGGTGCTGCGGGCGGTGGCGGTGTCGTCGCCGAAGGGCGAGAAGCCACAGTCATCTGTCGTCCCCAGTTGCGCAATGGGGAGGTACGCCGCTGCGGTCAGAATACGGTCGCGCACGGTATCGGCGGATTCGACTTCCTCATTGATCACATCGATAACCCCCACGTAGACCCGCTGGTTGGGTTTCAGATACTCGGCAACTACGCGCAAGGCGTCCTCCGGGCGCCTCTCACTGGCCATCTGCATATAAAAATTGCCCACATCGAGCCTCATCAGCAAGGGAATCAACGCGCCATAAGGCACATCCGCACTATGCGTCGAATCGTGATCGCCGCCGGGGCACGTATGCACGCCGATACGTTGCCGTTCTGCCCGCGTAAAGTGGGACAGGACGCGGTTGTTGAGGTCGATAAACTGCTGCAACAAGCCCCCGGACGGGTCGAGCTTGAGCGCCAGACGCCCTTCCGTAAAGTCGATTTGCACAGTATGAGCGCCATTGTCAAAGCAACTTCGAAGGTCGGCTACGGCGTGCCGGACCAGATCATCCAGGAACTGCTCCCGCGAATAACCATCAATCCCTTCAGGGGGATAGAGTAAGGACATCGCGGAGGCCGAAATGACGGCCTGCTTCAGGGGTCTGGAAGCATACTTTTGGGCGCGGCGCAGATACGATCCGGCATAGGCGCCGTAGCGGAACGGGCCTCTGGCGAGGCGGGGCAGCCGGCGTGTATGTCCATCTTCAAAGGGGATGACCACGCCGTCCGGGGCCAGATTGTCCAGATTGGCTAACGGGTACGTGGCGAAACTCGGCTTGGTCTGCTCCCCATCGGTGATTACGGGGGAGCCGGTCGCTTCGAACCGTTCGATGGTCTCACGTACGGCCTCGTCGAACAGGCGGTCCATTTCCTCAGCCGAAACCGAGCCTTCGGCAAAACCTTGCATCGCTTCCTGCAGCGCCCGTGACCGGGGCACACTGCCAATGGGTTCCGTGGGAACAGGCATGGGAATCTCTCCTTTGTCTACGGCAGATGATACCGTCTATTGAAACACCGTCTCGTTCTTTTCGGCAGCATAACAGGGGGTCGCTCAGCCGCATGGGCAGCGAAGCCGGTTGAACGAGGCAATGTAA
>CBDUBU010000264.1:0-5868 GCA_965365465.1 uncultured Rhodothermaceae bacterium
CTCCCTTCCCGCGCTCCGGGACTTCCTGCAAAGGTACACCGACTTTCGGCTGAAAGTCATGGCTGCCCGTGATGCCGGCATGGATCAGGACCCGCAACTCCAGAGCGAACTGAACGCCTACCGCACAGGCATGGCCCGCCCCTATCTCCTCGAGCAAAAGGTGCTCGATCCGATCATGCGCGACCTGTATGAGCGGGCCAGACAGGACGTTCGGGCCAGCCATATCCTTATCCGGGTCGAACCGGATGACACGCCGGAGGATACCCTGGCCGCCTACCAGCGCATGGTCACCCTCGTGGATTCCATCCGGAACGGCGCCGACTTCGGCGAGATCGCGCTGCGGAATTCCGAAGATCCTTCCTCACGCAACAGAGGCGGCGTTGGCTACAAGGGCGATCTGGGCTACTTCAGCGCAGGCAGGATGGTCCCTGAATTCGAGGACATGGCCTACACCACGCCTGCCGGCCAGATATCCCCAATATTCCGCACGCAGTTCGGTTACCACGTTCTGAAGGTCAGCGATTTCAAACCCTCGATGCCGGACATCCGGGTGGCGCACATCATGAGCGTGCCGCGCAGCGCTACGCCGGAAGACAGCCTTGAAGCCCGGCAGCGCCTTGAAGAAGTGAGGGCGATGGCAGAAGCCGGTCAGGATTTTGCCGAACTGGCCCAACGGTACTCCGACGACAAGAATACCAGCGGACAGGGAGGCGTGCTTCCGATCTATCTGAATTATTACACCCCGCAGGTCCCCCCTGCTTTCCAGGAAGCGGCCTGGTCCCTGGAAAACATCGGCGACCTTTCGGACATCTTTCTTACCCGGTTCGGGTATCACTTCCTCAAGCTGGTGGAACGCAAGGATTTCAGCACCTACGAAGCCGCGTACGATGAACTGAAGAGGATCGCCGGCCGGATGCCGCGCACCCGGGAGGCGGAACTGGAACTGGCAGCCTCCGTGCTGGAAAAGAACGGGTCTACCCTGGATTCCAGTTTTGTGTTTGAGCAGTTCAGTCAGGCGCCCCAGGATTCCCTGGCCGATGCCCTCTCCCGGACCAGCCTGCCGGAGGACGCGCTTGCCCGCACGGTAGCGACTGTCGGCGACTCCTCATATAGCCTCGGCGATCTCGTCGACTTCTCGAAGCGCCTTCGGCTCAACGTTAACGCGGATGTCAGGCAGCAGCTCAGGTCGTTGATGGAGCAGTTCAGGAACGAAATAGCCATAGATTTTGCAGCCACCCGGCTTGAGGACGAAGACCCGGCGTTCGGGGCTATCATGGAAGAGTTCGAGGACGGGCTGCTCTTGTTCAAGCTGATGGAGGACTCGGTCTGGACGGTGGCTGCCCAGGACAGCGCGGCGGTTGAAGCTTTTTACAAGGCCCATGCCGAAGAATACACGTTCCCGGATCGGACGCGCCTCATCGGTTTCTACAGTGTTTCTGATTCCGTTTTGCAGTCGGTTTCGCAAAGGCTGGATGACGGCGTCTCCATAGCCACGCTGGCCGCTGAGTTCCGGGAGGATTCACTGGCCTCCGTCCGCATGGATACCACCTACGTCACGGACAAGACGGGGTCGATCTTTGACCATGCCCTTTCCGTCGCTCCGGGCAGCCACACCGAGATCCTTCCCAACCGCGGCCGGTATCTCTTGCTGGTCAACGACGGGGTGGACCCGGCGCGTCCGAAAACGCTCGAAGAGGCCCGGTCGGAGGCAATCAGCAGGTATCAGGAGATCGTGGAGGCCCGGTTGCTGGAGCGCCTTCGCAAGCGGTATAACGCCAGAACCTTCCCTGAGCACCTGGTTTACGTCTTTGACGGCGTCGCGCCTTCCTCGTCGATGTCGAGCGTGACTCCTTGAACGCGGCGGAATCTTCTGCCGGGAAACAGGCGCTATCGTTTGCCTTTTTTCTCTCGATACCGACTGTGGATGCTCGCGGGACTCCTCGTTGCCGCTGCTGCCTCCGGATGCGAACAGCCGCTTCTGCAGCCGGACTATGTGGCGCGGGTAGGCGATCAGTACTATACACGCGAGGACCTGGCCGGCGCCCTGGCTACGCTGCCGGCTGAACAGGATACCGTAGAGGCGAGCAAGCAACTGATGGAACAGTGGATCACGAATACGCTGCTCTACCGCGAAGCGCTGCGCCGGGGGCTGCGGAACGAACCGGAGGTCGTGCGTCTTCTGCGGGAGAACGAGCAGTCCGTGCTGGTGAGTTCATTGCTGAATCAGTTGTACGACGAAACCCCGCAGCCTCCTTCACCGGAGGAAGTAAAGGCTTATTTTGAACAGCACAAGGACGCGCTGCGGCTCCGGGAACCGTTTATCCGCGTTCGTTATCTCTCCAACCCGAACAAAGATTCTCTCGCGCTGGCCCGGCGCCTCCTTCAGCAGAGCAAGCCGGCTGCGCTTGATTCCATGTGGAACCGGGTCGTGCTTCGTTTTGCCGAAGACCCGCAGGGCGCCGGTGATCTCGCTGCTCATCACTACCCGAAAAGCCGTCTTTTTCTCTCCTTCCCGCTCGTACGTGCAGAACTGGACGGCCTGAGGGCCGGACAACTGTCGCGGGTGGTGAACGAGGGGGCCTCGTACCACCTCTTGCAAGTCATGGAGCTTGTTCCTGAAGGTTCGGCGCCCGAACTGGCATGGGTGCAGGACGATTTGATGCGCCGCCTCTCCATCCTGTCGAGGAAACAGATATATGCGCGTCAGGTTCAACGCTTGAGGAATGAAGCGCTGGCGCGTGAGGAACTCGAAGTGCGCTGAACAAGGCATCCTGACAAGAATCGACCCTCCTAGAGCCGGAGTTCATGGCGCTGCAATATTGGCTGCTGGACCGCGTTCCTGTACCACCGGAGAGCCTGCTCTGCAAGGAGAGCGCTTTTTTCCGTCGTTTCATCATATTTTGACCGTAACATGACCTTTATCAGAACCGTTCGCCGCGCAACGTATTTCGTGGCGACATGCTTCGTTTTCTCGCTGCTGCTCCCTTCTTCTCTTTTTGCGCAGACCAGCGAAGTGGTGGATGAAATCGTGGCTGTCGTGGGAGATCAGATCATTCTCCGCTCCGACGTGGACGGCTTTGTAGCCGGCTACATCCAGCAGCAACAGGTTCCCTACTCCGAGAATCTCTGGATGGAGGCGCTGAACCAGCTTATCGATCAGAAAGTGATGACCGTTCACGCCCGGCGCGATACGACGATCAAAGTCGAGGATGCGCAGGTAGAACAGTCGCTTACGCAGCGCATCAATCAGCTTACCGCGCAGGTTGGCGGGCAGAACGAACTGGAAGAGCTTTACGGAAAAAGCACGCTTCAGATCAAAGATGAGTTGCGGAGCGAATTCCGCGACCGGATGCTGGCCGAACAGTTTCAGAACAGAAAGCTCCGGCAAATTCGGGTTACTCCGACCGAGGTGAAGGACTGGTTCTCCCAGTTTCCCACCGACTCGCTGCCGACGCTGCCCGACCTCGTGCGTGTTTCGCACATCGTCCGGTATCCCGAAATCACCGAGGCAGCGCGAAACGAAGCGATGGAAATCATCTCCGCCATTCGAGACTCCGTCGTGAACGGCGGCGCTTCGTTTGAAACCCTCGCCACACAGTTTTCCGACGACCTCGCCTCAGCGCGAAACGGCGGGCGCGACTCGGGGCGGCGACTGGGCGAACTCGTGCCGGAGTTTGCGGCGGTGGCCTCACGGATTCCCATCGGAGAGATCTCGCAGGTTTTTGAAACCCAGTTCGGCCTGCACATCCTCCGCGTCAACGAGCGCCGGGGCGATGTCATCGACTATAACCATATCCTCATCCGCTTCGATGAAAGCAAGTCGGATCCGACCAATGCCATTGCTTACCTGAACGCCGTCCGCGATTCGATCCTGGCCGAAGAAATCCCCTTTGAACGCATGACGCGCATCCATTCCGAAGAGGAATCGACAGCCATGAACGGCGGACGGGTGGTCGAACCCCGAAGCGGTGAAAGGGACCTGCCGCTCAACGCGCTCGGGCCTTCCTGGCGCAACACGATCAGCAGTCTCAAGGAGGGCGAGATCAGCGAACCCGCCGAAGTGGAATTGCTGGACGGACGCAAGGCATATCATATCCTGCTGCTGCAACGGCGCACCCCTTCCCACCGCGTGGGCATCGAGGAGGATTACGAGCGGATCGAACAGATCGCGCTTCAGGAAAAGCAGAACCGCGAATTGCGTAAATGGCTCGACAAACTGCGGGAAGATGTTTACGTGGAACTGCACGGCAAAGCCGAGGACCTTTCCGTCGCCTCCCGATAACTGCTATCCCGCAACGCTCTTTTGTTCGAGCGGGGCGTTAAACCCGTGCGCCCGCCCTCACCTTTTTACAGCCTCTTATGCCTGAAGCAGCACGCTCCGTCGCTACCGACCCCGGCACCCTTTCCGTTCTCCACGATGCCTACCGGCGTTTGAAAAGCGAAATCGGGAAAGTCATCGTCGGACAGGACGACATCATCGACCATGTTTTCGTAGGGCTTCTCTGTCGCGGGCATATCCTGCTTGTCGGGGTGCCCGGCCTGGCAAAAACCCTTCTGGTTCGCACCCTGGCCCAGACTCTGAAACTGCGCTTCAACCGCATCCAGTTTACGCCGGACCTGATGCCGAGCGACATAACGGGAACGGAGATCATCGAAGAAGATATGCAGTCGGGGCGGCGCGCCTTCAAGTTCGTACATGGGCCGGTGTTCGCCAACATCGTGCTGGCCGACGAGATCAACCGAACGCCGCCCAAGACGCAGGCCGCGCTTCTGGAGGCCATGCAGGAACACCATGTCACGGCAGCCGGAGAGACGTTCGTGCTGGAGGAACCCTTTTTCGTGCTCGCCACACAGAACCCTATCGAGCAGGAAGGCACCTATCCCCTGCCGGAAGCACAGCTCGACCGGTTCATGCTCAACCTGTGGCTCGATTATCCTTCGTTCAGGGAGGAGGTCGATGTGGTGCGCAACACGACGAGCGCCAACCATGCCGCCATCCACCAGGTGATGTCTGCCGAGGAATTGCTGGACTTCCAGGAGTTCATCCGGCACGTCCCTGTGGCCGACAACGTCATTGAGTATGCCGTTTCGCTCGTGGCGCAAACCCGCCCCGGTCGGGACGGAGCGCCTGATTTCGTCAACAACTACTTGAGTTATGGCGCAGGGCCTCGCGCTTCCCAGTACCTCATTCTCGGCGCAAAGGCATTCGCCGCGCTGGACGGGCGGCTCACACCGCTGATCGAGGATGTCCGGCGCATCGCGGTGCCAGTGCTCCGCCACCGGATCGTTCCCAGCTTTAACGCCGATGCGGACGGCGTCACGGCCGTTGACATCGTGAACCGGCTGCTGTCGCTGAAATCACCCCGACCCAACGGCTGATCGTAAAGACGCCAACATCCACGCCGGATCAGGTATGCGCGTACTACTCGTCGGCGGAGGCCATGCGATGCTCCCCACATTACAGTCGGCAGGCTGGTGGACGCGCCGGGGCATAAACGTAACGCTGGTCACGCCGGATCGGCATCTCTATTATTCCGGCATGACGCCCGAATCCCTCGGCGGCGTCTATACCGCCGATCAGATGCGCATCGACCTTGCTGATCTGTGCCGGCAGGCATCCGTCGATTTCATCCCTGTGTGGGCCGACGCGCTCGACCTCTCCGGCAAGACCCTTGCTGCTTCCAACGGGCAGTCATTTCCTTTCGATCTGATCGCCTTCGACGTGGGCAGCCGCAACCCCGGTCTGATCGACGGCGTCATTCCCACCAAGCCGCTGCACCTCACGGAAGCGCTGGCAATGCGCCTCGAACGAGCCGACCGGGGTGAGGCCCCGCCGCTGTCCGTGCTCATAGCAGGCGGGGGCGCAGC
>CBDUBU010000265.1:0-5865 GCA_965365465.1 uncultured Rhodothermaceae bacterium
CGTTCAGACGGTGGCGCAGGATGTCGTCTCCTTTTATCCGGATCTCATTCTTTTTCACGACTACGGAAATGAGGAAGACTACGAGCGAATCATCCGGCTGATCCGGAGCCGCACGACCGCCGAAATTGCCATCCAGAACGACCACATTGCCCCTACGCAGAATCAGTCTTTCCACAACCGGCACTCCTTCGCCTGGCTGCCTGCGCTGTGCGAGACCTACGACCTCGCCTGCATCGACGTGCGAAGCGCCTGGCAGAGCTACCTGCATATTCACAAGCTGACAGCCGACGCATTGCTCAGGGATCAGGTTCACCTGAACGACCAGGGCAACTACCTGATGGCCGAGATCATCAAGCAACACCTCGTCTATGATCCGGAGGCGCCTGTTGACCCGCGCGGAATGGTGATGACGTATCACGACGGCGCGGATTTCAGGGCGGACGGAGGACGGCTGTTGTTCCCTTTCACTGGAAACCGTGTGGATCTGCTCTGGAAAGATGACGCTCCGGCAGGCGCGGCGGTGGACATTCGTATAGATGGACGCCCCGGATCGGCATTTGAGGAATGCTGGACCGTCACCCGACCCGGCGAGAATCTGCTTGGCAGATGGCCGCCGCCGATCGGGTCTCCCAAAACGGTTGACCTGGGCGGCGCCACGCTCGAAGAAGAGGAGTGGACGCTGGAGGCGACCGGCATCGAGGGCGCTGTGCCGGTCATCCATTTCAACCTCTCCGGGTCAAAAACCGGCTTCGACGGCTCCGGCAGAAGCGACAGCCTCTTCATCTCGGAGTCAGGCCGCATCATCATTCAACCGGAGTACTGGTTTTTGCGCCAGAAAGAGGCCGACTTCAGCGGCTACCCCGATCTGCAGCCGGGCGACGAAGTGCGCTGGAAGGCGCAGTTGATGTGCCGCGACCGTGCGGAGCGGGGAAACGAGCCTGTCGTAACCGTGGCGCAGGATCTGCCGAACGGTCGGCATATACTGGAATTGACTTCACGTGACGGCAGCGCGCTTCCGGTTGCCGCCATCCGGGTATACCGCCCCCCGCTCCGCGACGCTGGGGCAGATTGAAACAGCGGGTGGCGTCGGCAGGGCTTTGTATTTTCCCGTGGCGATGCGAAATGCCGGAGCACGGCGCTGCATTATTCCTGTCATTGGATGCCTTTGCAGCCCTGCATAGGGAAAGTCTGTCATCGATGCGTCTTATGCTGTGATGGTATCCCTGGAAAGAACCGAATTTGCTCGCTGAGGCAGCAGCCTTATCCCTTGCGTATCACAAATCCCTGCCCCTGATGCACAACGAAGAGCGCCCTCTGTTGACGTTCCGAACTGATCTGTTTGTTTTTCTGACGATTCCCTGGCGGTCGATAGGCCAGATAGCGTGGTTGCTTGCGCTTTTTATCCTGGCCGGATGCGCCGGCGCTTCCGAAGGAACGTTGGGCGGGGAGCGCCCTCCCAACATCGTGCTTATCCTTACGGACGATCAGGGTTGCGGAGATGTTGCCTTTACGGGCAATGACGAACTGGCTACGCCGAACCTGAGCAGGCTGGCCGGGGAGGGCGTCCGTTTCTCGCAATTCTACGTAGCTCCTGTGTGCGCACCCACACGGGCCGGCCTGCTGACCGGGCGCTACCACCAGCGTACGGGGGTTCTCGGCGTGATCGAAGGGCGTGAATTTATGGTCGAAGCGGAAACGACCATCGCGGAGTTGCTCTCTGAGGCGGGATATGCGACCGGCATCTTTGGAAAATGGCATCTCGGAGAAAACTATCCGTGGACACCCTACCCGCAAGGTTTCGATGAGTTCATCGGGTTCCGTGACGGCTCGCATCCCTATTTCAATGTGATGCTGGAGCACAACGGACGGCCCTACCCGACGCAGGGTTACCTTACGGATGTGCTCACGGATCAGGCGATCAACTTCATGGAAAACCACCGGGACGCGCCATTTTTTCTCTATCTGCCCTACAACGCGCCCCATTCACCGCTTGAGGCGCCGGAGAAGTACATCGAGCCGTACCGCCATCTGCCGCAGCACACGGCGCTCATCTATGGCATGATGGCCTCCGTAGACGAGAACGTAGGGCGTCTGCTCGGCGCCCTGGATGATCTGGACCTTTCGGAAAAGACACTCGTTTTTTTCCTGAGCGACAACGGCCCGCTCTACGGCGGCGGCGAGTATCAGCAGGCAGAACGCTTCAACTGCGGCCTGCGGGGGACGAAGTACTCCGTCTACGAAGGAGGTATGCGTGTTCCGCTCGTTGTTCGTGGAAAAGACCATGCGTTGGCGGGCAAAACCGTCGATACTCCGGCGGCCTATATTGATCTCTTTCCTACGATCCTGGAATATGCCGGCCTGCCGATCCCTGATTCCCTCCGCAGCGACGGGCGAAGTCTGGTTCCGCTCGTCGAGGGCGACACGGCTTCATGGCCGGAACGCCTGCTGTTTATGAGCTATCCCGGCGAAGCAGGTCAGCGCACACGCGCCCCTGCTCCCTATCCGGGAGGCATGGCGGTCGATGGGCGCTACAAAATGGTGAATGGCACGGAGCTTTATGATCTCGACGCTGATCCCGGCGAAACAAACAACCTTGCCGGGGAGAAGCCGGATGTTTTGAAACGGCTGGATGCAGCGTATCTGCGTTTCTGGCAGGAGGTCACAGCCGGGCGGACGCCTTATCCGCGCGTACAGGTGGGCCACCCGGAGGAGAATCCGGCCGTGCTTACGGCGCACTGGGCCAGGCTCACGGACGGACTCCAGTTCCAGTTCTCCGAGGACCCGCCGCGTTACCGGGGGGTTGGGGTGCATGGCGACTGGATCGCCCGGTGGGGCCCTGAAGGGCGTGCCGTGTGGCGGCTCGATGTGCAGGCTGATGCCCGCTACCGTATAGCAGCGCGCGTGCGCTGCGCTGCGCCCGGTGCGCGCTTGCGTGCTGAGATCGCTGGCGCTTCCATTGAATCCCTCATCAACGGCTGTTCCGCTGAAGAGGATGCCTGGCTGGAGCAGGAACTGGGGGTGGCGCCGCTTCGCGCCGGAGAAGCCGACCTCTCGCTCTCGGTCAGTCAGGGCGGAGACGATCTGATCCTGAAAGAAGTCATGGTGGAACGCCTGCGCGACTGACATACGACTGAATTCCACCCATTACAAGCCATCAAGAAGAAACGGCTGCTATGAAAAAGATAGAAACAAGCGCAGTTTTTCTGGTCATCCTGTTGCTTTCGGGAATGGTCGGCGGGGCGCAGGCGCAAACCGCCCTGTCCGGTTTGCGCCCCGGTGGATTGAAGGCGGAATACATAGTGAATCCGCTGGGACTCGACACCCCCGCGCCGCGCCTGAGCTGGACGCTGGAGCCGGCGCGCCCTGGTTTGCGCGGGCAGACGCAAACGGCTTATCAGGTGCTCGCCGCCTCTAGTCCTGCGTTGCTCGAACCAGGCAGCGCCGACGTGTGGGACACAGGGAAAGTTCTGTCGGATGCTTCCGTTCATGTGGTCTACGAGGGACGCCCCTTGCGCTCCGGCGAACGCATCTACTGGAACGTGCGGGTATGGGACGAGAAAGGAGAAGTGTCGGCGCCGAGCGAAACGGCTTGGTGGGAAATGGCTTTGCTGGACGCAGACGATTGGGAGGGCGCCTGGATCAAGGGCGCGCGTCCCACGCCGCAGACTGAGGAAGCGTGGTACGGAGAGAACCCGGCTCCAATCTTGCGCAAGGGTTTTACGACCGAGTCCCGGCCCATCGAGCGCGCCCGGATTTATGTTACCGGCCTGGGTTACTACGAACTGACGCTCAACGGCGCACGGGTTGGCAGTCATGTCCTCGACCCGGGATGGACCGATTATGCGGAGCGGGTTCTCTATTCCGTGTATGACGTGACCGGGCAGCTTCAGCGTGGCGAAAACGTCCTCGGCCTGATGCTTGGCACCGGCTGGTACAATCCGCTCCCGCTCAAGATTTTCGGACGCTGGCAGTTGCGCGAGACGTTGCCCGTGGGCGACCCGAAGGCAATTCTGCAACTTGACATAGAATATGCCGACGGCTCGACGCAATCCGTTTTCACGGATACGAGCTGGAAAGCGGCAGATGGCCCCATTGTCAAAAACAACATCTACCTGGGTGAAGTCTACGACGCCCGCCGCGAGCAGCCCGGCTGGGATCTCCCCGGTTTCGACGACAGCGAGTGGGCGCAGGCGCAGCCGACTGCGCCGCCCGGCGGCGCGTTGCGCGTTCAGGATATACCCCCTATCAGGGAAGCCCGCGTCGTCAACCCGGTCGAAATCATCGAGCAGGAACCGGGCGTCTACATCTTCGACATGGGTCAGAACTTCGCGGGATGGGTCACCCTGCGCGTCGAGGGCGCTCCCGGCGACAGCGTCGTGCTGCGCTACGGCGAACTCCTGCATGACGATGGGCGCATCAATGTGCTTACCAGCGCGATGACGCAGATCAAGGATTGGGAGGCCGTCAGCGCCGAAAATTGGGAGCAGGTGCTTGCCGGGCCTTTCTGGAATGATGGCCCTCACAAGCCGAAAACGGCGTGGCAGAGCGACACCTATATCCTGAAGGGCGAAGGGCTGGAGTCCTATACGCCGCGTTTCACCTGGCACGGCTTCCGCTATGTGGAGGTGCGCGGCTTTCCGGGCACACCGACACTCGATGCGCTCGAAGGGCATCTGCTCCATTCTGCCGTAGCGCCTGCCGGTTCCTTCCTTTGCTCGAATGAACGATTCAACAAGACGCAGGAGATCACGATGTGGAGTATGTTGAGCAATATGTTCAGCGTGCAATCCGACTGCCCGCATCGGGAGCGCTACGGCTACGGCGGCGACATCGTAGCGGCCAGCGAGATGGGTCTCTTTAACCTGGATATGCCGCGCTTTTACGCGAAAACGGTGCATGACTTTGCCGATGCCGTGCGGCCCAACGGCGGGTTTACGGAGATCGCGCCGGATGTCGGCATCGACACGGAAAGTCTTGGCGGCGGGTCGGGGCCTGTGGGCTGGGGAACGGCGCACCCGATGCTGGTCTGGCAGCTCTACCAGTATTACGGCGACCGCCGCCTGATGGAGGAGGAGTACGAGCGCGTACGCCGGTGGGTGGACTTTCTGACGGAAAACGCCGTGGACGGCATTCTCGACAACGGCATCAGCGATCACGAAAGCCTGGCTCCGAAGCCGAAGGCTCTCACCGGCACCGCGTTCTACTACTACAATACTTACCTGATGGCCCGGATGGCGGAGGCGCTGGGCCGCAAGGACGATGCATCGCGTTACGGCGCGAAAGCGGCAGAGATCAAGAGCGCCTTCAACCGTCGCTTTCTTGATGAAGCATCAGGCGCCTATTCTTTCGGGACGCAGGCTGCCCAGGCATTCCCGCTCTACTTCGACCTGGTCCCGGATGAGCGCCGGAGCGCGGCGCTGCGCCAACTGGAGCGTGACCTGGAGATGCACGCTAACCACCTGAGCACCGGCATTTTCGGAACGAAGTATCTGTTCAACGCGCTCACCGATTACGGGAGGGCGGATCTTGCCTATGCCATTGCCGATCAAGGCGCCTTTCCGGGGTATGGTTACATGATCGAGAACGGCGCAACCACGCTCTGGGAAAGCTGGGCGGAGCCGGGGCAGGCTTCGCACAACCACCCGATGTTCGGATCGGTGAGCGAGTGGTACTTCAAGGCGATTCTCGGCATTCGTCCGGAACAGGATGCCGTCGGGTTTGACCGGTTCATTCTGCAACCCCATGTGGTGGGCGACCTCAGATGGGCGCGCGGCTACTATGACAGCGTGCGCGGTCGCGTCGAGAGCGCATGGAGCGTTGTCGGAGATCGGTTCGTTTACGAGATAACGGTTCCCGTTTCGGCTA
>CBDUBU010000266.1:0-5855 GCA_965365465.1 uncultured Rhodothermaceae bacterium
CCGTGCATGGAGTTGTGAGTTCAGTCCGGGGTTGCCGACAAGGAGATCCGCCATGCCGTCCCCATTCACATCCTCGACCACGAGCGTGTTCCACAGCCCGCTCATCGGGCGGTCGAAATAGCGCTCCGTGACGTTCGAGAGCTTCCCCGAAGCGTTCTCGAAAATGCTGATCGGCATCCAGGCTCCGACAACGATCAACTCCTCTTTCCCGTCGCCATTCAGATCATGCCATGCGGCATCGCGCACCATGCCGATGTGCTGGAGTTCGGGGGCGATTTCAGCCGTTCGGTCTGCGAAACGGCCGTGTCCGTCATTCAGCAGCACGTAGCTTTCCGGTGTTTCAGGGTATCTTCCGGGCACGACGTATCCTCCCACGAACAGATCCGGGAAGCCGTCGCCGTTGAGGTCTGACGCCGCCACGGTTCCGGTGCTGGTCCGCATCTCCGGCAGCGCATTCTCCGAGAGGGTAAAGCGCCCCGATCCGTCATTGACGTACAGCCGGTCCTGCAAGGCCACGTCATCAGGGGCAAAATAGCCATACCCGCCGCTCGCCACGAACAGATCCGGGAAGCCGTCGCCGTTGAAGTCGGCGAACAGGGCTTCCGCGTCGCTGCTCTTGCGGTCTTGCTCGAAAGCCGGTTCGTCGGCAGCCTGGAAGCGCCCGGCTGCCCGTTGCAGGTAGAGCCTTCCCGGCTGGCCGTCTCCCCCTCCTGCGTAGAGGTCCTCAAGCCCATCCCCATTCACGTCGGCTGAAGCAAGGGGCGGGCCGGAGAACGACATGGCACTTACCAGAAGCGGCTGGCGAAGAAAGTCGTCGATGCCTCCGGCCATCGTGTGAACGAAATCAATTGGCTGCGGCGTCGGCTCGAAGAGGGGGGCGCCGGCTGGCTGCGGCGTCCAGATCGCTTCCGCTCCGGACTGGTGAACCGTCAGGCGCTGGTTCGCCGCGATGCCCCGGAGCGTCTGTTTCCCGCCGTCCGGCCAGACCACTTCCAGGGAATCCACCTCCTGCCGCCTGCCGAGTCCGAAATGCAAGGTGGGCGATACGCTGGAGAGGTAGCCCCGCATCGGCATTTGCTCGACGTACTGCCTGGCGCCGCCGGTGAACAGGGTGACCCTGGCTCCGATGCCGTAGGTGTTCTTCCCTTCGCCTCTCAGGTCCAGGTTGAGGTAGTTATTCCCGGATGTCCGGGCGGAATGGTTCTCGAAGAGGGCGGCAGGCTCGTTGACGTTGTTCGTCACGAGATCGAGATCTCCGTCGTTATCGAGATCGGCATACACGGCGCCATTGCTTTTCAGCGCCCGGTCAAGCCCCCACTGGGCGGATACGTTCTCGAATTGCAGATTGCCGCCGTTCCTGAATGCATAGTTCCTGAGGTCGGTTGCAGGCAGGCGGCTCATGATGGCGGCAATGTCGTCAGGCTCCAGTTTGTAGTTCTTGCTTTGCAGGTAGCTCCATTTGGAGTTCATGAAGTCCTGATCGATCATGTCGTACAGGATTCCATTCGACACGAACAGGTCCTTGAAGCCGTCGTTGTCGTAGTCGGCCAGCAGCGGCGCCCAACTCCAGTCGGTGTTCGAGATGCCTGCGAGTTGCCCGATCTCGCTGAACGTTCCGTCGCCATTGTTGCGTTGCAGCATATTGCGCATGTACTGGTAGTGGAAGCCGGATTGCACCTCCATCTTGTGGAGCTTCCGGTCGTTGGGCACGAAGAGTTGTTTCTGCCGGTGGTTGCTCTCGCCGAGCATATCAAGAACGACGATGTCCGGCAGGGCGTCGTTGTCGATGTCGGCCACATCAACGCCCATGGAAGCATTTGGAATATGCCCGATGCGGCGCTTCAATTCGTCGGCGAATGTCCCATTCTTCTGGTTGATGTAGAGATAGTCGGGAGGCGCGTAGTCATTGCCGACGTACAGATCGGCCCATCCATCCCCGTTGAGATCAGAGATGCCGGCTCCAAGCCCGTAGGTCAGTTCGGAACTCTGAATGCCGACCTCGCGGGTAATGTCGTGGAATTGCCCGTCGCGGTTTTCATAAAAGCGGTTGCCGTTGATCGGGTCATCCCGTTCCAGTTGTTGGCGGGTGCCTTCGCGGTCCCGGCGGGGTGTTTTCTGCACGTTGTGGGTGAGCAGGAACAGGTCGAGGTCGCCATCGCGGTCGTAATCGAAAAAGTATGCCTGGTTGCTGGAGTGCGGGTTAGCCAGTCCGTAGGCGCGGGCCTGCTCGGCAAACCGGGGGATGCCGTTTTCGTCGGGACCGCCGTTGATGTAAAGTTCGTCGATGCGTCGTTCGTGCGGCAGGTTGCCGGAGTAGCAAACGTAGAGGTCGAGCAGACCGTCGCCGTTGACATCTGCCATCGTGACGCCCGTTTTCCAGGTGTCGCGCCGTCCGGCGACGCCTGAAGCCTGTGTTACGTCCTCAAACGTCAGGTTGCCCCGGTTCAGGTACAACCGGTTGTACGACATATTCCCTGTGAAGTAGAGGTCGTCCAGTCCGTCCCCGTTCAGATCACCGACGGCTACCCCCGCACCGTTGGTAAAGTACTCGTAGGTCAGCACGTTATTGTGCGTAGTCGCTCGCTCGATCAGTTTGTTGGCGAAATCGATGCCCGTCTTTTCGGGAGGCAGGAGGGTAAAGAGCGGAGCCTCCACAGGGCGAGGTTCCGGCTGCTCCCGGGAAGCGCAGCCGGCCAGCAGTAGAAAAACAAGGGCGGGTAAGACAAGCCCACGCATGGTGCGAGCGTGCAGATGAATAGGGGGTTGGTAAGACGAAGGGACGAAGCAGTAAGTCCCGGTGCAGCAGCTTTGACAGCGTATTACGAGCCGACGCTGCGGGCGGTCTCTATGAGTTAGCCGGCAACCATGTTCCGGGATATCCCGGACTTTTGCAACCATTCCAACCGATTTGCCCCCAGGTGAACGCTCCAACACGGCTGATAGATAACGCGCAAGTGAAGAAGGGCGTGCGTCCTTGCTTATCCGAGCCGGGCCAGGCTCTTTTGCCGGTAGGTGCGGCTCACAGATGCAATCCGGCTGCCTGCACTCTCTTATAGAGCATCCGCTGCCGCCGCAGGGCAGATTTCGCCCGCCTGCTGCAAGATCTCGAAACGAAGGCCAACACCTTCCCATTACGACGGCATTTTTTTCCCAATAGGCGAAAAAGTGTAACTCTCCTTGCCACAACCACATCCGCCGCTGCGAAGAGTCCGGTAAAATCCTCCGGTTCGACGGCAGGCAAATTTTGCGATTTCAGGGGGGGCCCCGGCGCTGTACGCTTTTGCTGCAGAGGTTAAAGATGCGTTTCTGGTGCAGCAGGGCCGCACAGCTCTTTCTCTGCCCACGGAAAGGATGAAACGGCACGGTTATCGCCAAAGGGTCAACCGGAGCCGTCGCGCTGTAGTGCGATCTCCCTTCGACGTGTAACAAAAAGAAACCCCAGGCATGACGAATCCTGCCCTGAACGAACTGCTGGCAAGGCACAGCTCCAACGGCACGGTCAAGCTGAGGGGGAGAAGTGTATCCGTACCTCCGCTCCCCAACATCTGCAAGACCATCGTGGGCGCGATCCCGCGCACGATGCAGGGAGAAGACCGGCTTCGTTTTCTGGCCGATCAAGTCAACTCCCTGCTCGAAAAAGACCGCACCGGCCTGCGCGAGATCATGGAGGTGCTGGTTCGTTACACGCTGGACCTGGGCGCCAGTGACATCGATGCCGGCGGGACGGGTTGCAATGGACGGATCTGGTACCGTGTGGATGGCGAAAAACTTCCGTATGAAGATCTGGGCGCGTTCTCCGAGGACGAAACCGACTTTCTGTTTCTGAACCTCCTGAACCATAACCAGATGACGGTGCTTTTCGAAAACTACTCCGTCGACTTCAGCTACCAACTCCCGATGGAAAGCCCTGAAGGCAAACGACGCCGTTTTCGCGCCACCATCTATTTTGATTACGACCACCTCGCGCTCAACATGCGTGCGATTACCGATGAAGTGCGGTCCATGCGCTCGCTTGGCTTCCACCCACAGATCGAGCATGGACTGATGTTCCGGCACGAGCGCGACGGGCTGACCCTGGTTACCGGCGTCACTGGTTCCGGCAAAAGTTCTACCCTGGACGCGGTGATCGACGAAAATAACAGGGACATGGCCGCCCACATCGTGGTGATCGCGCGTCCTATCGAATATATGCACGATTCCAAAAAGTGCATCGTGCGCCACCGCGAGGTGGGAAAGGATGTCGGCAGTTTCAAGGATGGCATCGTGCAAGCGCTCCGGCAAGACCCGGACATCATCGTGATCGGGGAGATGCGCGACCCGGAGACGATTTCTTCGGCCTTGGAAATCACAGACTCCGGACACAAGGTTTTCTCGACCCTCCACACCAGTTCGGCGGTGGAAAGCATCGACCGTATCCTCGGAGAATATCCTCCGCACGAACAGGAACGTGTCCGCAACCGCCTTGCCGATGTGCTCCGGTGTGTGATCTCGCAAAAGCTGCCGCCCCGGATGGGTGGAGGCCGGGTGCTTGCCAAAGAAGTGCTCTGGATGACCTCTCCCTCGCGGGCCGCCATCAAAAATAACAACACGGGCGAGATTTACCAGATGATGTGGGAAGGAGGAGCAATGGGCATGGTGACGATGGAGCAGGATCTGTTCCGTCTCGTGCGCCAGCGCCTCATCACGCCGGAAACGGCCATGGACTACGCCAACAACAAGCGCCGCCTCATGCAATTACTCGCATAAGTTATGAAGACCAAAAAAGCTACTGAATACGCACTGGGCGTAATGGTAACAACCCGCGCGGTACATGCCGTGCTGCTCCAGGAAGGGCCTGCCGGCCCAACCGTGCTTCGGCGGTTCGTCAGATCGCGCAATGGACGCACCGTGGGCGCTCACGCCGGGGTCGCTGCAGGCGCAGCCGGCCTGCCGGACGATCAGGGGAGCAATGATTTTACGATCCAGTTCGGCGACGGCGCCGGCTCCTCCAGTGATCTGTTCCTCAACTCCGAGTTTGCAGGGCTTGACCCGGTTCGCGCCGACGAAAAGGCGCTGGGCGAGGGGGCTTCTCAGCCTGTAACATTCGAGTTCGAGTTGAGTGAGATTCTTGAAGAGTGCCGGGAGGCTGGTTACAAGGACCCCGTCCTCGCTTTTTGCCTGGGATCGCCGGAGGTCGTGCAGGTGGGAATGCAGGCCCCGGACAAGGCGAGGCGCAAACAGGAAGCAAAAAGCGTTGCGAAAAAGGACCGCAAGCCGGAATCGAAGGCCGCCGCCGAGGCGCGCCGCAACGGCGGCGACCCCCGGCTGGCGTACCTGGGCGACGTGTATCAGGGCGAGTGGAATGCGGAGCAGGTGGCTTTTCTGCCAATGACGTCGCAGGAAGAAGGGATGCAGCGGTTTCTGGCGATGATAGTGAAGCCCGGCGATCCGGTATCCGCCACGCTGCAAGTGCTGCGGGAGCAGAAGGATCAGCGTCCTCCTGCCGTTCGTCTGCTCGATACGGAAACAGCGGCCTACCTGGGTCTGGCGCGGTTGGCGCTTGCTGAATCGACTTCCAGAGATGCTTCCGGAGACGGCGCCCCTGCTAAAGGGACGACGAGCAGCACCCTGATCGTCCGCGCCGGTTTCGAGGACACCCTCGTCATGTTCCTGAAGGGGGATAAGCTGCGCCATCACGAGCACATGCGCTCGCTCACCGTCTTCGACTCCCCGGATACGATCTGCAGCCGCGTCCTGCTGCAGCAGGACGAATACGGCATCGACGATGTCGAGCATGTATTTCTCTTGAGTGAGGAGCGTGAAGCCGGGTTGATAGAAAGTTTCGAGATGTTTTTCCCCGACGCAACCGTGGCTTC
>CBDUBU010000267.1:0-5845 GCA_965365465.1 uncultured Rhodothermaceae bacterium
CGCCGTAGCCGGCGCTCGCAGCCTCGACGGAGCGACCTGCTGCCGGGCAGTGCTCCAGCGCGAGGAGACCATGAGCACCGGCATTGGCGACGAAATCGCTGTGCCGCACGCGCGGATCGCGGGCCTGGCGCGACCGGCGCTCGCCATCGGGCACAGCAAGGAGGGCGTGGATTTCAACAGCCCGGACGGCAGACCTGCACGGCTGATCTTTCTGCTGCTCACGCCCGCCGATGACATGACGGGGCAGATCCAGATCATGGGGCAGATTGCCCGCCTGTTCAAAGAGCCGGAAGTGCGGAAGGCCGCCTGCGAGAGCGTATCCATCGAGGAGATCCGCGCCCTGGTAAAGACCCAGGCGGCTCCGATGCCAGCCCACGCGGCGCCTCCAGCCGCCGCCCCGCGTCCTGCGTGATAAGGTGCATGACTGATAAAAAAAGTCCCGGAACCAGATAGACGGCTCCGGGACTTTCCCCATCGGTCGGCGCTTCCGGCGCCGGCTAGAACCTTCCGAAGCGCAACGCAAGCGTTCCGGAGAAGCTGCGCATGTCTTCTTGCGCAATCACGTGTGATTTCCCACCGGTCGCGTACCGATAGCCGACCCCCGCCGATGCCTGAAACCAGCGGTTGATCGCAAAGGCCGCGTTGACGCCCGGTTCCACGACAAAGGAGGAGGTGTGTTCTTCGTCTTTCTTGCGCTTGCCCCAGAAGCCGTCTTCCATACTTTCGCGCCAGTGGGCCTCGCCGACGCCGATCAGGGCGCGCACGCCGAGACGCAGGCGCGCAGAGGCCGGGACGGCATACTCGGTGGTCAGGCCGCTGTAGAAGAAGTCCACATATTCCGCGCCGCCGGGCGCCGGACGGTCGGCCTTGATCTCACCCTGCAACTGGTTGGTTTCAAAGCCGAGCGTGAACTGATCAGTGGCGAGCCAGCCGAATTGCAGCCCGGTCAGGACGCCGGTGGCCCCGTTGACCTGCGAAACCTGGGTCGATGGCGCCAGATAGAACCGGAATCCACGGGAGGGTGCTTCCTGGGCATAGGAAGGCAGGGCAATCAAGGCGGCGAGTGCAAAGGCGTAAAACTTTTTCATGGCTGTTGGTCCTTTTAGAATGTTGGATTGGATTGAGGATCGAGGCGTTCTACGGAAACGAGGCGCAGATGCAGGTCGTGTACCCGCCGCAAGATGCCGTGCAGGGCGCTCTGGTCGGTCACGGTGACATCGAGCAGGGTGCGGTCTCCGTCGGTATGGAGGCGCGCATCCTCAAACCATGACCTGAACCGCTCATCGAGCAGTCCCTCTATGACGATGCGATACGCGGCAGGGGTATCTCGTGTAATGTGCTCCCACATGCTGATCCTGTCCTGTTGACTGGCGATTCGTTTTCGATCACAGGAGAATGATAGCGATGGGAGAGGGTGAGAATCGTCACCCGGCAAGAGGCATTTCGGGTGAATCAGAGGGTGATCGTGCAGATCGCAGTCCTGTTCCCCGACGTCCGGGTCCTTCCAGGCTTCCCGGCAGCGCCAGAGGCGGCAGCATAAACCCTCCGGCAAGCCGGGAAAGCGGCTGCTAATGACACAAAGGGCAAGAACATGGCGCTCCCCCTCGTCATCCCTACAACAGGAGACACAAAGCACAGCCCACTGCAAACCGGGCAGGTTACTAGAATAACCTGTTCCGCCTGCCTTCCATACCCTACCTTTCCCGCTAAAGCAAACTGTCCGGGAAACGACCTGGCTGCGCTGCAAAGCAGTGTCCTGCCTATGAATAGCACCCTGCCTCGGCGCCTGCAAGACCTGAAACACAGACGCTTCACTACTCATGACGCAAAGCGTAAGAACGTGGCACGCTGCCCCCCTTGCCATCCCGAGGACCAGAGGGAGAAGGGATCTCCATCGCTGAAAACTGCTTGAACGAGAGAGATTTGTTTCGCTGCGCTTCATCAGTCGGGCTGCGCCCTCTGGTCTCACATCCGTTTGCGAGACGTTAACCTTCTCCGAAACCCCTGTGAGAAGAGGAAAAGCAGGCGCGGGAGAAAGAAATAAAGCGGCGTGGGAGGTGAAATCGCGTTTTGGGCCGCAGAAACCGCAAAACGGCCCTGGCAGGGCTAAAAAGGGCGTTTCGCCTGAACGAAAAACCGCAATAAACCGCTAAAAACCCGCAATAAACCGCAAAATAACCCTTGAGACCTGTGAAGCGAGGCGAGCGGCATTCCGCTGAAGCGACTTCCATGACGCGCCAGACAACCCCCAGAGATCGTGTCATGCTGAACGCAGACAAGCCCCAGGCATTGCTCCCCTGCTATGAAACCGCAGGCGCTCGCGGCTTGCTCTGTCGCTCCTGACTGCAACCTGCCGGACTGTTTCTCAGGATTTCAACGACTGCTCGATCATCCCCTCCATGAAGCCGCCGTCCTGCCAGTAGGCGTAGAACGTTTCGTCGGCGGGTTTGAGGACCGGGCCGTACTTCTGCTCGAAGTGACCCCCCCAGTCGGGTCGCCGTCCGTCGATGTCGCTGAAGCCATATTCCCGGGCCAGACGCCAGGAACTGAAAACCCGCCCGGATTTTTCCCCAACGTTGGGGTCAAGCGCCAGCGCGGCTACGGCGCGCCCGGCAAAGAACGGTGTTTCCGAAGCGATGAAGTCCGGTTCCTTTTTCGCGCCCTCCTGCCAGTTTGCCTCGGTGACGCCGAAATGTTCGAGCATGGCTTCCGAGCGCAGGAAGCCGGGCGTGAGCGCCAGCGCCGTGATGCCGCGCTTTCGCAACTCCTGAGCCATTGCAAAGGCAAGGCGAATCACCGAGGTTTTGACCAGATCGTAGAAGAGGTTTCCCCGGTACCAGAATCCATCTCCATCCGTGACTTCCACAATCAGCCCGCTGTTCTGTTCTACCATCAACGGGGCAGCATAGCGGCTGGTGATGATGTGTGAATGCACCGCCCGCCGGAGCATCAGGAACCCCTTGTCGAGCGAGAGCTTCCAGAACGGTGCGCCCCATTCGGTGAGCGAATCGCCACCCCAGACATCGTTGACCAGTATGTCCAGCCGTCCCTGTTCGGCGCGTACACGTGCGAAGAGCGCCTGGACCTCCGTTTCAACGGTGTGATCCACCTGCACGCAAAGGCCCTTGCCGCCATAGTCCGAAACCATCCCGGCGGTCTCCTCGATGGTTTCCGGCCGGTATTCGAGATCAAAGGGGGACTGGCCTGCTGCGCCCGTGCGCCGGCTCTCCCGTGTGCTTCTGCCGGTGCAGTAGACGGTCGCGCCCGCCTCACCCAGCATACAGGCAATGCCACGCCCTGTGCCGCGCGTCGCCCCGGCCACGACGGCTACTTTGCCTCGCAATGATTCCATGCTTCTATCTCCGTGAGTAATACATAGGATGCACCCGGCGCTTACGGGCAGGGCAGAAGCAGGTTGCAGGATCAGGTCCCGGCTGTCGAAGCGCCAGACTATAGCACCCACGGAGCGAGAAGCCAGCCAAGCACGGCGCCGCCGAGCACCAGCCAGGCGGCATTGACCCGAAACCGGAGCGCCAGCACTGCCGCCAGCCCGGCAATGGCCCAGGCCGGCCACGAGACCAGCGTGCTCGCGCTGAGTTCGAGAGTCACCGCTGCCATGAGCGCCACAGACGATACGTTTACCGCGTCGAGAAAGGCCGAGAGCCAGACCGACCGGCGCAGCTTCGGAATAAGCGGGTTAAGGATCAGCACAAAGAAAAAGGAGGGCAGGAAAATTCCCAGCGTGGCGACTAGAGCGCCCGGAACGCCTCGGATCACGTACCCGATAAAGGTCGAGGTGGAGAGCACCGGCCCCGGTGTGAATTGCCCGATGGCAATGGCATCGAGCAGTTGCGCCTGCGTCAGCCACCCGTAATCCTGCACGAGTCCGCCTTCGAGAAAGGCGACAAGTACATAGCCGCTGCCGTACAGGATAGCGCCCACCTTGAGAAAAAAGAAGAACAGCTTCCAGAGCGAGACGCTCATGGCCGCCCCGGCGACGCCAGCGGCAGCGGCCAGGCCGGAGGCATCGCGAGCGTTTTGCAGGAACAGGATAGGCAAGAACCGTCCTGCGGTCTGCGCGGTGTTGTAGCCCACCGCCCGCAGCCATAACGCGCCGATGATGCCGCCGAGAAAGAGCGCCCACACCTCGCCCAGCCCTCCAAGCGCGAGCGAAGCCACGGCAAGACCCATCACGGCAAAGCGCCAGCCCTTGACCGCCTTCCGACCAAGCTTCCAGACGGCCCCCAGGATCACGGCAATCACGGCGGGCTTGATGCCATAGAGGAAAGGCTCCACCTCCGGCAGGCTGCCGTACGTCGCATAGAACCAGGCGAAAACGCCGGTAATCAGAACAGCAGGCCCGATAAAGCACGCGCCGGCCACGAACAGCCCCGCCCGTCCCGCCCGTTCGTAGCCGAGGTGCATCGTCATCTCGGTCGAGTTGGGGCCGGGAATCAGGTTGGTGGCCCCGATCAGGTCGAGGAAGTGCTGCTGGCTGATCCACTGCCGCCGGGTGACGAACTCGTCCTCCATCATGGCGATGTGGGCCGCCGGCCCGCCGAAGGCAACGAGGCCGAGCTTGAGGAACAACCGGGCAGTTTCGCCGAGGCGTCCCTGCTGCCCCGGGGGTTCGGGTCGGGCCTCCATCATCCGGTATGGGCGTCCATCAACCCGGTAATGAGATGCGTCAGTTCCTGGGCGTTGAAGGGTTTCGCCAGGTAGCCGTCGAAACCAGCCTCCAGGAAACGCTCGCGGTCGCCGGGAAGGGCGTAGGCCGTCAGCGCCGCAATAGGAACGTTCCGGTACGGCGGCATCCGGCGCAACTGTTGCAGAACGTCCAGGCCGTCCCCGCCCTCTCCGAGGTGGATGTCCAGCAGCACCGCGTGGTAGCGGGTGCGGCCAGCCTCCGCCAGGGCCTCCTCTGCCGTGGCGACCATGTCCACGTCCCCCCACGTTGCCAGCAGCGACTTTATCAACCGCTGCGTTTCGGGACGGTCTTCTACTACGAGCGCCCGGAAACGAAGCGCAGGACAGGCCGGAGCAGGCGCTGCGCCATCCGTTGCCGGTTCTTCTGCCATGGCAGCCAGCGGAAAAGAGAGGGTAAAGCGCGTCCCCTCATCCTTACGGCTCTGCGCCCGGATAGAGCCTCCCATTTTCTCGACGAGTTGTTTTGCAATGGAAAGGCCGAGTCCGCTCCCGTCGCGGGCGCGCCCGTCGCCGGAGATCTCTTGCGTAAAGGGCTCGAACAAGTGCGGAAGAAACTCCGGCGCGATGCCGATGCCGGTGTCTTCGACGTGCAGCTCGACAGAACCGGGGTTCCGGCCCTCTCCGGGCGCCGCATCAACCCGCACCACGATGCCGCCGCTGTCTGTGAACTTGACGGCATTGGAGAGCAGGTTTTGCAGCGCACTCGAAAAGGCCCCCCTGTCGAGAAGCGCCATGAGCCGCGCCGCGCCGTCGGCAACCTCCAGATCCAGAGTAAGCCCTTTACGGGAAGCTTGATGCCGGAAAAGCGCCGTCATTTCTGCCGCCTCCTTCGCTACGTTGAGCAGTTGAAGGTCTGTCTCCATGTGGCCTGCTTCCAGCTTCGCCAGCATGAGAATGGCGTTGAGCGTCTCCATCAGGCGTCTGCCGCTCTGCTCGATCAGGCCGCAGAACTCCTGATGCTCTCCCTCCAGTTCCTGGGCCAGCAGCGAACTGAACCCGATGATGCCGGTCAGGGGCGTGCGGATCTCATGGCTCATGTTTGCCAGAAAAACGCTCTTGGCGCGGTTGGCGGCTTCCGCTTCCTTCCGGGCATCGATCAACCCCTGCTAGTACTGCTTGCGCTCGGTGATGTCTCGCA
>CBDUBU010000268.1:0-5818 GCA_965365465.1 uncultured Rhodothermaceae bacterium
CAGAACCTGTCGAGCATGATCCCGCCGCTGATTCTCGATCCTGAACCCGGAGAGCGTGTGCTGGATCTGGCCGCTGCGCCGGGGAGCAAGACGCTGCAAATCGCGTCCATGATGAACAACACAGGGGAAATCGCCGCCGTCGAGGTAGTCAGGAGCCGGTTCTTCAAGATGCGAGACAATCTCCTGGCGCAGGGCACCGACAGCGTTCGGACGTTCCTGAAAGATGGCGCGTCTGTCTGGCGCCACCGTCCGGAATACTTTGACCGCGTGCTGCTCGATGCCCCCTGCACCACAGAAGGACGGTTTTCGGTCGAGGAACCAGAGACCTATGCCTACTGGACCCTCCGTAAAATCAAGGAAATGGCTAACAAGCAGCGGCGATTGCTTTATTCCGGCATTCAGGCGCTTCGCCCGGGAGGCATTCTGGTTTATTCCACCTGCACGTTTGCGCCAGAAGAAAACGAGGCCATTATCAGCCAGGCCCTCGACAGGTTCGGCGGAGCTATTCGGGCAGAGCCTCTGGCGCTAAACATCCCGGAGATGCTTCCGGCTCTGGAGGCATGGCAGGGCCGGTCGTTTCATCCCGACATAGCGCAAGCCCGTCGCATCCTTCCGGATGCGCTGATGGAAGGGTTTTTCGTCTGCAAGCTCACAAAGACTCATACTACGCTTTGAGAATTTCCGGCCCGTACTTCGCCAGCAGAAAGCGTTCGCGGTAGATGTTGTGCGCCGTGTCGCAGACCTTGCTCGTGTAGTAGGCGTTGAATCCACTCCCGATAAAGGCGCCGACCACCGGTACGATGTCGGCCAGTTTAGCGCGGGTTAGCTGGATGCCAAGCGCTCGCGTGGCATTCTGGATGGCGCGGACGAGCGCCTGCTGCTCGATAACTTCCAGCGCCTGTTGTCGCGCAAGACGCTGGGACAGCCGCATCACGGGTGCGAGTGCGATCTGCTTGGCGGCATCAGAGGGTTGCGAGACGGCATCCAGAATCTGCAGCGCAAAGAGACGTTCCACCTCCTGAGACGTATCGAATCCGCAGTAAACAGCGTATTCCCCTGCCGCGCGAAGGTTGATGGAGACCAGCGCGACGATATCCGGCACGATGCCGGCTGCTCCCGTATATCCGGCGACGGCGCCCTCCGCAGCAGCAACCGCACGATACTTCGTGTCCAGTCCCTCCATAACCCGATCAATGTCTTTCAGGTCGAGTTTCAGGATATCTTCCCTGTTCTGTACGGCGAGTCCGGCCTTTCGGAACTCACTATGAATGATGTCGCGCCACACAAAATCCTGCACGATTTCGTTGGTGAGCCGCAGCAATCCCGATATGACATTGTCGATGGTCCAGTCTACTCCCGGAACCTTGCGCATCAGATCCGTCATGCTCCCGGCAGCGCGGTTGATCTGTTTCATTGCCTTTCCAAACCAGCCCATGTCAGGAGCTTTCCATCTCTGAATTTCCCGGTATGCCTGTCGCTCGTAGGAGGAAGGAAGGCTAACTGCGGGTACAGGAAGAAGTGTTTCCATGCGTTTACATCCGGGTTTATGGCGGTTGCAGCAGCCTCTTAGACGGGAGTTTTGCCTGAAGGTTTTAGTCGGCGGGCGCTCTCAGTGGTTCGTTTCGAAGATCAGATGCAATCGTTGCATCTCTGTGTATTTTTGCGCAGCGTATATTTACAGAATCCGATCCCTTTTTACATCTGAGGCAATCACCATGAAATATCGCTTTATCCTCTCCAGCCTTTTGCTCGCTACCCTACTGGTTGCCGCCTGCGAGCAGGCGGATGAAGGAGCGACGCTGTCCGCCCAGGAAGCGGAAAACTGGCAACCTCTTTTCGATGGAGAAACCCTTGCGGGGTGGAACAACCCCTATGACTGGGGCGAGGCGTGGGTAGAAGATGGAGAAATCCACCTCAAGGCAGACGAAAAATTCTTTCTGGTTACCGAGCGCTCGCACCGTGATTTTGTCTTTGAGGGCGAGATCATGATGCCGGAGGGGAAGGCCAATTCAGGGTTCATGTTTCGCGCCCACGTGGAGCCTAACAAGGTGTACGGGTACCAGGCCGAGGTCGATCCTTCCGAGCGGGCGTGGTCTGGTGGACTGTACGATGAAGGACGCCGTCAATGGCTCCATCCCGTACGTGAGGATTCGATGTCTATCGCTGCTTTTCGCGCGCAGGCCGGCAATGCGCTCAAGGAAGGCGAATGGAATCGCTATCGCATCCAGGCCGCCGGCGACAGCCTCAAGATCTGGGTAAACGACGTGCTCACAACCGCCTACGCCGACACCATGGACAGGGAGGGCTATATCGGGATCCAGCATCACGGCGAGGAAGGTCAGGTCTATCGCTTCCGGAATCTGCGGATCCGTGAAGTGGACGGCGCTCCAGAGGTGTAATCGGCGGACAGCGCGCCCCGGAGCGCTAGTTCTTGATAGGCCAGAACACACCGAACCGAAAGCGACGCTCCGGCAACGGATAGACCGGGACGATAAGGGTTCCAGGCTGAAGCGCGCTTCCACTCAGCACGTTTTCATACACCAGGAACAGTGTGGCCGTGCGCACCTGCGCTTCCACGAACAAGTCCAGCGTACCGGAAGGCCCGAAGATCCGGCCTTCCGGTTCCGGCAGGATGAGAAGACCCGTTGGGGGGTGAAGCGTGCGGCTCGTCATCTCGGTCCAGAACCGTCCCTGCACGTACACGTCGAGGTCCAGGTCGCCCTGAAAGAGAAGGAAGCGAGCGCCCAGACGACCATTCACGAAGATCTGAGGCAAGTTGGAAGCCAGAAGATTGCTTCCGGCGAACGTCTCGGACGGGCGTATCCGGATCCATGTGGGTTGGACCGTTGCGTAGAGACCAGTCCCGGCAGTACGCCGCCACCCCAGGTCTGCCGCGACTCCTATCTGCTGGAGCGGCGACCCAGAAACCAGGACCTGCATAGTGTCCCCTACGCCGTCCGTATCCTCCACGCTTGCATAGTAGTCGATGGCATCGGTTTGCCCTCCGGCGAATCCGAAGAGCAGCACGTCAAAAGCCCCGGCGGCAGCGCTCAACCCGAGCCTGCCATGAAGCACGCGACCGGAAACCGGAGCCTCCAGCGGACGGACAAACCCGCCGAACCCGTACTGTTCGATCCAGGAAACCGGACGGCCTGCATATGATGCCTCTGCGAAAATCGCTGCCCCTCCGAACCGCCGCGCTGCCCTGACAGCGCCTCCGGGAGAATCCGATCCTGCGCCCCGGTGAAGGCTGCCTTCCAGCATGACGCTCGTTTGCCGGAAGTTAAGAGTATCCCGCAGGGTGAGATGAAGCTGATTGTGCGCCAGACCCAGAGAATCGGGCAGCGCGTTGCTTTCACGCAGGTGATCCACCCAGCCCTCGAGTTGCAACTGGAAACGATGCGCCCCCAGCGGCAGATCCTGACGGCCGGAAAAACCATAACGGTGGGTCTTTGCTTCGTAGGGCTGCGGCGCTGTACGGTACCGGAACGTCTGAGCCGTCCAGTACGCCATAACGCTCAGCGGTTCGGCAAGACCGCGAATCAGGCGTGTGTTGATGCGCAGGTAGAGATCGTTGCGGATCGTCTGTCGCCTTGCGTTCCCGTTCCGGACGATAGCTCCGAAGCGTTCATATACAGAGTCGAAATTGCCGCCGCGCGGAATGACGCCCCCATGAGCGCCGACCAGCCGCCGGTTGTGCAGGTTGCCCAGTTCAACCGACCAGTTTACCTGCTCATACCGGAGACGGCCGTACACCTTTCGTTCCCGGCGCAGGCGGCTTCCGGGGTACTCGCCCTGGGCGGCCCGCCCGACGTATCCACCAAGCAGGCCCAGAACTCCCTTCTGCCCCCACAGCTTGCGCCGCCGGTGCTGTGTATGCACCGCAGAGACACCCTGAAGCCCATCTGCCCCTTTCTGGTATAGCAGTTCCGTGTAGGGCACAGGGCTATCGAACGGGCGTGTAGAGGCATATAGGGCTACCGGCGACCCGTACCGCGCAGATTGCACCCGAAGCGGCTCCAGCATGGTAAAAGGCAGCAGGTCGTACTGTGGGCGGCCGGTCAGCGGGTCGTCAAAGGGAAGCTCATTCCATAACAGGGTTGCCTGTTGAGGAGCCAGTCCGTACAGGCTCCATGCGTCCGGCCAACCGGGAGCGCCGAATGCGTAAACGAACGCGCCAGGCACTCGCGCAAGCAAATCGGTAACCTCTAACAAGGGCAGGCGGGCCAGCGGCGCCTCCCCCACCGCAAAACCCCCACTATCTGAAGGAAAACCAGCACGAGGCAGCACAGGCCCAGCCGGGGGTTGCATTTCTGAGATAACCTGCAATGTATCGATGGGGGCATCTGAAGTATCCGGCCGCACCTGCGCGTAGCCTGGAACAACGTATGTGCAGGCCAGCGCCAAAACGAAAAGTCGGCGGAGGGATGGGTCGTTCCTGCGACCGGCGCATCCCGGCAGCGCCCGGTCTTTTGCCCTCGGAAACGTCCTCTTCTTCACCCGGTCCCGGCCTTTCATAATCAATCGGGGAATAGGCCAAACAAACGGCTTTCGATGTTTCCGATAATCGTCATGCGGTCTTCCGGACGGGTCACGAAATCATATTCGTCCACATCGATAATCATTTTCGGGCCGAGCACATAACGGTCGATCCAGTCGTCATAGAGACTTCCAAGGCGCTCCAGATACTCAATACGAATGCTCGACTCGAACGACCTGCCGCGCATCTGAATATGCCGCACCAGCGTTGGCACGCTTGCCCGCAGGTACACCAGCAAGTCAGGCGGTTGCAGATACGAGGTCATGATCGCGTACAGTTCCGCATAATTGTCATAATCCCGCTGGCTCATCAGGCTCATTTCGTAGAGGTTGCGGGCGAAGATCTCGGCATCTTCGTAAATCGACCGGTCCTGCACCATCGAATGCGGCGCTGCCTCGATATAACGCTGGTGCTTGAAGCGGGAGGAAAGGAAAAAAACTTGCAGATTAAAGGACCACCGGCGCATGTCGTTGTAGAAGTCGGCCAGGTAGGGATTGTCGTCTACCCGCTCATAAAAAGCTTCCCACTTGAAATAGTCGCTGAGCACACGGGTAAGCGAACTCTTGCCGGCTCCGATATTTCCGGCGATGGCTATGTATTTTTTTCCGGTCAAAGGTTTTTCGGACGTGCTGCCCATTTTTGTTTTCTGCGAAGGAAAGCTGGAAGCGCTCAGAGAAGCGCCCGGCGCGGAGCGCCATCGGACATACGGAGAGCAGCCTCCGGGTCCTAAAACGGCGTCCCAAGATAAGCACCGCCGTTCTGCAGGATGTGGGATTTGTGCAAAAACATTGGCTGCGTTCCGTGGTTACCTGCCCGAGCGTCTCACTCGTTTTCTCCTTACTTCACTTTTCGAGAGACTTTATGGCCTGGGACATCCGGCGAACCTACTACTATCTCGTTTGCTTCGCCACGCTCCTGATGGTGATCATCGGCATCGTGCTGGCAACGCAAAATGCGCTGGATCTGGCGCTCCCGACCGAGCCTTATCGCCCCATGCCGGCGGAGTTGGCAGAGCGGGGCCAGACCGATGGATCGGGCAGCCCTTACACGCGGGCGGAACTGGAAAAGATGGCCGACGAGCAGGCTCGTGTCGAAGCGCAACGCCAGCAGCGTTTTGCGCTGCGAAGATTGCTCGGCAATCTGGCGCTAACCTTCATTGCAGGACCGGTTTACCTTTACCACTGGCGGCGGGTGCGGCATCTGGAAAACGGCGGGTGACCTGCCCGGGGCTAACGGACCCGCGAACCCACGGCGCGTTCGAGCAGCCGGGAGTGGAGG
>CBDUBU010000269.1:0-5770 GCA_965365465.1 uncultured Rhodothermaceae bacterium
CCGCCGGTAGTTCAGGGTGTTCATCTCCGCGATCGCGGAACGGATGTTTTCGATGACGGCATCCGGCGTGTCGGGTTGCTGGTACGTGCCGCCTTCACTCAGGGGAGACTCCGGCGTGCGCGGGCTGAACAGGTCGCATCCCGAAACGGTCAGGAATAACGTGAAAAAGACGGTGATCAGGAGGCGCTTACGCATACGCGGATTCCTTTGCAAAGCCTCATTCCGCCGGGTTCGGCTTCCGGGCATACAGGATCAGCCGGGGAGAATCGGCTGTGAAAGGGCCTCCCTCGTAATCACCGTATGTCGCTGCCAGTTCTAGTCCGGCGGCTTGGTACAGCGCCTGAAAATCTTCCAGACGCAACAGGCGAACGGACTCCATGAAGGTCGTGACCTCTCCGTTCGTGCGGAGGTTGATTTCTTTGTTGATCCGCTTCCGTTTTATCCAGCGCCGCTGCGTGATCTGAAGATCCCCCTCCGTACGAGTGTCCTCCGGTCTGAGCCGGTCCAGCACGTAGGAAACGTTCAGGAAGTCCTGAAACAGCCAGCCTCCCGGTCGCAACGAGGACGCCATGGCGGAAACGGCGTCGAAATGGGCTTCCTCCTCCTCGAAATACCCGAACGCCGTAAAGAGATTCACGACGCCGTCGAAGCACGCATCACATACCGGATCGCGCATATCCCGGCGGATGAAACGGATGCGCAGGCCCTCCATGCGGGCGCGTTCGCGCGCCTGCGCGATGGCTCGCGCCGAAAGATCCGTGCCGGTAATCTGAAACCCTCGGCGGGCCAGGCTCCGCGCATGACGCCCCCTTCCACAGGCTACATCGAGAACCGAACTGCCGGGAACCGGCTGAACCACCCGTTCGAGCAGGTCGATCACCCGCTCGGCTTCCGTCGCGTCGTGCTGCTTGTAAACGACTTCGTACTCGTCGCGGTCAAACCACTCCTGATACCATCTCCCGTCGTCAGCGTGAATCTCAAAAAAGGAATGGCCTGTGCTGCAAATCGAATGGCTATTGGTCATATTGTTTTCAAAGTGAACTTATGAGACCCTTGCCTCATCGAAAGGAGCGAGCGCGGCTTCAACCGTGTACGCATCGTCATACCAGCCGATCACGCGGCGAACGACCTCATCCAGCAGCGCATCCGGGCAGGATGCTCCTGCCGTCAGCATGATCTCAACAGGACGTACGGGGGGAAGCCAGTCTTCCGTTTCCTTTTCTACCTTCGTATGGATGTCAAAATGCCGGATGCGCTGTGGAGAAATCATTTCTTCGGCATCCCGTATGAAATAGGTAGGCATACGCTGCTCGCTCAACTCGACCAGATGGCTGGTATTTGAGGAGTTGTACCCTCCTACGATCAGTGCGAGGTCTGCGCCGCTTTCGATGAGGGCTGTCGTAGCGCTCTGGTTCTCATAGGTGGCATAGCACAGCGTATCGCTGGTATCCGCAAAATGCTCCTGAACCTGTTCGTCCCCGTAGCGGTCGATAACAGCCTGTCGTAACAGCGCGGCAATCTCCTGCGTCTCTGTGGCAAGCATGGTCGTCTGGTTGACCACGCCGATGCGTTGTAGATCGGCAGCCGGATCGAACCCTTCCGTATACCGACCTTCGAACCGTTCATGAAAGAACTCTGCCGGGGCCTCTCCCCGAATCACCCGCGCAAGGTCTGTCGCCTCCTCCAGACCACGCACTACAACGACCGGCGCATCCCGGCGGGCGTGCGAGAAGGTCGCCCTGGTTTCTTCGTGCTGCCGCTTGCCATGCACAACTACCGTATAGTCCTTTTTTCCGATCTGGCTGCTCTTTTTCCACACCCGTTCGACGAAGGGACACGTCGTGTCATACAGGTATCCCTCAAGCCCCAGCCGGTTCATCACGTCGCGCACCTCCAGGGAGGCGCCGAACGCCGGGATGATGACCACATCGTCCGGGGTCAGGGATTCGAAAGGAATAAGCTGCTCCCCTGCTGTCGTGCGCAGAAACCGGATGCCGCGGCGGCGCAGATCGTCGTTTACATGCGGGTTGTGAATCATCTCGGACAGCAGGAAAACCCGCCGTCCAGGATTTTCTGTGAGCGCACGGTATGCGATCTCAATGGCGTTTTCTACGCCATAGCAGAACCCGAAGTGGCGTGCGATCTTGAACCGAACCGGGCCGAAATCAAGCACCGAGGGGGTCAGGTCGCGTTTGCGCGGGTCCGTGATCCGTCGGGCCTCCTTGATCCTGGAGATGATCGGGCTGCCATAAAACGCAGGAACATCAAACTTCCGCATGGAATGACTGGTTGTATCTGACAGAGCGAGGCTCTAACGCGCGATGGTTGGGGAGGTTCGTCCCCTCTCAGTCCCGGCGCTTCCCTCTGCCGGCTCCACGCTGCTCTCGGCGCTGGTCATCCTGACAACAGGCTACAGCCTGCGGCTTACAAAGGGCTGTATGCTTGCCTTCCATGCGACGAAGCGTTGTTCGAGAATGGCTTGGCGCGCCTCCTGGACCAGCCAGAGGTAAAAACACAGGTTCTGCAATGAGGCAATCTGCAAGCCCAGAATCTCACCGGCAACGAAAAGATGACGCAGGTAGGCTTTTGAAAAGGTTCGGGACACGTACCGATCCAGTCCTGGATCTATCGCGGAGAAATCACTTTCCCACTTTTTGTTGCGGATATTGATGACCCCGTGGGTCGTGAAAAGCATCCCGTTGCGCCCGTTGCGGGTGGGCATGACGCAGTCGAACATATCGATGCCGCGTGCGATGTTTTCCAGAATATTTTCCGGTGTGCCGACGCCCATTAAATACCGGGGCTTCTGTTCGGGCAATTCTTGGCACACCACCTCTACCATATCGTACATCTGCACCGCCGGTTCACCTACGGAAAGTCCGCCGATGGCATAGCCGGGGAAATCCATTTCCACCAGCCGCCTCGCTGATTCGCGGCGGACCTCCGGATATACGACGCCCTGCACGATGGCAAACAGGGCTTGATGGTGACCGTACAGGCCCTCCGTCTCTGCAAAACGCTTTTGGCATCGGCTCGCCCAGCGAATGGTGAGATCGTTCGACGTGCGGGCGTAGCTTTCCGGAGCGTCGCCAGGCGGGCATTCGTCGAGCGCCATCATAATGTCGGCGCCGATGCTGCGCTGCGTGTCCACGACGGACTCAGGTGTGAACAGGTGGCGGGAGCCGTCGATGTGGCTCTGAAAACGCACGCCGTCTTCGGAAATCTTGCGCCGCTCCGCCAGCGAAAAAACCTGATACCCGCCGGAATCCGTAAGGATTGGCCCCGGCCATTGCATGAACCGGTGCAGCCCTCCTGCCTGCTCCAGGAGCGGCGTTCCCGGGCGCAGGTACAGGTGATAGGTATTGCCGAGGATGATCTGGGCCTGCACATCGCCAAGCAGTTCGCGCGGCTCTACGGCTTTCACACTTCCCACGGTGCCAACGGGCATAAAGATGGGTGTTTCGATGTGACCGTGATCTGTTTCGAGCCTGCCGGCGCGCGCCTGCGTCCCCGCGTCGCGGCCCTCCAGAATAAAACGCATAAAGATGAGGGGGTGATGCCTGAATACGTAGAAACAGCCTGTGGGTCTGGCGAGGAGCAGCTATCCGGGCGGCGGTTGCTCTGCCATGCTTTGCTCCGGCTCCGGTTGAAGGGCTTCCTCTTTTGCCGAGGCGACGGGCTTGCGGAGAAAATGTCTGCGGAACAGCCTTCGGTTTGGGCCGGCGGTGTTCCCGGAAGCCAGCTCAAGCGTCAGTTCATGCCGGAAAGATTTGTAGAACGTCATCAGCAGCGCGGTAACGGGAACGGCAATAAGCAGCCCGAAGAGACCCAGGAAATAGCCGAACACGAACAGCGACAGGAGAATCAGAACCGGATGCAGGCCCACCTGCGTGCTCAGGATCTTGGGTGTAAGCACGGTTTGCTCTAGAATGGACTCACCCAGCAGCACGAGAAAGACGATCAGAGCCTTGACCAGCCACGGATCGCCGAACGTGATGGCGATGAGAATACCGATGACGTTCGTGATGATGATACCCAGGCTCGGAATCAGGTTCAGAACGCCGCCGAGCAGGCCGATCAGCAATGCAAACGGGACATCGAACAGCATCAGCGCCACCGAGACGTTGAAGGCTGCGATGCCGCTGATTATGAGCTGCCCGCGCAAATAGCTGCCGACCACGCTTCCGATTTTTACCAGATACTCGCGCTGTCCGCCAAAGGTCGGGAAAAGCCCCACCAGCCGGCGCTTGATGAAAGGATAGTCCTTGAGCGTGTAATACAGAATGACGGGAATGATGGTTGCTATGGTAATCAGCCCTAGCACCGAGCCAATATAGCCGATCAGCCCTTGCACGATGGCAGGAATGCCGCCTGCCACGATAGACGCCTGTTCCTGGATCGCGGCCATGATTTCGGCGATCAGGGCATCCTTTTCCAGGAGGCCGGCTTCTTCCAGACTGTCCAGCAACGTGGATTCCGACAGCCACTGACGCAGGTCCCCGAGACTGAGAAGGGTGCGCGCCGCCAGGTCTTCCAACTGGTTGACGAGGCTGGGCGCCAGCATCAGCACGACCAGCGCAACGGCGCCAACGACCACGAGGGTCACGAGCAGGGAGGATATCCAGCGCGGCACGCCGAAACGTTCCCGGACATAGGACACGCTGGGGTCGAAGAGGTAAGCCAGCACGTACACCAGCACGAAAGGAAACAGGACGCCGCTCAGCCTGTCCAGAAACCACAACGTCAGCAGGAAGCCGCCGGCCAGCAGCAGGGCTTTCACGGCCTGGTTCTTGCGAATCGGCCATAACAGGATCACGCCGGCTGCTGCGGTCAGAGGGGGGGTGAGAAAGCGTCCCTCGACGGGGAGCGTGTGCATTTCGTACAGCAGCGCCAGGAACAGCACGATGCCGCCCGTCATTAGGGCCGTCTCGAAGGCTGTGCTTCGCTGTTGCAGCGGCGCGCGTTTCGGTATGTCCCCGTCCTGCATCTGACCGGAACCTGTAGCTACTGGTTGTTTGAAATCGGGGGTTGTTCCGTCTGCTCCAGAGGCGCAACAGCGGTAGGTTCTGCCGCTTCAGGAACCGGCAATGCGGCATCCCGCAGTTTCAGGCGCTGCTCCCATTCGTACAATTCCCGCTCTTTGGCCTCCAGCTTCTGGTAGCTCTGCATGATGGCGCGCTCGCGCACCTCGAAGGGGGCCTTTTCCATATACCCGCGCTCCTCGAAGTAACGCTTGAAGAGCCAGTTGTGCTTGGCTGCTTCCATCAGTTCGGCAAACCGGATCGCCCCGAGCGCTCCCCAGTTTGCGGCGTGCTCTGCACTCGTGGTGATGGCGCGCAGGTCGTTTGAAATGACCTGCAACGTATCTGCCGTCGAGAGAAACTTGTTGTAAACCCCCGGATCGTTCAGCAGCATGGCAAAACTTCCTTCACCCCGGTCCACCTTTGCAAGAATCGAATTGACGCCTTCGGTGGCCTGCCCGGCCAGTTGCACGAGCGCCTCGGCGTTATCCCCCAGACTAGCCATCAACCGCTCCGTTTCGTTGGTGGCTTCAACGAAGTTGTTGTAGAGCGTCGGGTCGTAAATGATCTTGCCAATCGTGCCTTCTCCCTGCTGCACATCCAGCATGATCTCCTGAAAGGCAATGGCCGCCTGTTCAAACCGCTCCACCGATGCCATGGCGCGGTCTGCCACCTCGAACGGATCAAAGGGGTCCACGCCCGGAATGTAGTCCCCCTCCTCGACAAGTCCTGCAATTTGCTCGTTGGCC
>CBDUBU010000270.1:0-5769 GCA_965365465.1 uncultured Rhodothermaceae bacterium
GCCTGTCTGATGAGGCGCTCCAGCGCGTCCAGGTGGGCAGCGGCCAGGTCGGGTTCGAGCGTGAGCAGGGCGCTCTGGCGCATCACCCGGCGCAGGGCCTCCCCGTTGCCTACCGGAGAGAGTTCGCTTTCCGGCTGGTCGGCGATTTCGGGGAACAGCAGCACGCGCGGCGTGCAGTAGGCGGCGAAGCGATCCGGAAAGGCCGCCTCCATGTGGACGCACCGCTTGGCCGCATCGAGCGCGTCCCAGTGAAAGGCGAGGTCCGGAAAGACGGCCCGCGCCCCGGCATCCAGGCTGAAGTTTTTGCGAAAGGCTGCGGCTTCGACCTGCGCTTCGCCCGGTCGCAGCAGCACCGAATCGTCCGAGAGGTACTGCCACCCCCGGCGGACGAGGCCGTAGGCCAGGGTCGATTTTGCGCTGCTGCCGGGCGCGATCAGCAACACCCCGGCCGCTTCGCGGCAGAGGGCGGCCGCGTGCAACGGGTAAAACCGGCGGCGGCGCAGCAGGATGAACAGGCTCACCACGAGCAGCGTCGTGAGCGTCCTGCGGGCGCCGGGGTCGCAGAAGAGCATGGGGTCGAGCGCGGCGCGGCCCGTTCCGGAAGCCGGTTCCAGGAAAACGACGGAATGGGCGTGCGTCAGCCAGAGCCGGTCGCCCAGCCGCCACGCCGTGATGCCGCCCTCGAGCCGGGCGGCTTCCACCGCCTCGCCCGGCGGCGGGGGCGCGCCTTCCGAAAAGGAAAGCATGATCTCCTCCGGCGCCGGAGGGAAAGCAGGGGTCCACCCCAGCCGTTCGAGAATGTCCCGGAGAGCTGCCGCCCCGGAGGGCGTTTCCGCGTGCAACCCGACCCCGATGTCGTGGAAGCGGTAAGTGTGTGTTTCCAAGCAGATCTCCGCGCGCGACAGGAAAAAGGAGGCGGGCGCCCCTGCTTGCAGGACGCGCCCGCCCGGCGGCGCCTCAGAACGTGAACCCGGTGATCTCCGGAAGCTTTCCGAAGCGCTTGAGTCCCGGCGTGACGTACGCTTTTTTCTGTGTCGGCGCGCTGCCTTCCCGCTGCTTCGCCGGCGCACCCTCTTCTTTTCGATCCATGAGGTGACCTCTGGTTCTGGATGTGAATATGACTGCTGCCTCCTTACATAAGGCGCCCTCCCGTCGTTTGCAGCGTAGCTCCGGCCCTTTTTCCTATGCGTCCGCAGCGCATGTTCAATGCCTGATCCGACGCACCAGACTCCGCACTGGCCTGTTATGCTTGCCATGCTCCGGCAACCTGTTTCTCCACCGGCGCAGCGCTGCTTCCTGTCCTTCAGCCATATCCTGACCCGCGCCTGTAGATGCGGAAGCAGCTTCCGGCAATGAAAATGCGCCTTTGTTGCAACGGGGTTACGGGTGGAGCGACGGCAAGGGGTCTTATCCTTGAATTCACCGGGAAAGCGCGTTCGAACGCCTCTTCACACTCTTTGCAAGCCGCACTACCAACCTGAAACGAGGCATCCATGAAAACTTTCACCCTGTTCCTGTTAACCGGCCTGACCCTGGCCGCCCTCATGCTCGCTGCTTCGGGCTGCGACGTGGTAGGCGATTTGCTAGGGAATGAAAAGGAGGCCGAAGGTGTGGTCGAAGAAGTGGGAACCGATTACCTCATCGTCGACGCAATGCGGTACGAGGTCAACGGCGTAACAAAGTTTGAAGGCATCGAAAGCCTCGCCGGGATCTCCGTCGGGGATGAAGTATCGATCGAGTATCAGGAGCACGGCGGAACGCGCCTGGCGCTTGAGATCGAAGCAAAAACGCCTGGAGGAGGCTCCTTTACCTTCACCTATGACCCGACTTTCAATCCGGGTCAGTTCGTGGCAAGCGTCACCAATCCGTACTACCCGCTGGAGCCGGGCAAGGTGCATCAGTACGCCGGGCAGACGGAAGACGGGCTGGAAACCATCACCGTCGAGGTGCTCTCCGAAACCCGTGTGGTGGCCGGCGTAACGACAACTGTGGTGCATGATCAGGTCTTTCTCGACGGCGAACTCATCGAGGACACGTTCGACTGGTACGCGCAGGATCAGGCGGGCAATGTCTGGTATCTCGGAGAAGACTCAAAGGAGTACGAGGATGGGCAGGTCGTGAGTACGGCAGGGTCGTGGGAAGCCGGGGTTGACGGCGCGGAGCCTGGCGTCATCATGCCGGCAACGCCCACTGTGGGGCAGGCTTACCAGCAGGAGTTTTACGCGGGAGAAGCCGAGGACCGGGCCAGGGTGCTCGCCGTGAACGAGTCAGTGACGGTCCCTTACGGAAGCTTTACGAACTGCGTAAAGACCGAAGACACCACTCCTCTCGAGCCTGCCGTGCTGGAGTACAAATACTACTGCCCGAACATCGGCGTCGCGCTGGAGGTGAAACCGAAGGAAGACAATGCGCGCATGGAACTGACGGATCTGAATTAGCGCGTCGCGTTTTTCAGGGTTGCATTACGCCTTCTGCGCTCCTCATGGGTCTCAGGCTGAAACCCCTTCATGTTTTCAAACCAGAGAGGCATACTTTATGAAAAGACTACACGCACCCCTTACAATGTTAATGGCGCTGCTTTTCGCCTTTGGAGTGGCCGGATGCGACGCCCTGGAAGACATCAATCCCTTCAGCAACGAGAAAGAGGTGAAAGGCGTTGTCGAGGCCATTGGCGCAAGCTCGCTGACCGTCGATGGAATAGAGTATGCCGTGACCGACAAGACGGAGTTTGAAGGCAGCCTGAACGGTCTTTCCGACCTGAGCGTCGGCGTCGAGGTAGAGATAGACTACAAGGAGAAAAACAGCCGCCGGGAAGCCGTTGAGGTCGGTCTGGCGAGCGAGGACGATTGAGGAAAGCGCAAAAGGCTGAACGCAGCGAAAAGGCCCGCCCGGCTCAAGAAGGGTGGGCCTTTCCGGCGCTGACCTTTACTTCCTCTGCTTCCCGGCGCAGCCGGGCCTTATCGTCCGCACTCAGTTGATCCCAGCGGGCGCCGCATAGCGCGCCGTGGAGCGCATAGAGGGCATTGAGCGTTATTCCTTTTTGCTGATGCTTCAGGATGCGGTAGGCCATCACGGCGCCCATGTTTTCCAGATCGGCCCGTGTGTAAACGCCAATCTCGTTCAGCATCGCCACGCTCGTCGGCCCCAGGTTCTTCAAGGCCAGAAGTTCAGTCTTTCTGCTTTTCGGCTCAGGCATAGGCTACAGGATGGCAAACGGGTCTAGCGGAAACGCCTTTCGTTCCGCGTCTCCCACAGCCGGATAAAGATCAGCACGTGCGTCACGATAACCAGCGGCACGATGAAGGTTGGGAGCAAGCTCATCGGGAAGGCTGTGATGGCCGCCAGTTGACCGGGATCTGCAAGGCCGAGGCGCATCCCCGTTCCGAGCACCATCAGAATGTCGAAAAGGCCGAACACGTTCCAGAGCAGGACGGTCCACCACCGGCCCCGGCTCGTGACCGGGATCGCGGCAAAGGCCACGACCAGCGCGGTCGCCGCCACGACAATGTCGCCCCAGCCAGCCTTGACGGCGAAGGCCGCCGGGAGCGCGCCGCTCGCGTGCAGCACGAGAAAGGCCAGGCCGACGAACCGGACGGCATGGTAGAGCACGAGCCACCGGAGAGAGACGCGCTGCGCCCAGACCCGGAGGGGCCGGATCAGAAAAAGCGCCAGCAGCGTGACGGTGACGAGCACGCCGTTGGTCGCCCCGACGACCGGAGCGGACGCATGGTAGTACGCGCCGGACAAGCCGATGCCAACAGCGACGGCGAGCCACAGCCCGATCGCAGTCGTGACGAATCCGGTCACGCGATTCGCCGGATCGATGCGTTCAATCATCGTTCAGAGGTTGCCTGGTTGCCGATAGGGAAAGACCGCGAGCGGGTCTTACGGAGCGTTTCAGCGAAGGTTACTGCGGCGGCGCCCGGAGCCGGACTTTTCCTGTTCAGGCGGCATACCATGCATCAATGAGGGGGCCGATGGCATAGTCCTCGACCTCCGGTCGGTCGTCCAGCCAGTGGGTCAGCGCCGCCCGGTCTTCCTCCGAGGCGCTGCCGCGACCCGTTCGGGTCACGAACCCGTCCCATGCTCCTTCCTGCCCGCCGCCGCCGAAGGCCAGCCGGCGCGCCTCGACGGCTTCAAGGAGAAAAGCGTCGAAGATCCGTTCCTGCGCCGTTTCGTCGAGGCCCGGCCTGATCCGGAGGCGCAGGCTGAAGCCGAGTTCCTGAAACTCACCCTTGTACAGCTTCTTGCGCAGGCGTTTCTTCATCTCTTTTCCTGTGCGGAACACGGATCACCGTTGCAGAATGAGCGGGCGGACGGAAGTCCGCTCGCCCACCTGAAGCCGGTAGAAGTAGACGCCGGCGGCGAGCGCGTCATTCCGGAAGCTGGTCGCATGGTTTCCCGCCGGGAGGTCGTCATCCACCAGCCTGCCGACCTCGCGGCCCATCACGTCGAACACGCGCAGCGTGGCGTGGCCGGGCTGCTCCAGCGCGAACGTGATGCGCGTCGCGCTGCTGAACGGATTGGGCTGGTTCTGGTCGAGCCGAAAACCATACAGGGGCGGCTCCTCAGCAGCCGTCGTCCCTTTTCCGTCGTCATTGTACGAGGCGGCAAGCACCTGGCCCTGAGCGTCGAGGATGATGCTGGCGCCCATCATGCGCCGGGTGATAAAGAGATACGAGGTGGTCGTGTAGCCCTGGATGCCGTCGCCGCGCACCGCAAGCGTCTTGCGGAGGCGCAGGGCCGGCGCGCTGCCGGCGGGCGTGCGGAGCGTGCCCCATCCCTCCACGGCAAAATCTACGGTGCTCGTCGTCTGGGACGACGAGCCGAAGCCTTCGACGGTGCTGACGACCTCGCGGCTCCAGGCGCTTCCCTCCGTCAGGGGGAACTCGTAGGTTGGATCGGCAGGAGCGTTCCGCTGGATTGACTGGTCCAGGATGCCGTTTCCGTTTGCATCCGCCCCCTCGACGAAAATGGATCCGAGGAGATAAAAGCCTGCGCCGTTCAGGTCGTAATAGGCGTAGAAACCACCCCCCGTGTTTTGCTTCTGGACGTAATTGGCGCTTCCGAAGAGGGGGTCCGCCTCGCCGGGCGTGCCTGCCGCCGAAGGCAGGACGTCATACTCGACCCCTGTCAGGGTGTAGGTGAACGGGGTAAAGTTGTAGGTCTGGTTGGCGCCTTTCGCGTCCAGAATCGCGGAGAGCGCCGGGTAGCCCCCGGCATCCATGAGATGGACGTTGGTCTGCACGTGCGTCCCTCTCAAGCTTTCGAGATCGGAGGCATCGAAGGTGATCTGTGCGGCGGCGGGCGCAGCAAACACGATCACGAGCAGGCTGCAGAGCAGCATTTCCCGTTTCATAGACGTTGCCGTAAGGGTTGGGGTGAGAGAAATCGTTGCCGGCGCGCGCTCAGCGGGCGCCGAACCCTTGAATGGCCTTCCAGTCAAACTACGGGACGCGCCGCCTGACAGGGCGCTCATGCGCTGCATCCTGCGCGCGGCACGTTTTCAGGCAGTACGGCGCTTGAAGGACGAAACCTTGCGGCTGAAGTGATGGCGGATCAGGTCGGCCATGGGGAAATGCCTGCGCTTCCGTGCGCCGGATGCAGGAGCCTGAAAAATTTCCGTACGGAGAAAAAAGACAGGCAGGTCCAAAATATTGCAGGGACAGGTTGCCTGCAAACGGGCCGGAGCGCGTCCGCAAATTTCACAAGCGCCGCCGGGCCTGCCGGCTCTTTCACGCTGATTGCGCCGCTTCAAAAGCCGCTCTG